>CALWGM010000054.1 GCA_944380065.1 uncultured Lachnospiraceae bacterium
TTTACGACTCCGCCTTCTACATTCCACCAGGCTTCCTCTCCATTTACTGTTCCCCAGATTACTTCTGTCCGGTCAAACAGGATATGGCCTCCTTCCAGGTACCACCAGCCCTCTTCGTTTTCCACAAAGCCCTGGTAATCAAAGTTTACATGGCCTCCTTCGACCCGCCACCAGCCGCTACTGTTCGCCACCAGGCCCGTATAAGAGAAATCTACCACACCATTCTCTACATACCACCAGCCAGACTGGTTCTGAGCAAGACCTGTATAAGAAGTATCATGCTTACCGTTTACTACATAAATCCAGTCATCACCAGACTGAATAATATCCGTTTTCGTAATTGTGGTAACAGAATCGCTTTTTCCTGATGCCAGATCAGAATACATTCTGTAAATCAATGCGCAGATTGTATCCTTTCCAGCCAAACCATCTACATCCAGATTCTCCTGCGTCTGAAATGCCCTGACCGCCTCTTTTGTTGCTTCCCCATACTGTCCGTCAACCGCAAGCCCGGCATTTTGATATGTATTTAACGCATTTTGCAGCCAGGCCACCCCATGGCCATCACTCCAGGGTTTATTATACGGGATCTCCTGATCTTTCGACGGACAATCCGGCCATTGGAGTGCAATAACCAAACCATAGGTCTGAAGTCTGCGGGGATTATAAGATCTGCTATAACACAGAGCTCCCAGATGCATCTCATTCAATGTAATCTTTTCACGTGATCCTGCTATATTTTCTGCATACTCTACCTGCCTGGCAGCGCCGCCAGATCCCCACTGGTTCTCAATATCTGTATAATAGACCACTGCCGATGCATTACGCAGGCCAATCGCATATGCCCGGTTAATATAACCGGAGATATCCGATGCTTCCAATTTGTCCTGGATTGCTTTCCCACTATTGGTCTGAAGAAGAGAGGAAATCCTGCTCTTCTCATCCGATGTCAGCGTCCGGTTTGACCATACCTTATTATCTGTAGTAGACAGCTTTACAATCTCTGTATATAAAGTATCCCCTAATATTGCATAAGCCTGCTGATTGTCAGCAGATATAATTGCCTGTAAAAGCCTCGCTGCCCGGTATGCATGCCATTGCATCTTGCCTATGGAAAGAGCGCCGTTATCATTTGCATTAACAGATCCGTAAGTTCCTTCGTTCTTTTCAATAATGCCTTTCGCCGCCTCAAGAATCTTCTCTGTACTCACGCCTCCAATAACGCTCTGCTCAAGCTTTGTTTCTGATAATGTATAATGAAACTCTGTCATTGCGCGCACATTCCGTTCATTCTGCAAAACAGATGACCGTTCTTCTGTCTGTCCACTCAGTGGCTCTTCCGTCCGCATATCTGGCAAATTGTCATCTTTCGGCTGGCTTTCTATCTGACCATCTGCCGTATCCATTTGACTGTTTTCGGGAACAGCAGGAGATTCTTCTAATTCAGGAACCTTATCATAGTTCCCATTATGTTCTGTTTCTCCAGCCATGTCCTTCTGATCTTCATGTATCTGGTTTATAACGTCTTCTTCCGATGTTGGGTCATTTTCCGGATCCTCTGACATTTCTTCAGTAAAATCCTCTCCCATCTTTTCCGTGACCTGCTCTTCTGCAATAACAGTTTTAGAACTGCCTTCCATCGGTTCTGCTGCAATTCCTGTCTGAACAGCCATAGACATCATTGCCGCTGCCAGAATCGCCGCCACTGGTCTCTTTCCTCTGTGTAACATAAAAATTTCTCCTTACTCCACAATACCATTTTTTATATGATACAAACTTCCATGAATCATTACTATTCCAGTATAGGTTAACTGTACATTACCTCCTTTAACATACCATTGATGCTCCTTCCCGTCAATAATCCCTTGTATTATGTCAGTCTTATCAAAAAGAACGTGACCGCCTTCCAGATACCACCAACCATGCTCATTTTCTGCAAAACCCTGGTAATCAAAGTTTACATGGCCATCCTCGATCCGCCACCAGCCGCTGCTGTTTGCCGCCAATCCTGTATAACCAAAATCCACCTTACCTCCACGGATACACCACCAGCCGCTTTCATTCTGTGCCACCGTGTCCGTGAACTCCACAACTCCTCCGACTACATTCCACCAGCCTTCTTCTCCTTCTACCTTCCCTTCGATCACTTCCGTCCGGTCAAACAGGATATGGCCTCCTTCCAGGTACCACCAGCCCTCTTCGTTTTCCACAAAGCCCTGGTAATCAAAGTTTACATGGCCATCCTCGATCCGCCACCAGCCGCTGCTGTTTGCCGCCAATCCCGTATAGCCGAAATCTACTTTTCCTCCACGGATACACCACCAGCCGCTTTCATTCTGTGCCACCGTGTCCGTGAATTCCACAACTCCTCCGACTACGTTCCACCAGCCATTCTCACCATCTACGGTTCCTTCAATTACTTCTGTCCGGTCGAATCTCACCTGACCACCTTCGACATACCACCAGCCTTCAGAATTTTTTACGAAACCATTATAGTCAAAGTTCACCTTCCCGTTTTCGATTCTCCACCAACCACTGCTGTTTGGCGCTAATCCGGTAAAAGATGTATCAATTTCTCCATCTACATAATAATACCAGTTTCCATCTGCCGCCTGGCAAACATTCTGTCTTTGATAATAAATCCAATCAAGATCTACATTTCCGCTAATCCCATTTACTTTTGCTGTAGAGGAACACTGCCATACATCAATCTGCCCCCCAAAAAGCTGTTTTCCTGATTCAGTAGCCGCATTATATGAATGTGTATTATACCGAGCCATCCATAACATATACTTCTGTCCCAACGCATCTCCATCCATTTTCCCATATAGCCAACTGGAACTTGCATATATCATGGGTTGATATCCATATGATTGCACACGCTCACAAAATGCATTTGCAATATTTGTCATTTGCTCCTTAGACAAATTGGCTTCATACAAACGTCCCAGCCGATCTCCTGCAAATTCAAGATCGATCACCACCGGAAGATCCAGCGTATAACCAGATTTTTTGATCTGCTCCACTGCAAAGTCTGCTTCTTCCCGAGCTTCCGCTTCTGTGATTGCCTGTGAAAAAATATACACGCCAACTTTAATCCCCGCATTCTTAGCATCGCGGATATACGTCTGAAACTTGACATCCTGTCCCAAGGAACCAGATCCATAAGCCCGGTATCCTGCACGAATAATTGCATACTCAATTCCTGATGCCCTGACTTTCTTCCAATCAATATTTCCCTGGTGGTATGAAACATCTATTCCTGCAACGACACTTTTGTTAGCAGTATTTTCCGCAGTATGTGTGTAGGTTACTCCGTCCCACTGAGTTGTAATACCGGAGGCTTTCCAAAGAGAGGCATTATTCACCAGAATATCTGATTCCTCCTGCATCTGCTTATACGCTCTGTAGTTTAATGGATCTTCCTGATCCCATTCGTCAGGATACTTATCCTCTTTCATCGGTTCTGATTCTGTTAATGTTTTCGCACTTTCTAAAGCCAAATTCTCATCTGCAGCAAAAACTGCCAGACTTCCCCCCGACACTAAAATAAGCGTTGCTGCTGCAAATATTCCAACTACTAATTTTGCTTTCAAAATATTTTCTCCCTCTGCATTACTAATTCATATCACATTCTACATATAAACTAAACCATTCACAACTTGATGAGTTTGGTTATTTATCACAATATCTCCACTATAACCAAAATCCACACAGCCATTTTGTATGTACCACCAGCCATATTCATTCTGGGCAATACCATAAAAACTAAAATTCACTTTTCCATTTTCAATTCGCCACCAGCCATTGCTATTCGAGGCCACAGTATCTGTAAAACTTACCGCTCCGCCAACCACATTCCACCAGGCGGTCTCTCCATTCACTGTTCCCTGAATCACTTCTGTCCGGTCAAACAGAATATGGCCTCCTTCTAAATACCACCACCCCTCGGCATTCGGCACAAATCCGCAATAGCTGAAATTGACATTCCCATTCTCAATCCGCCACCAGCCGCTGCTATTCGAGGCCAAGCCCGTATAGCCAAAATCTACTTTTCCGTTCCTGACACACCACCATCCACTACTATTGGGCGCAACAGTATCTGTAAACTCAACCACTCCGCCAACCACATTCCACCAGGCAGTCTCACCATTCACTGTTCCCTGAATCACTTCTGTCCGGTCAAACAGGACATGACCGCCCTCCAGATACCACCAACCTTCTTCATTCTGTACAAATCCTGTATAATCAAAATTCACTTTTCCGTTTTCAATCCGCCACCAACCGCTACTGTTTGGAGCCAAACCGGTATAATTAAAATCCACCTTACCATTTTTAATGTACCACCATCCTTCGGCATTCTGCGCAACAGTGTCTGTAAAAATCACTTTTCCTTCACTGACATACCACCAACCTTCTTCTCCATTCACTGTTCCCTGAACTACGCCGTTTTTATCAAAATACACTTTTCCATGATCGACATAATACCAAACAGCTTTTTGATCATCATAATAAAACCCGGTATAATCCTTTCCCAAAACATCTGAAAAGTCCAGGTAGTCTGACACACGTACTGTAATTTCTGCCATCACTTCTGTCCCCACACAAGCATAAAGAGTGCCATCGACCACTTCACCTTTTGGAATAATTCCCAATATTGAATTGTACGACTCCCCCGTATAACCAGTAATGTTAATTTGCTTTCCTGTGTATACAGGATCTGCTATCGGGAACAATACATTGTCTTCCTTATTTATATTCTGATAATTGCAAACACGCTGTCCAGTTTCATCATACCAGCCAACAGAGTTTGGTACCATTTCTTCAGATGATGCATGATGCAAAATATGGTACATACTCGCCGCCGCATCGAAACCATTTTCGTTATGCCCAATCTGATAATAATGAATATTAGGATGCACATCGGCAACTGAAGTCGGCGTCTCGATTGCTTGCCGAATAGGATAATCTTTCTGATTTATCTGCGAACCATATTTATTTTGGAAATAGGATTTTACACTCTCATCTGTCAGCCATTGTTCATTTACATTACTTACAACATATAACTTCCTATATTTTTTATTTCTTCCGGCAGCATATTGAACCGTACGAGGAGCTGTCATTTGCAGTTCATCTTCTCCCATACAGCTTTCTACTGATGAACGTACCATTACAACCCCGATACCATCCAAATAATCATAGTCTTTTAAAAATCCCTGATACATTTGAGCAAAATGACTTTCATACGCTTCAATATCCATATAAACATCCTGCTCCCCCTGAAGCCAAAACAATAACTGATCACCCGCCACATAATGCCCGGCTTCTATTTCTGCCTGATAGGTGTTATATGCCAGATCATATACTGCCTCTGTTCGTTCATACAATTTTTCTCCGGGGATCCAGGACGTAATGGAACTGGCTCCCCAGGAGGCATTGACGATCCAAACTTTATCTCCCGTCAACATATGCCATTTATATGCCAGGGCACTATCCATTCCTGTTTTTCCCTTTCCTGTAGCTGTAAGCGTATTCTTTTTATAATCTATAGGTTTCCCACTAACGCTGAGTTCTTCACTGGTGCCGGCTAATGCACCTGGTATAAAATCTTCTGCATTTGAAGCAGAACAGGATTCCGGGAAATTTATACCGGTAATATTGTAAGACGCCGCCAGGTTGTCTGGCGGTACATAGGTAGAATATACTTTCCCCTCCGGACAAGCGACAGAGTAACGTCTCTGATTTTCTGATTGTGTCGCCGTAGCGCCTTCAGCATTACTCTGCCCTGCAACAAATATTAATGTCAATGGTGCCGCACAGACTTCAATCTGTATCATTATTTTTTGATTCTGGTCCGGCGAAATCAAACAAACAAGTGCCGTCCCTGTCCCTACCGACTGAAACCCGGCATGAGCTTCCAGCAATTCAGATACTAATGTCCCGGAAACAGAAAAATTATAACTTTTTTCCTCATTTGACAACACCAGTACAGAAGCATCTCGCTCTCCCGTGACTCTTCCTGCGTCAACTCGGTAAGAAGTTGGCTGCTGCTCTGCTATGTACAAACTATAATTACTATAATCACTCCCATTCATCCCGCCTTCTCTGCCAAGGATATCCATCAACTCTCCAATGGGCATATGCTCATCATATTCTATCTCTATTTTTGTACTCTGCACGACTTGTCTATTTTCATCCGTTTTATCCTCAAATTGTTTTTCCTGGTCAACACCATTACCAAGAGCCTCTGATTTTTTATTCGAAACTGTTTTCTCGAATTCAGGTTCAAAAACATTCTGCGCTGCAGTCGGAATTACACTTACCTGTAATCCTAATAACATGGCTATACAAAACGAACATAGCTTTTTCATCTATCAGGCTCCTCTTTCCCTAAAAAATTTACCGCATATTATGGTAACATAAGATTTTTGAAAATTCCACCCCATAAAACCAATTGCCATTTTTTCTCTATTCCATTCGATTTTTTGTATAAAAAAAGCCTTCATGCCCAATCTGACATGAAAGCTTTTTGTTTCTATAGTTTTAATATATATACACTTTTGTTCCAGCAGGAATCGTATCCCATATCCATTTCGCATTATTTATGTCCAGCCGAACACAACCATGGGAAAGTTTCATTCCCAGACGCCCATCCTTTATTTGCGTCATACTTCCCGGATAATACAGCACAGAATGGAACAAATAATTTCCATAAAACTGTGTATAATACCAACACGAATACTGGCCAGCTTTGCCAAATACTTTCCCCTTTGATGCAACTGTAAAGCTTCCCTTAACCGTCGGTGTTGCAGATGTTCCCGGAGAACAGGGCCAATATGCAATTGGAGTCCACTGTCCATATGAACCGGCAAAAACACCTACACGGCACAGTTCTGTGTCCACCAGTAAAAGATAATTTGTTTTACTGGTCTGCCCTTGCGCAGTTTGATACATATTAAAATCAACACCATTTGTCTGTATATTACCGCCCACTACAGAATAAATATGTCCATTCCAATCTACATATCCGGTGTATCCGAAATCCACACAGCCTCCTCGAATATACCAGGCACCACTGGAATTCGTTCCTACACCATTAAAGCCAAAATCCACACAACCGTTCCGGATATACCACCAGCCGTACTCATTCTGTTCTACACTGTTACAGTTGAAATCCACACAACCATTGACAATCCGCCACCAGCCACTGCTGTTCGGTGCAATTCCTGTATAGCTAAAATCTACGCAGCCGTTCCGGATATACCACCAGCCATACTCGTTCTGCTCTACACTGTTACAGTTAAAATCCACACAGCCATTCACAATTCGCCACCAGCCACTGCTGTTCGGTGCAATTCCTGTATAGCTGAAATCCACGCAGCCATTCCGGATATACCACCAGCCATACTCGTTCTGTTCTACACTGTTGCAGTTAAAATCCACACAGCCATTCACAATCCGCCACCAGCCACTGCTGTTCGGTGCAATTCCTGTAAAATTGAAATCTACTTTACCATTTTTAATGCACCACCACCCGCTGCTGTTTGGCGCTACGGTATCTGTAAATTTTACAACACCTCCTTCTACATTCCACCAGGCATCTTCTCCGTTAACTGTTCCCCAAATGACCTCCGTTCGGTCAAACAGAATATGGCCTCCTTCCAGATACCACCATCCTTCTTCATTTTCTGTAAAGCCAGCATAATCAAAATTTACCTGCCCATCCTCAATACGCCACCAGCCAGATGAATTTGCCGCCAAACCCGTATAATCTTCTTCGACATGCCCACCGCATACATACCACCAGGCATCTTCTCCATCAACGGTTCCCCAGATAACCTCTGTCCGGTCAAACAGAATATGGCCTCCTTCCAGATACCACCATCCCTCTTCATTTTCTGTAAAGCCAGTATAATCGAAATTTACCTGCCCATCCTCGATACGCCACCAGCCAGATGAATTTGCTGCCAAACCGGTATATTCAAAATCAGCAACACCATCTTCATTAATATACCACCAGGCAGATCCCTTTTGCGCTACCGTGTTGCCAACAACTTGCCCATCCACCAGATTATACCAGGAATTCTGCACGTCTATGATGCCGGTTATATGTTGTAATTTTCCATCTACATAATAAAAACGGCTCTCCGTCTGCGCAGTAGGATCCGGGCAAATGCCATTTAAAAGATCCTGCACTACGATCTTACATTCTGCATACACAGCAGGATTATCAGACAAACTAACCCTGATAACCGCCTCTCCCTTTTTAAATGCTGTCACGGTTCCGGTTTTTGAATTTAATTGAATCACATCTGTTCCAGACAGGATTTCCCACTTCAATTTATTAGGTGGTACCGTTCCGTCAACTACCACATCAAGTTGATATGCATCCCCTAATGTTGTAATCTCAAATAGCGGGGGAACTTCTATAGAATCTATACTTTGCTCTGATTCTACATATGGCTGAACAGCTATCCCACCTTCTTCTGTCTGAGTTACAACGTCTGTACTATCTTTTGTATAACCACCGTCTTCATCTTCTCCTGGCAACTTTTCATCTGCGTAAAATTTAATACTATCAGAATCTGCCCCCATCACCGGCACCGCCGCAAACCCCGCGCAGCACAGCGTTGCAGCTGCCACTGCCACTATCTTTCTTATATGCATCGTATGTATCCTCCCTTCCAAAATATTTTCTCTCAGAACGTGCCGTTTGTCAATCGTTAACTTTGCCCCATTTTTCCCCCATCCTCCCCATATTCCGTCCCGTCATAGGCGATCAGGCAGTCCACCCGCACCCCCAGCGATACCGCCAGGCGGTAGATCACATAGGCCGAACAGCCTTTTCTGCCAAATTCGATCTCGCACAGAAACCGGGAGGATATATCCGCCTGTTCGGCCAGATAGTTCCTTGTATATTCCCTTTCCAGGCGCAGTTCTCTGACCCTTTTCCCTGTCAGTTCATTAAATTCGCCGTAAATCTGTCTCATGTCCCGCTCATCTCCCAGCCCTCCCGGATCCGTCTGGCCTTTTACGGATCCCTGCTGTCACTGCAAGGACAGGCAGATCCTCCCCGTAAATTACCGTTTCTTATGCTCTTTTTTCGTCTGTCCATCCCTCGGATGGGTTTTCTCAAAGTTCACCCTGCCCGGCCGCAGCCGCTCTGCAAAAACAGGCCCGATCTCCACCCGCTCCCCGTTTTTCAGCTGAATATAGCGTCTCGGCAGGTCAATACTCCGGATATAATTCCGGTTCACCACCGCGTTCCTGCTGCACTGCAGGAAACCGTCCGCCTGGCAGTGTTTCAGGAATTGCCGGATGGTGATATAGGGAATATCCAGTTTCTCATCCCCCATATGGATAATCAGCGTATGGCGGCACGCCTGCGCATAGGTTACTTTCTTCAGATCCACTGCGATGAGAATCCCGTCTTTCCGGAAATACTCCACACATTTTTTCCGCTCTGCCGCCGGATGATGCAGAGCGACGGTAATCAGCTCCACCGCTTCCTTCATGGAAAAAGGCTTTTCCAGATAGCAAAAGCTGTGGAGATTTCTGTAGGCATACATGGCCGGATCCGCCAGGGCAGTCACAAATATGATCGGCGTGAACAGATAGCCTTCCGTCCTTCTTACCTTCTCTGCGAAACGGATTCCCGATACGTCACCCGGAACCCGGTTCGTCAGGATAATATCCAGCACAAAAACGCTGATCTGATAATCAAACAAATACTGCTTCGCCTCTTCTTCATTTTCCGCTTCCAACACTTTCACATTCCTGCTAATCCCGCGCACAGCCTCTGCCAATGCTTCCCTTGCGCGCCGGTTGTCTTCCAGAATCAGTACATATTTCATTTCTTCCCATCCATTTCCTTTTTATTTTCTTCCGATAACCGGATCAGTTTCCTGGCCTGTCCCACTAAGCGTTCTGTCTCCCGGCGCCATTCCGGCTGCAAAAGCGCCCAGACCCGGTTCAGCTCGTCCAGATAATATTTTTTCTGGTCCAGGACAAGCAGCGGCGAATACTGCATTTTTTCATACAGCGTCTGCAGAATCTCCGCGTCCGGCATACTGTATCCCTTTTCGATTTTCCGGTACCGTTTGATGTTGATATCAAAAATCCCCGCCATTTCTTCCTGGGAACGGCGTTCCACCCGCCTGATATTCTCCCAGACCGTCAGGTCCTCCGAATAATTCTGCAGCAAACGCATACATTTCCCTGTGCGTTCTGTCAGCAATCCTGTCCCCAGACACGTCCCCCACACCCCGGCTGCCCAGGCCAGAATGCCAAACAGCTGGCTTCTTTCTTCCGCAGACCCGGTCTCTTCCAGATACTGGTCTAAAAAACCAACCGTCCGGTGTTCCCCGGTGATCAGAAAAAAGGGATCGCCCCCGTTTTTCTCAAAGCATTTCAGGTTCTGGTAGGAAATCCCTTTCAGGCCTGACTCCTGTTTGCTGTAATGGCTCTGGGTAACCCCCAATTTTTCTCCCATCTGGGCCTGGTTCAGATTCATCAGTTTCCGGTAATATGCCAGGCGCATTGGAATACTGAAATAATTCTTATCCATACAAACACTCCACGTTTTTTGTTTTATTGTAGAATGTTTCCTATGTCCTGTACCTGACCCGTTTGTGAATATATCCAGAAACAGAAAGAGGAACTCTGTTCAGAGTTCCTCTTACTCAGCCCCCTCTTTTTTCAGCACTACGGCAAAGGTTTTCAGTATGATTTTCGCATCCAGCGCCAGGGACCAGTTCTCAATGTAATAAGCGTCCAGGCGCACAATTTCCTCAAAATCTGTAATATCGCTCCGACCGCTCACCTGCCACATACCGGTCAGCCCCGGCTTCATGCTCAGCCGGATCTTATGATGATAATCATAGGCCTCGAACTCAGCGGCTGTGGGCGGTCTGGTACCCACCAGGCTCATATCCCCCTTCAGGATATTGATAAACTGGGGCAGCTCGTCAATGCTGAGCCGGCGGATCAGGTTGCCGATCCCTTTTCCGGGTCCCTTCTCGCTGCCGATGATCCGTGGATCGTTGTCCATCTTGAACATCAGCCCGTCCATCTTGTTCTGCGCCATCAGTTCTTTTTTCCGCTCCTCCGCATCCAGGTACATGGAACGGAATTTATACATCCAGAACCGGCGGCCGTTTTTTCCCATCCTTTCCTGTTTAAAGAAGATCGGTCCCGGGGACGCCTTATAGATCGCCGGCGCCACGAACAGAAAGGCGATACCCATGATGACGCACCCCACCAGCCCGGCTGCGATATCCGTCAGGCGCTTCACCGTCAGCGGCAGGCTGCCTGCCGTATTGATACTGGCTGTCAGCACCGTATAACCGCCGATCCGCTCCATCGCCGCGTTGGGAAATTCATCTTCATGATAGTCCATCGTCAGATGGACCACCACGCCCATCTCCAGCAGCCGGTATGCCAGCTCCCGGTTCTCCCGCTTATTGCCCGGGAGATTGATCATCACCTCATCCACAGCCTTCTCTTTGATATAATCCAGCAGATGGTCCATATTGCACACCACAGGAACCCGCTCGATCGTCCCGCCTTCCATATCCCTGCCGGCAATGACGAACCCGGCCAGGTTAAACCCGTTGTACATCCGGTTCCGGAAACGCCGGATCATTTTGGCGGCATTTTCCTCATCTGAGATGATCAGTGTGTTAGCCTGATGCTTCCCTTTCCGGACGACGGTCCGGACAATCGCCTTCCACACAACCCGTCCGGCCATCATGAAGATCACACACAGCACAATCGCGATACTCATCATAGACCTGGAGAACCAGAAGGCCTGCTTGGTCAGGTACAGATAGGCCATGACCACCAGCCACATGATGATATTATGGACCAGCACAGAGCCCAGCTCATGGAAAATGCTCCGTTTGATAATATTTTTGTAAACCGGGCGGATCAGGACATAACAGATATCCACCACCAGCAAAACAATATTCAAATGGGTATACAGCGATACCCCTCTGTAGACATACAGGTTCGGCTCCCGCACCGAATACGCCAGAAGGTAGGCCAGCTGGATACAGACGATATCAACGATCACAAAATCCAGATGCTTCAGCCATCCCTTTCTTCTCTTTTCGTTCATACTAAACCTCTGTATATAAAATCATTCTTACTCTTTCAAAACAGGCCGCAGCAGTCCTGCGCCCGTTCCTGATTATAACACGGATTTTTCAGGTTGCAACCCATTTTTGTAACATTTTTGTAATATTCTTGTCCATCCGCAAAGCCCTGTCATTCCCCGTGCTCTAAGATATAGGCCTTCAGTTCCCGGTAGATCTGTCCGCTTTCCGCCGGACAGCCCTCGATGCAGTGCGCGAACCCGCTGGTACAGAGCCCTACGCCCAGTTCCCCGGATTTCCCGCGGTATCCCTGGCCGATGGCAATCTTTTCATTCAGCCGTTCCAGCAGCCCTTCCTCCTTCAGCTGTTCCAGCACCGGGATCAGGTTGGCATAGCAGGCGCTGCAGGAATCCAGCGCTTCCACCGCATACTGCACCTCCACCACTTTCTTCGCCCGGGGCAGTTCTTCCTTCTCCTCCTCCCCGATGACGCGGATCTGTGCCCGGCTCAGGTCTGTGCTCCCCACGCCTAACTGTCCGGCCAGCACAACATAGGGAACCTCCGACACATCATAGTGCAGGAGCCTGCACACATAGGAATCCATCAAAACCGGATCTTTGGCCGCCATGATACAGTTGCGCACCACCGGATTCCCGCCGTCCTCGTAGTCTAAGTCCCCGCAGATATGATCCACCACAATAAAATCCTGCCGCACGCCTGCCCCCAGATGGGCGATGGGGCGGTGAAGCCCCAGGGTATGGAATCTCCGCTTCTCGGAATTGGGGATCACCCCCTTGAGGTTTTTCAGCGCACAGGTAATCTTTGTCTGGCAGTGCCCCTTCAGTACCGGGACGTTGATCAGAAAATCGATCTGTTTCAGAGAATCGCAGAGCCGCAGCTGCATCCCGGCACAGTCCTCCATATGGGACGTATCCTGCTGCAGATCCCACAGCTCCACTCCATATTGTTCCGCTATCCTGTTATAACCGCAGTACTCAAATGCCTCCGTTGTTTTGTCCCCCACCCAGGAGCTTTCCAGTATCACCATATTCCGGAACCCGTGTTCCTGCAGATATTCGATGATCCCGGCCGCCACCTCCGGGTGCGTGGTGGCGCCGAACTGGGCCGGCTGCGCGGAAACCAGATTGGGCTTGATGCCGATCCTGCTCCCGACAGACGGGATCTCCGCTGCCAGGTCCGCCTGTTCTAAAAGACGCCTGGTATTTTCCTTATAATCCGTCCCGTAAATCTTTAAAATCTCATTCCGCTCCATCGTATTCTTTCCTTTCCTGTCAGCGGCGCAGTCCGCCGGCCGCCTTTTTGATCAGGTAAACCATCGCTCCCGCCGCGAATCCTGTGGCCAATCCGCCGATATGGGCAGCGTTATCCACCCCCGCCGTGGCAAAACCAAAATACAGGGCCAGCACGATCATCAGCAGAAACCGTTTCCAGGGCAGATCCTCAAACCGCCCTTTATTCCTGATCATCAGGAACAGCAGGACGCCGATCATGCCGAACACCACCCCGGAAGCTCCGCCCGAGACTGCCATATCCCCGGAAAATACCATAAAAAACATGGAAGTCAAGCTGCTCCCCAGGACGCCGGCCAGATACAGGATCACATAGCAGATCCTGCCGTAGGCCTTCTCCACATAGCTCCCCAGGCAAATTAGCAGCACCATATTATTGATCAGATGGGGAAGCCCGAAATGGACAAACGCAGATGTGAACAGGCGGTAATACTGACCGCCGGCCAGCACCGCCGCCGGATACATGGCTCCGTGAGCATACATGAACGGCGCATCTGTGGTGTCCCCCATGGCTTCCAGTATGAAATAAACAGCCACATTCGCCAACACCAGCACCGTATTCACAGGCGTCAGATAGGGACTCTTTTCCTGCATCGCCAACATAAATAAAACACCTCGCTCAGTGTTCCTATTATATCCCGATTTCTTTGAAAACTCAATAAGGCGCCCGGCAATTTCTGCCCGGCGCCTGCCATCTGTTATTTTTGATTCCGTTTATACGTTTCTGTCACTTGCGGCCTCTCTCCCTTCCTGCACGGTATTTTCGCTGCTCACCAGCCGAAATCCATCTTCAGCTTATCTGCAATCAGGGCGATAAATTCCGAGTTGGTGGGCTTCCCTTTTGCCTTATGGATGGTATACCCAAACAGCTCTTCTTTGCAGTCCGACTCGCCCCGGTCCCACGCGGACTCGATGGCATGCCGGATCGAACGTTCCACCCGGCTTCCGGTTGTGTCAAATTTCTCGGCCAATGCCGGATACAGTTTCCCGGTTACCGACCGCAGGATTTCCACATCCTCCAAAACCATGGCCACGGCCTCTTTCAGATAGGCATAACCACGGATATGCGCCGGAACGCCGATCCGGTGCAGCATCTGCGCAATTTCTGTCTCCATCTCCCGCCGCTCGGGAGAGCGCAGATCCTCACAGGGAAAAATCTTCCGGGACTGCCCGGGCTTTTCTTCCTCCGGAAGCATCAGGGCTTTGATCCGCCCCAGCAAAACCTCCGGCAGAAACGGCTTGATCATATAATAGGAAACTCCCAGGCGAAATGCCTCACGAACCATAGACTCCTCGCTGACCGCGCTGATCATAATAACTTTCGGACATTTCCTGTCTCCGCTGTCTGCCCGCAGCCGCTCCAGCAAAGTCAGGCCGTCCATCTCCGGCATAATCAGATCCAGAAGCACAACATCCGGTTCCATCCCGCAGATCAGCCGGTAAGCCTCAGCTCCGTCCGCCGCTGTGGCCGCCACCGTCAGGCTGTCGTCCTGTTCTACGATTTCAGCCAGCAGTGTTCTCATTTGCTCATGGTCATCCACAATCATTACTTTTGTCTTCTCCATAAGTCTCTCCCTCTTTCCTGAATAATCACATCTATATTTTAAAACTGCTGCCTGTCCTGCGGGCAATTTTTCGCCCAATCCCGCAATTTTTTGACACAAAGTGTTCTCTGCACAGAAAAAAGACGGAATTTGTCTCTTTTTCCGCCTTTTTCTGTATTCACGTTATCTTATCCCTGTTTCAGCAAAAAATTTCTGCTACGGCTCCCGGAATCATTCCCGGTTTTCCTGCCCGGTATCCCTCCCCTGTCTCCTGTTTTCCGACATGCGGACCAGCTTTTCCGCCTGCCTGACAAACGCTTCTGTCTCCTGCCGCCATTCCGCCGGCAGAGCCGCCCACACACGGTTCAGTTCATCCAGATAAAACCGCTTCTGATCCATCACCAGCAGGGGCGAATACTGCATTTTTTCATACAGCGTCTGTAAAATTTCCGCATCCGGCATGGTCTCGCCTTTTTCGATCTTGCGGTATCTCTTGATATTGATATCAAAAATCCGCGCCATTTCCTCCTGGGAATAATCCTCCGCCTTCCGGATATTTTCCCAGACCGTCATCTCGTCCGAATAGCCGCGCAGCAGACGGATACACTTCCCCGTCCGCTCCGTCATCGCTCCCTTCCAGAGACACTCCTTCCAGATATCCGCCGCCCACACCAGGATCTCATACATCTTTTCTTTTTCATATCCGCCGTCCAGCGTCTCTATGTACGGTTCCAGCCTTCCCTCCGCCAGGTGCTCGCCGGTGATCAGGAAAAACACGTCCCCGCCATGTTCCTCAAAGCATTTCAGGTTCCGGTAGGAAACGCCCTTCAGGCCGGACTCCTGCTTACTGTAATGGCTCTGGGTAACCCCCAGCCGTTCCCCCATCTGTGTCTGGTTCAGGTTCATCAGTTTCCGGTAAGCCGCCAGACGCATGGGGATACTGAGATGATTCTTATCCATACAAACACTCCACATTTTTTGTTTTATTGTAGAATGTTTCCTGCGTCCTATTCCCTTCCCGTTTGTGAATATCCGACACGAAATACGATAATCCGACGCGCCGGGCTGGCTGACCCCAAAAAAAGAGACGGATGCTGTTCTGCCAGTCATCCGTCCCTTCGCTTCTCTTATATGTAACTTTGCTCCACTTTGATCACGCACCGGAACAGAGGATTCATCTCCTGGATCCTTCCGGAAAAATATTCCCGGATCTCCTCATCCCGTATGGAAAACCCGGCCGGCTTCACACAGTCAAACACCACATTGATATGCGTATTGCCGGGAACGATCCGCACCTCATGGACAGACAGCTGTTCATCCAGCTGACCGGCGGCTTCCGCCAGAAAGCTGCGAACAGCCTCCACCTCCCCGTCATCCGCCAGGATCGGGTCATAATGCGTCGTCATCAGAAGCTGTTCCTGTTCCAGAAAATACTGTTCGATCTGATCCATCACGTCGTGCGCCTCGATCACATCAGTTTCTGCCGGGAACTCCACATGGATCGTGGCAAAGCGGCTGCCCGGGCCGTAATCATGAACCATCAGGTCATGGACGCCCAGTACCCCCGGGAACCCTAAAATCGTTTCCTCAATGTGTTTCACAAACTCCGCGTCCGGGACTTTCCCCAGCAATGGACTCAGGGTATCTCCCACCAACTGGATCCCGTTGACCAGGATAAACACCGCCACGGCGATACCCATGATCCCGTCGATGATGTATACGCCCGTCGCCCGGCACAGAAACGTGGAGAGAAGCACCACTGCCGTGGTGATCACGTCGTTTCTGCTGTCTGCGGCCGTGGCCATCAGCGTCTCGGAGGAGATGATCTTCCCGATGGTGCGGTTAAAGAAGAACATCCACAGCTTTACCGCCATCGACACCAGCAGAACCACAACCATCAGCCAGTCAAAGGATACCTCTGCCGGATGGATCACCTTCTGTATACTCTCCCAGCCAAGCAGAATACCGATGGCCATAATGATCAGGCACACCACTAACCCGGCCAGATATTCATAGCGGCCATGGCCATAGGGATGCTCCTGGTCCGGCTTGCGGGAGCTCAGCTTGAACCCGATCAGGCTGACAATGTTGCTGGACGCGTCGCTCAGGTTATTCACGCCGTCCGCCGCGATGGCAATGGAACCGGTTACGGTTCCCACAATATATTTTCCAAGGAAAAGCAGGAAGTTGCACAGAATACAGACGGCTCCTGACAAATTGCCATAAGCCGTCCGCACCTGCACATTTTTTACATTCTCCCTGTCTTTGATAAACAAACGGATCAAAAAATGTGTCATTTGTTCTTTTCCACCCCTGCTCTCTCCAGGGCCGCCGCGATCACCTGATCCATGTCATAGTAGCGGTATTCTCCCAGCCGGCCGCCGAAGATCACCTTCGGTTCCGCGTCCGCCAGCTTTTTGTATTCCGCGTAAAGCGCCCCGTTTTTCTCATCGTTCACCGGATAATAAGGCTCGTCCCCCGGCTTCCATTCGGAAGAGTACTCCCGGCTGATCACCGTCTTCGGCAGGTCGTTGCCATCCGCGTCTTTGCCGAATTCAAACCACTTATGCTCGATGATCCGCGTCCAGGGAGTCTCTGCATCTGTATAGTTGACCGCTGCGTTCCCCTGGAAATTCGGCTGATCCAGAAGCTCCGTCTCAAAACGGACAGAGCGGTATTCCAGCGCGCCCAGCCGATAGCCGTAGTAGGCGTCGATGGGACCGGTATAAACCACCTGCTCCGCGACTGCATCCAGTTCCTCTTTATTCTCCAGGTAATCGGTTCCCAGGCGGACTTCGATACCCTCCAGCAGATTGGCCACCATTTTCGTGTAACCGCCGATGGGGATCCCCTGATACAGCGCATTGAAATAATTGTTGTCAAAGGTGAGACGCACCGGAAGCCGTTTGATGATAAAGGCCGGCAGCTGATCGCAGGGACGGCCCCACTGCTTCATCGTGTAGCCCTTCACTAATTTCTCATAAATATCCGTTCCCACCAGACTGATGGCCTGCTCCTCTAAGTTCCTCGGCTCTGTAATCCCCGCCGCCTTTTTCTGCTCCTCGATTTTGGCCGCAGCCTCCTCCGGAGTCACCACGCCCCACATCCTGTTGAAGGTGTACATATTAAAAGGAAGAGAGTACAGTTCCCCGTGGTAGTTCGCCACCGGGGAGTTGGTAAAACGGTTGAATTCCGCAAACCGGTTCACATACTCCCATACTTCTTTGTTGTTGGTGTGGAAAATATGGGCGCCATACTTGTGCACATGGATCCCCTCCACATCCTCGGTGTAAACATTTCCCGCAATATTGGGACGCTTGTCAATCACTAAGACCTTCTTCCCGGCGTCTGTCATTTCCCTGGCAAACACTGCCCCGTACAGTCCGGAGCCTACTACTAAATAATCGTACATAGCCTTACCTCTGCTTTCTGTTTTTTCAAATCCTGTATCCGGCAGTTCTGACACTGCCTCCCCATCTATGCTCTCCATTCTATCATTCCGGGGACAGGGAATCAATGGCCGATTCCCGAAAAATCCTGTTCTTTTCGCATGACCGGCTCCATCCGATTTCAACTTCCGGTTCCTTCCGGTTTCTCCATGAAACAGATCGCCCGGAAGTTTGCCAGGAAGCTGCGGATGATCTGGATTCCGTCCGCATCCGACTTCTGCTTCTGGTATACAAAATACGGCTGTTTTTTATCCGCCGTGAACAGAAGCTTCGGCCGCATATACTGCATCAGATCCGGGATTTTGGCCGGATTCAGCTTCGCCCGCTCAAACAGGGTAAACTGGATGCTGTCTGCCTTTTCCCGGATTTCCGTAAGGTACAGACTGTGGGCCTCCTCCCGCAGCTGGGAAACTAAGAGCAGGTTCTGCACCGGCCGCGGCGGTTCCCCGAAACGGTCAATCAGCTCATCCAGCATTTCTTCCTTTTCCGCCTCTGTCTGGATCGCCGCGATCCGCTTATAAATATCCAGTTTCTGGTACTCATTGGCGATATATCCCGCCGGGATATAGGCGTCTAACTGGATATCGATGGATGTCTCGAAATCCTCCTCCACCGCTTCACCCTTTGCGGTGCGCACCGCTTCATTCAGCATCTTGCAGTACAGGTCGTATCCCACCGCCTCCATGTGGCCGTGCTGCTGCTCGCCTAAGAGGTTTCCTGCGCCGCGGATCTCCAGATCCTTCATGGCGATGCGGATCCCGCTGCCTAACTCGGTAAACTCCCGGATGGCGGCCAGGCGCTTCTCCGCCACCTCCCGCAGCATCTTGTTGCGGCGGTACATCAGGAACGCATAGGCCGTCCGGTTGGAACGCCCGATCCGCCCCCGCAGCTGATACAGCTGGGAAAGTCCCATATTATCCGCGTCATGGATAATCATGGTATTCACATTGCCGATATCCAGCCCCGTCTCAATGATGGTGGTGGATACCAGCACATCCACTTCCCCGTTGATAAACCGGTACATCACCCGCTCCAGCTCCCGTTCGCTCATCTGCCCGTGGGCAAACGCCACCTCCGCCTCCGGCACCAGGCGGCCGATCTGGGCGGCCACCTCGGCAATGTTGTTCACCCGGTTGTATACATAATACACCTGCCCGTCCCGGGCCAGCTCCCGTCCGATGGCCTCCCGCACCATTTCCTCATTATATTCCATGATATAGGTCTGGATCGGCATCCGGTCCTCCGGCGGCTCCTCCAAAACACTCATATCCCGGATCCCGATCAGGCTCATATGAAGCGTCCGCGGGATGGGCGTCGCCGTCAGGGTCAGCACATCCACCGTCTTTTTCATCTGCTTGATCTTTTCTTTATGCGTCACGCCGAACCGCTGCTCCTCGTCGATGATCAGCAGCCCCAGGTCTTTCAATACCACATCGGAAGAAAGCACCCGATGCGTGCCGATCACAATATCCACCAGACCCTTTTTCAGCTTTTCCACTGTCTCCCGCTGCTGCGCCGGCGTCCGGAAGCGGCATAACAGCTCCACATTCACCGGGAAATCCTTCAGCCGCTGAACAAAATTATTGTAATGCTGCTGCGCCAGGATGGTGGTGGGCACCAGATAAACCACCTGCTTGTTCTCCTGCACCGCCTTGAAGGCCGCCCGGATCGCCACCTCGGTCTTGCCGAATCCCACGTCGCCGCAGATCAGCCGGTCCATGATCTTCCGGCTCTCCATATCCGCTTTGGTATCCCGGATGGCCGTCAGCTGGTCGTCCGTCTCCTCATAAGGGAACATCTCCTCAAATTCCTTCTGCCAGATGGTATCCGGCCCGTACTGATATCCTTCCGAGTTCTGCCGGACTGCGTACAGCTCCACTAACTCCTTCGCGATCACCTGCACCGCCTTTTTTACCCGGCTGCGGGTCTTCGTCCACTCCTGACCGCCCAGCCGGTTCAGTTTCGGCTTTTTCGCGTCGGAACCTGCGTATTTCTGGATCAGATCCAGCTGTGTGGCCAGCACATAGAGGGTGCCGCCCCTGTCATACTCGATTTTCATATAATCGCGGACGGTTTTATTGACCTCAATCTTTTCAATGCCCCGGAAAATGCCAAGTCCGTGATTTTCATGCACCACATAATCCCCGGGCTTTAATTCGTCAAAATCGGCGATCCGCTGCCCGTCCCGGAATTTTTTCCGTTTTTTCTTCTTTTTCTCCGCGCCGAAAATATCTGTCTCCGTCAGCACCACGAATTTGATATCCGGGTAGGAAAAGCCTTTTTTCTGCAGGCCGTACAGCACCATGGTTTCCCCGGCCTGCACCGCACGGTCGGTATCTTCCGTGTAAAAGGCTGCCAGCTCCTCCGCCTGCAGATCCGCGGCCATCCGTTTGGCCCGCGTCCTGGAATTGCACAGCAGGATCACGCTGTACTTTTCTTTTTTATACTGCTTCAGATCCTTCACCAGCAGCTCAAAGCTCCCATGATAGGAGTTGACCGACTTCATCTGGAAATAGAAGCTGCGGGCAGGTGCGAAGGCCTCATACCGCATCTCCAGCGCGGAAAGCAGTACGCAGCGCCGGCGGCTGACGGCCGCCGCCGTTTCCGCCCAGCCGGTCAGTGTCTCCGCCTGTCCCGGCAGCACATAGCCTTTTTCCAGGCGCTGCTGCATACTGGAGGCAAACTCCTGCTCCACCGCTCTGGCCCGTTCCATGCAGCGTGCCGGTTCATCCACAAATACCAGGAACTGCCGCTCCCGCGCCTCCGCGCAGTGCGCCATATATTCCAGGAAGCTTACCGTATCGCTATAAAAATAAGGAAGATAACTCTCCGCCTGCCGGACTTCTGACAGTTCCAGCAGCTGCTCCCGCACGGCTTCCGCCGCCTGTTTCACCCGGTAAGCTTCCTCTGTCTTCTGCTCCTTCCGGTAGGCATCGTACAGCTTCTTTGCATCCGCCGTCAGAGCGTCCACGCCTGCCTTTAATTCCGCCTCACCCAAAATCAGTTCGCTGGCAGGGTAGACCGTCAGGCTCTCCACGCTTTCCAGCGACCGCTGGCTCTCCGGACTGAATCGGCGGATGGAGTCCACCTCGTCATCCCAGAATTCGATCCGGTACGCCAGCTCTTCTGTCAGCGGGAAAATATCCAGGATACCGCCGCGCACCGAAAACTGCCCGGCCTCCTCTACCTGGTAATTGTATTCGTATCCCATACCCACAAGGCGTCTGCGCAGCGCTTCCAGATCCAGGACATCTCCCGGCTGCAGATGCAGGAGAAAGGACTCCATAACCTCCGGCCGCACCAGCCGGTCCATCAGCGCGTCAAATGTGGTAATAACCAGCGGCTGTTCCTCCTCCATCAGCGCCCGGTAAACCTTCATCCGCTCTCCGGTCAGCGCCATTCCCCGGACATCCGACTGATAAAACAGAATATCCCTGGCCGGGAAATACAGCGCGTCCGGCCAGAAAAAGGCACAGGACTCTAAAAGCTCCCTGGCCTTCTGCTCGTTGGACGTCACAATCAGCCGGGCGCCATTTTCCCCCCGGCTCAGCCCGAAAATAAAATGTGGCTTCCCTGCGTCGGTCAGCCCGGTGGCCGCATAGACGCCGGGCTTTTTTTCCATGGCCTCTTTCAGTTCCGCAAAATTGCCCAGACCCAAAAGGGGCTCCAAAAATGCTTTCATACCTGATTACTCTCTCTTCCTGTTATAACGGTTCATCGCCTCATCCGTCTGCCCCTGGACCATCAGCGCCAGCGCCTCCGCCGCATGGCCGATGGCCTCGTCCACCAGTTTCCGCTCTCCTTCCGAAAAGCGGCTCAGCACATAATCCGCCAGATCCCAGCCCTCCGGCTTTTCCCCGACGCCGACCTTTACGCGGGAAAACTGATCCGATCCCGTCTTGGCAATAATGTCTTTGATCCCATTATGCCCTCCCGCGCTTCCTTTTTTGCGGATCCGCAGATTTCCCGGCGCCAGGCTGATATCATCGTACACCACAATCAGATCCTCAGCCGGATCCAGCTTATAAAAACGCATCAGGGCGGCCACGCTGTCCCCGCTCAGATTCATAAAGGTCTGCGGCTTGGCCAGCAGCACCTTCTGGCCCTCCATATAGCCGGTTCCGCAGATCGCCTTTTCCTTTTTCTGGTTCATCTCTATATCATATTTCTCCGCCAGCGCGTCCATGACATCAAAGCCAATGTTGTGACGGGTCTTCTCATATTTTCTGGTGGGGTTTCCCAAACCGACGATCAGATACATGTCTGTCTTTCCCTCCTGCTGTTCGCCCTTTTTCCGATCCGGCACCGCCGCGCAGCCGGCTGCTGCCCGCCCTCTTCCCAGCGGCGTATGCACTGCTTCCCATTGTAACACCGCACTCCCGTCCGATGCAAGCAGAAGTGGCCGGTTACTCCCCCGTACCTGTTTACAAATGGAAAAAAGACAGGTATACTTAAGAAAAAAAACTGACTTTTACACAGGTGGGGAACAAAATGTACAAAATTGATTTCAACCAGACGATACATGTTCATTTCATCGGCATTGGCGGCATCAGCATGAGCGGCCTGGCCGAGATTCTATTAAAAGAAGGGTTCACGGTTTCCGGCTCCGATAACAAGGCCTCTGACCTGACAGACCAGCTGGCGGCCCACGGCGCCCGGATCATGATCGGCCAGAGAGCGGAGAATATTCTGCCCGGCACCGGCCTGGTGGTTTATACTGCGGCGATCCATCCGGACAACCCGGAGTGGCAGGCGGCGAAGGCGGCGGGCATCCCCATGCTCAGCCGGGCAGAGTTTTTGGGACAGCTGATGGATAATTACGCGCGTTCCGTGGCCGTGGCCGGCACGCACGGCAAGACCACCACCACCTCCATGATCGCCCATATCCTGCTGGCTGCCAATACGGATCCCACGATTTCCGTGGGCGGGATGCTTTCCGCCATCGGCGGCAACATCCGGGTCGGCGGTTCCGACGTTTTCCTGACAGAAGCCTGCGAATATACCAACAGCTTCCTCAACTTCCATCCGAAGTACAGTATGATATTAAATATAGAAGAAGACCATATGGATTTCTTCAAAGATCTTCAGGATATCCGCCATTCCTTCCATGCGTTTGCGGCAAATACCCGGGAGAATGGCACGCTGATTCTCAATGGCTCCATCCAGGATCCGGAAGAGATTACCGACGGCCTTGCCTGCCGGACCGTTACCTTCGGCGTCCGGGGCAGCGAAGATTATACGGCTGCGGATATCTCCTATGATGAGAGAGCCTGCGCCTCCTTTACCTGGATCGGACACGGAAAAACAGGCGGCCGTATCCGTCTCCATGTTCCCGGCAGCCACAACATTGCCAACGCTCTGGCGGCCATCGCCTTTGCCGCGGAGGCCGGCATAGACGCGGAGACGATCCGTCAGGGTCTGGAGTCCTTCGGCGGCACAGCGAGACGTTTTGAATACAAAGGGAATTTGGGCGGCATCACCATTGTAGACGACTACGCCCACCATCCCACCGAGATCCGCGCCACCCTGACCGCCGCCAAAAACTATCCGCATAACCGGATCGTCTGTGTTTTCCAGCCCCATACCTACAGCCGGACCAAAGCCTTCTGGAAAGAGTTTGTCCAGGCTCTTTCGCTGGCAGACCTTGTGGTGCTGGCGGATGTGTATGCGGCGCGGGAGACGGACACCCTGGGGATCCGCTCGGAGGATCTGGCGGAAGAAATCCGCAGACAGGGAACGGAGTGCTGTTACTTCCCCACCTTCGACGGCATTGAGAAATTTTTATTAAAAGAATGTATCAACAATGACCTGTTGATAACTATGGGGGCCGGGGATGTTTATAAGGTGGGCGAAGACCTTTTAGGCAAATAAGAAATATGTCACAAAGAAGTGTTTTTCCTGTAAAATCACAGTATTTGCAGGAGAATACACTTCTTTTTTCTTTCTCTTCCGCCCGGCTTTATCCACATATTTTCTGTCCGGACACAGGCTTTTCCACCTCCCGGTGTGGGTATCTTTCCCTTCTCTTTTGGCAGGCGGTATGCTATAATACGAGAACGAAAGAGAGAGAGAAGAAATGGCAAAGATTACCTTATATAATGAACAGCCCATGTCGGCTACCTATGTACCGAATATCTTTATTGATGAATATATGACCCGGGCAAATGGCGAATATGTGAAGATCTATCTGTATCTTCTCCGCAGCATCAGCCAGCCGGAGCGCAGTTTTTCCCTGTCGCAGATCGCGGATCATTTTGACTGCACAGAGCGGGACGTGCTGCGCGCTTTCAAATACTGGGAAAAGCTGCAGCTGTTCCGTCTGGAATACGATGAGAACCGGAATCTTTCCGGCATCTGTTTCCTGACGGAGGCCAGCCGGTCTCTCCCCGAAACGCCGCAGGAAGACCAGAAGGATCTGAGCAATCGTTTTATCCAGGCTTCCGCGCCGAAAAAGCCCTCCTGCTCCCTAAACGACTTAAAACGGTTCTGTGAGAAGGATGACGTGCGGGAGCTGGTATTCATCACCGAGCAGTATCTTGGCCGTACCCTGAACCAGTCTGACCTGAATATGATTTTCTTCTGGTACGACGAGCTTCAGTTTTCGGCAGAGCTGATCGAGTTCCTGATCGAGAACTGCGTGGCCAAAGGGCATACCAGCCTTCATTATATGCAGAAGATCGCCGAGGATTACGCGGCACGGCAGATCCATACGGTGGACGAGGCCAGGCAGCTGATGAACCAGAATTCCGCCGTTTACCACGCGGTGATGAAGTCCTTCGGGATCCGCGGACGCCATCTGATTCCCTCTGAGACAAGCTTTTTAAATACCTGGAGCGGCAGGATGGGCTTTTCTGTGGAAATGATCTCCGAAGCCTGCACCCGTACCATCCATGCGATCCACGAGCCCAGTTTCGGCTACGCCAATTCGATCCTGGAAAAGTGGCACCGGGACGGCATACATACCCTGGAGGAGGTAAAGAAGGCAGATGAGGCATACCAGCAGAGCCAGAACGCCAAACGCGGCCGCAATGCCGGCACGGCTGCAGCTGCCCCCAACCGCTTCATTAATTTTAAGCAGCGGGAAAATAACTATGACGAGATTCAGAAAATGCTGATCCAGAACTCGCTGCATTAATCAGATGGGCAGGGACAGATCCTGCCCGCTATAAGGAGTCATTATGGCGCTTACCAATACACAGTATGATGAAATTATGCGTTCTTATCAGGAGCGGCAGCTGGCCCGCCAGCATCTGATCGCCGCCCGCCGCCAGGAGGTGGCGGCAAAGGATCCTTCGCTGAATGACATCGAGGGAGAGATTGCCCACCTCAGCGTCCAGAAGGCGCGCCGCCTTTTAGCGGGAGATGAGAACGCCCTCTCAGGTCTGAAGGAAGAAATCGCCGCGCTCTCTGCCAGACGCACAGCGCTCCTTCTTTCCCTGGGCTATCCGGCGGACTATTTTGATCCGCCTTATTTTTGTGCGGACTGCAAGGATACCGGCTATATCGGCAGTGAGAGATGCCACTGCCTGAAGCAGGCGTCCATCGACCTGATTTACGCCCAGTCCAACTTAAATTCCATTCTGAACAGCGAGAATTTTTCCCACTTTTGCCTGGATTACTACGGGAAGGATGTTTTTGAGGCGGATTCTGACATTTCTTCTTATGCGGCGGCGCAGAACGCCCTGCAGAAATGCCGCCAGTTCGTACAGAATTTTGGCTCCGTCTTTGACAATCTTCTGCTTTTTGGCAGTACCGGCGTGGGGAAGACGTTTCTCTCCCACTGCATTGCCAAAGAGCTGCTTGACAGCGGATATTCCGTGATTTACTTTTCTGCCCAGCAGCTGTTTGAACAGTTAGCGGACAGTACGTTCGGCAGGACCACTGCCGATCGCCCCGGCTACCGGGATGTCCTGGACTGCGACCTGCTGATTATTGACGACCTGGGTACGGAGATGAGCAACTCTTTCACCACCTCCCAGTTTTTTGTCTGTCTGAATGAACGGCTCCTGCACCGTAAGCCTACGCTGATCTCCACCAACCTGGATCTGCAGGATATTGCCTCCGTTTATTCGGAACGGGTATTTTCCCGGATCATCCAGAGTTTTTCCCTGCTGCACCTGTTCGGCCGGGACATCCGGGTTCAGAAAGCAACTTTTTCTTGTCAGCCAAAAGGAACAATGCTATAATGCAGATGCTGTGCGCGTACCGGCAGGCCCGGCATGCGCTTCAGATAAAACAACCACAAATCCCTGCCGTGAATGCAGCGGCAGGGCGCAAATCGAAAGAAGAGATTTCAGGAGGAAATTTTCCAATGCATGACGACAAGCGAAACTTAGATTCCATTCCCGTCGGCTCCCTGGGTATTATCCCGCTGGAGAGCTGCCGCGAACTGGGCCAGGCAGTTGACAAGTATCTCGTAAAATGGAGATGCGTCCGCGAGCATGAGCATGAAAATGACATTACATTCCGCGGATATATGCAGGATTCTTATATTGTAAGCGCATCCTGTCCCCGTTTCGGCAGCGGAGAGGCAAAGGGCCGCATCAATGAGAGCATCCGCGGCCGGGATCTGTTTCTGTTAGTAGATGTCACCAATTACAGCCTGACTTACAAGCTCTGCGGTATCGAAAACCATATGTCACCGGACGATCATTATCAGGATCTGAAACGCGTGATTGCCGCAGCCTGCGGAAAGGCAAGGCGGATCACCGTGATCATGCCGTTCCTGTATGAGAGCCGCCAGCACAGACGTACCGCCAGGGAGTCCATGGACTGTGCCCTTGCGCTGCAGGAACTGGTGCGGATGGGCGTAGACAATATCATCACCTTTGACGCCCACGACCCGCGCGTGCTGAACGCGATCCCCTTAAACGGCTTCGAGACGGTACAGCCTTCCTATCAGTTTGTAAAAGGCATTCTCGGCGCCTGCGATGACCTGATCATCGACAATGACCATCTGATGATCATCAGCCCGGATGAGGGCGCTACCGGACGCGCCGTCTTCCTTGCCAGCGTTTTGGGCGTGGATATGGGTATGTTCTACAAACGCCGGGATTACAGCCAGGTGGTAGACGGTATGAACCCCATTGTCGCGCATGAATTCCTTGGTTCTTCCTTAAACGGAAAGGACGTCTGGGTCATTGACGATATGATTTCTTCCGGCGGCAGCATGATCGATGTGGCCAGAGAGTTAAAGAAGCGCAACGCGGGACGGATCTTCGTGATCGCTACCTTCGGCCTGTTCACCAACGGACTGGAGAAGTTCGACAAGGCGGTAGAGGAGGGCCTGATCTACAAAGTGGTCTGCACCAACCTGACCTACCAGTCTCCGGAGCTGCTTTCCAGACCGTATTATATCTGCTGCGATATGAGCAAATATATTGCCTACATCATCGATACGCTGAACCATGACGCGTCCATCAGCGATCTGCTGGATCCCTATAACCGGATCAAGACGCTGGTGAAAAAATACGAGACCGAGCACGGACTCAGCAATCTGGATGAGGCAGATACGCTGTAGTTCCTGCAGCGGAAACGCCATAGGGCGCATATCTGCAAACTGTAAACACAAAAGAGCATTGGGATGTCCAATGCTCTTTGTTTTATGTATAACAATATGTCAAAACGCTATCTCATATCGGTGGTTCTGTCTCAGTTCGCCGCAGCCTCGCAGCATAAAAAATCTTTCATGGCGCGCACCGCAGCCTCTTCATCCTCGCCATTGGCCTCAATGCCGACTGTCTTCCCCTTAATAAACCGAAAGGCCGTGATCCCCAGCAAACTTTTTGCATTCACCCGGTACGTCTCATCTGTCAGCAGCATCGTGCTGGAGAACTGACAGGCAACCCGGACTAACTCTGCCGCCGGATTCTCATACTTCTTTACTATGTCTGCAATAACAACCTCTTGTTTATTCATACAGTTAACCTCCGTCTCGTACATACACATATTTTATTTCTATTTCGTCAATTTGACAAGCATGTTTTTACAAATTGTTATTTTGACTGAATAAAGATCGTTTTCCATTTCATAATTATGCACTTTTTACATGACGCCGTTATCTGTATATCCGTCAAAAAACAGAGGGCAGCTGCCCTCTGTTTCATCTGTCCGATATTCCTGAAATCAGGGAAATATGGATGAAATCCACATTTTCTCTTAGCATACGCCCTGTGCAAGCATGGCGTCTACTACTTTCTCAAAACCGGCAATATTCGCGCCTGCTACATAGTCGCCCTCTTTGCCGTAACGCTTTGCAGCATCGTCGATATTGTGGTAAATATTTACCATGATCTGCTGCAGCTTGGAATCTACTTCCTCAAATGTCCAGCTCAGACGCTCGCTGTTCTGGGACATCTCCAATGCGGATGTTGCCACGCCGCCTGCATTGGCAGCCTTGCCGGGGATGAACAGAACGCCGTTCTCCTGCAGATACTTGGTGGCGTCAAGAGTAGTCGGCATGTTTGCACCCTCGCACACAGCAGTCACGCCGTTGGCTACCAGGGTCTTCACATCATCCAAAAGCAGCTCGTTCTGTGTCGCGCAGGGAAGCGCCACGTCACATTTGATGGTCCATACGCCGCGTCCCTCATGGTACTGTGCGCTGGGTCTTGCTGCCGCATACTCTGTCAGACGGGCACGTTTTACTTCTTTTACCTCTTTTAACAGAGCTACATCGATGCCTTCCGGATCATATACCCAACCGGTGGAATCAGAGCATGTAACCACCTTCGCGCCCAGCTGCTGTGCTTTCTGGATTGCGTAAATGGCAACGTTGCCGGAACCGGAAACCACACAGGTCTTGCCTGCCATATCCTGGCCATGGCTCTTTAACAGCTCCTCGGTCATATAAATCAGGCCGTAGCCGGTTGCCTCTGTACGTGCCAGGGATCCGCCGTAGCTCAATCCTTTTCCGGTCAGGACACCCTCGTACAAACCGGTGATTCTCTTGTACTGGCCGAACATATAGCCGATCTCACGGGCGCCTGTTCCGATATCGCCTGCCGGAACATCGACATCTGCGCCAATGTATTTGGAAAGCTCAGTCATAAAGCTCTGGCAGAATGCCATTACCTCACGGTCAGACTTGCCCTTCGGGTCAAAATCGGAACCGCCCTTGCCGCCGCCAATCGGAAGCCCTGTCAGGGAGTTCTTGAAGATCTGCTCGAAACCAAGGAACTTGATAATTCCCAGATATACGGACGGGTGGAGACGCAGGCCGCCTTTGTACGGTCCAATCGCATTATTGAACTGCACACGGTATCCTGTATTCACCTGTACCTGTCCCTGGTCATCTACCCATGATACACGGAACTTGAACTGTCTGTCCGGCTCTGTAATACGCTCTAAGATCGCTTCTTTTCTGTACAGCTCCTCATTTGCGTCCACCACCGGTCTGATTGATTCCAGAACCTCTTCTACTGCCTGAAGGAACTCAGGCTCAGCTGCATTCTTTGCCTGAACTTTTGCAAGTACTTCATCTACGTAGCTCATATGAATCCTCCTTAATTTGTCTTTTACCTCACAACGGTTATATTTTATTACGAATCCGCCGATTCTGCAACACTTTTTGCATCGTGTTTGCAAGTTTATGCATTTTCATCTGATCTATCCTGCATATTTTCATAAATATGTGCCTTCAGCGCCGCAAACGTCTGCGGGCTTAAGGTATGCTCGATTTTGCAGGCATCCGCTTCTGCCACCTGCTCATCCACCCCCAAAAAGACCAGCCATTTCTTCAGCAGCAGGTGTCTCTCATAAATGCTTGATGCAATTTCCATCCCGCTTTCCGTCAAAGTGATAAACCCGCTCTCATCCACCCGGATGTAGCCGTTGGTGCGCAGGTTTTTCATGGCCACACTGATACTGGGCTTGGAAAAATTCATCTCGTTGGCGATATCGATGGATCTGACCACAGGCCTTACCTTACTCAATTTTAAAATACACTCCAGATAATCTTCTGCTGACTGATGTATCTGCATGCTGCTACCTCCTGCTTTTATTTCTCTAAATTTGCAAACTTCGTATACTGGGGCAGCCATACCAGGTTGACCGTCCCGATGGGGCCGTTTCTCTGTTTGGCGATGATAATCTCCGCAATCCCTTTATTGTCCGAATCCTTATTGTAATAATCGTCCCGGTAAATAAACATCACCACATCCGCATCCTGCTCGATGGCGCCGGATTCACGCAGGTCAGAAAGCATGGGCCTGTGATCCGGCCGCTGTTCTACCTGGCGGCTGAGCTGCGACAGGGCAATTACCGGCACATTCAGTTCCCTGGCAACCTGTTTTAAGGAGCGGGAGATGTCCGAGATCTCCTGCTGCCGGGAATCACTTCGCCCGGATCCTGTCATCAGCTGCAGATAATCAATGATCACCAGCTTCAGATCATGCTCCAACTTATACTTCCTGCATTTGCTGCGCAGCTCTGATATGGATATACCCGGGGTATCGTCTATGATCAGGTGGGATTTCCCGATGATCCCGGCTCCCTCGATGAGCTTTTCCCAGTCTGCGTCCGACAGATTTCCGGAACGGAGAAGCTGGGCGTCCACCCGGGATTCCAGGGAAAACAGACGGTTCACCAGCTGCTCCTTCGACATCTCCAGACTGAAAATAGCCGTGGCCATATCCTCATGAAACGCCACATACTGGGCAATATTCAGCACCAGCGCCGTCTTTCCCATAGACGGCCTGGCCGCCACTAAAATCAGATCGGAGGGCTGCAGGCCGGACAATTTATAATCCAGATCTGAAAAACCTGTGGGGATCCCGGTGACAGTCCCCTGGGTCCGGGACGCCTGCTCGATCCGCTCCAGCGCCTTCAGCACCACGTCCTTAATCGGCACATAATCGCTGGTCATCCTGGTCTGCAGCAGCTGGAAGATCTTTTTCTCCGTATCTTCTAAGATCACATCCAGGCTCTCGTTTCCCAGATAACAGGTATTGGCAATCTCTTCATTGGTTTTGATCAGCCTGCGCATCACCGCCTTTTCCTGCACGATCTGCGCATAATATTTTACATTGGCCGATGTGGGCACCGCATTGACCAGCTCTCCCACATACTCCAGGCTGCTGATCTCCGGAGGGACATTCTTTTCCCGCAGGCGGTTCTGCAGCGTTACAATATCCACAGCGTCCCCGCCGTTAAACAGTTCTGTAATAGTCTCAAACAGAATCCCGTACTGCTGATGGTAAAAATCATCCTTCACCAGCATGTCGGACGCTGTCAGGATCGCGTCCCGGTCCATGATCATCGATCCGATCACAGACTGTTCCGCTTCCAGGCTGTGGGGCATGATCCGTTTGATTACTGCTTCCTCCATGTTTTCTCTCCCATTCGTGTCTTTCCCGGCCGTTTCTCACCGGTCCGCAGGCCAGACATCCGGTTTCCCGGCTTTGTGCCTGCATACAAAAGAGGACTCAGGCCTCCGTCACCTTTACCCGGAGCGTACCGGTCACCTTTGCGTGCAGTTTTACCGTTACCTCATAAGTCCCCAGGGCTTTGATGGAATCGGCCAGAACCATTTTCTTCTTGTCAATATCCAGGTTCAGCTGCTCTTTTACGGCTGACGCGATCTCTTTCGTGGACACGGAACCGAACGTCCGGCCTCCCTCGCCGGCCTTGATCTTTACCTCTACGATCTTATCCTCCAGGTCTTTCGCCAGCGCCCGGGCAGCCTCTAACTGCTCCTGCGCCACCTTCTCCGCGTGCCTGTTCTGGAGCTTTAAATCATTCAGGTTCTTTCCGGTAGCCTCCACGCCTAATTTTTTCGGCAGGATCATGTTCCGGGCGTAACCGTCGCTGACCTTTACAATATCTCCTTTTTTCCCAAGGGACTTCACATCCTGTAATAAAATCACCTGCATTATTTGATTCCTCCTTCTATGATCTCATCCAGCATATGCTCGATGGTCCGCCGCGCCTCCAAGATCGTACAGCCGGTCAGCTGGGCGCCGGCGGAATTCATATGTCCTCCGCCCCCCAGATCCTCCATGATCCGCTGCACATTGATCTCATCGATGGAGCGGGCGCTGATATAAATCTTTCCATTATACTCTGTCAGCACAAAAGAAGCCTTGATCCCGGTAATATTCAGCAGCTCGTTGGCCGCCTGGGCGCAGGCAACGGTCGGGCTCTCAATGTTATCCGCCGGGCAGACGCTGATGGCAAAAGCTCCCCGGTAAACCTCCGCATGCCGGATGGCCTCCGCTCTGGCCTTGTAGGCGTTCATATCATTGCGCATCAGCTTGCGGACACGGGTCACCTCCGCGCCGCAGCGCCGCAGATAGGCCGCCGCCTCAAAGGTGCGCACGCCGGTCTTGGACACAAAGTTGTTGGTGTCGATCAGGATACCGGCGTATATCGCATCCGCCTCTGTGCTGGACAGGCGGATATCCTCGTCAAAATACTGCAGCACTTCCGCGATCATCTCACAGGCGGATGAGGCATACGGCTCAATATAAGACAGATCTGTATTTTTGATCACTTCCTCGCTCTGACGATGATGATCAAACACCACGATCGTCCTTGCTTTCTCCAGCAGCTCCGGACACTCCGTGTAAGACGGGCGGTTCGTATCCACCACCACCAGCGCCGTATGAGAGTCAATCTCAGCCAGCGCCTTCTCACTGGAGATCATCATGTCCTCCGGATAGCCATGCTCCGATGAAAAGCATTCCTTCAGCGGCCGCAGGGAAGTATTCACTGTATCGATCACGATCTGGGCCTTCTTCCCCAGCTGGCGGGCCGCACAGTAAATCCCCACCGCCGCGCCGAAGGAATCAATATCCGCGATCCGGTGTCCCATGACATAGAACTTGTCCTTACTGATCATGATCTCCCTCAGGGCCAGCGCTTTCACCCGCGCCTTGACACGGGTCGTCTTATCCACCTGCCGACTGCTTCCGCCGAAATAGTAGGTCTTCTCTTTGGTCTTGATCACCGTCTGATCGCCGCCACGCCCCAGGGCCAGGTCGATGGCCATACGGGTATAGCCGTAATTTTTCGCATAGTCATTCCCCACATCGCCGATTCCCATACTGAGGGTCACAGCCATCTCATTGCCCACCTTCAGGGACTTCACATCCTCTAACAGGCTGAAATTATCCTTCGCCATGGGTTCCAGATATTTATGGGGAAATACCACAAAGTATTTATCCTTCTCTGTCTTTTTCACCAGTCCGCCCTGGTTGGCAAAATACTTATTTACCTTCCGGTCCACCAGCGCAACCAGAAGCGACTGCTTGACTTCCTCCACGCTTTCCAGCACTTCATCATAGTTATCGATATACACCAGCGCGGAAACCATCTGCATATCCTGTTTCTCCTTGAGATACTGATTCAGCAGCGTCTCGTCAAACAGGTACATGATCGTCAGATACTGCTCCTCGCCGCTGCTCTCGATGCTGTGGCTCTCCTTCAGCATGTCCGAAAAATAGATCTTGCTGATGCTGGCCCGGTAAATCCGGTCATCCTTGTAGACCTTTATATTTACATGATCCGCTTTATTCACCTGGTCCTTATTCACCTGCGGGAAAATACCGGTGACCGATTTGTGGTAATGCTTTTCCTTTTCCGCGATCTCGCTGAACTGCTGATTCATCCACATCAGACGGCAGTTCTGGTCCAGGATCGCATACGGAACCTCAAATTCATCTAAGAGCCGCTTCTGTACCGTACTGTACTGCGTGGCAAAATCGATCATCTCATTCAGAATCACCGACTGGTTCCTGCGGTACAGCAGAAGCACCACCACCAGATACACCGCGACAAAGACAGAACACAGCAGACCAGCCGCCACATTCAGAAAATACATCCACACATCCAGTCCCGCAAACAGTATCGTCAGCAGCACCGGCGTCAGGATATAGTTTCTCAGCTTCCCTTTCAGCCTTATCTCACCATTACTATTCCGATCCATCCTCTGAACCCTTCCTTTGTTATTCCATGCATATATAGCCAGTATAGTATACCACAGATCACCCAAAGAAGAAAGTGATTTCGGGTTAATCATCCCTAACACGCATGATTCAAAAAAGCAGGCGCGCCCGCAGGCCGCCCGCTTTCCTTTTTCTGTTCCCTATTCCTGCAGATAAAACAGGGAGTCGTCCCGGTCTGTCTTATCCAGCAGCGCATTGTACTCGATACAGTTATACTGATGCAGCAGGTCATCATACGGCGTCTCTGCGCCGGATTCATAATATTCCCCGTCAGAATCAATGTATCCCACCAGGTCAATCACCGGCAGCGACTGGTACAGCACCGACAGGTACTTCTGATACTGTGTCAGGGGCAGCCCTGCCGTCTGCGCCAGCAGCGTGGACAGGTAATTGGCGCTGATGGTATCCACCTCAGCTTCCTGGATATCATAGTTGGCCCAGATCACAAACGGTGTGGCATACCGCTTCTGCTCCTGTTCCACCGTCAGCTCATCCAGACTGCTTCCCAGCATCTCCTCATAGAACTCATCCTCCACAGAGGGGAAGTGGTCGCCAAACATACAGATCATGGTCGGCTCGTCTACATTGCTGAAATACTCTACCAGGCTCTCAAATGCCGCGTCGGATTCCTTCACCAGGGAGAGATAGCGCTCCGCCTGGGGATAAAATCCGGACAGGTTGGTGATATGGATATCCTGTTCAAAGTTCCGGTAGGATACCCCATATCCGCCATGGTTCTGCATGGTCACATTAAAAATAAAGAACGGTCTGGAGGCGTCACGGTTTTCGTACATCTCCTCCACCATCTGATAATCATACGCGTCACTGACGAAGCGCCGCAGCAGGATGTCCTCTCCCGGATGCTCCTGTGCCAGCAGAGCCTCGTACTCTTCCACATCGCCGTTTTGCTGGTAGGTGTCCAGCGTGCTCTGGGACACAAAATCCTCCAGACTGATAAAATCCTCAAATCCCATCAGCGAGTACACAGATTCCCGGTTCCAGCCGGTCCCGTAATAGGGATGGTAAGCCGTCCTGGAATAGCCCAGGGTCTGCAGCGTGGACACCAGCGAAGGAATCTCCCGCTTGATATAGGACTGATATACATTGCAGCCTGCCGGCAGGAAGGTCATGGAATTCCCCGTCAGGGCTTCAAACTCACTGTTGCTGGTCCCCGCGCCGAAAACCGGCATAGACAGATAACCTTTGACCGTATTCTCTGTGAGGCTGTGGATAAACGGCATATAATCTTCATTCGTCTCCAGATCCCCCAGCTGCCCCAGATCCGCGAAGGATTCATTCATAATATAGATGATATTCGGCGTTTCCCCGCTGGCTGTATAGTCATTTTCCCCGGTCAGCAGATTGGTGGAAGTATCGCTGTCCGGATCCACCCCGTAATCCTCCAATGTCTCATCCACATATTCCGCCGCCCGGGAGGCGTCATAACCGGAGGGTTTGCCTACCACTAAATATTTGGTATTCAGGCAGAAATTGAAAAACGATCCCGTATTATGGTATCCCCTGGACTGATTCCAGAAATCCGGCTTGTACCCGGTATTGGTGGAAAAATCCGTAAAGAAAAAGGACAGCAGCACCACCGCCAGATACCCGGCTGCGCTGCACCGCAGCACTACCTTTGATTTGATCCGCTCCGGTTTGATATTCTGGATCCTCCGGTTAAACAGATAGACCATCAGAAATACGATCGTCCCCAGAATAATATTCCAGCTCAGGGAATAGGTATAGCCGTCCGAAACACTCAGCCCAGTTTTCACGCTCAGAATATCCATGGGCACAAACGGCGTCCCCCGGAACAGCTCCACAAAATAGTTGATCAGCGACCAGACATACAGAAAAATGTTGATGATCAGCCCGGTCAGGTGGTATTTCCCGGTGATCAGATAACAGATCAGGTAAAATACCAGGTAGATCATGTAATTGGCGATCCCGGTTTTCACCGAAAAATTCCACACAAAATTGCCGTTAAAACACTCCACCATCTGCATGGAAAAGATCGGCATGATCAGGAACATCACCGTATTCACTAATTTTTTATGTTTCTCATCCACACCCGGCTTCACTGCGATCAGCAGTCCGGCAGCCACGCCTCCCAGCATGGAAAGCACTAAAAGCAGCCGTCCGTACTCAATCTCCAGCTCCGGATCCAGATAAAGGCTGCGGTTTACCGCTACAAAAATAATGATAAAGACCGTGACTGCGATTGCCAGCAGCCGCGTTTTTTTCCCTGCAAGTTCAAAATGCATGCTTTTTCCCTCTGTCGATTCTTTTCATCCGTGCCCTGTTACTGTTCTCTCTGAGCCCGGCAGCATCCTTTACATATCCTTAACCAAACTCTAACTACAATTTTATATTAAATATCAAATAGAAATTTCTGTCAATCCTTTTTTCCCATATCAGGGAGGAATGTGCTATAATAAGAAGGCAGACGATGCGGGCACTCGTTTGCCTGCCGTCTTTTTACCTTATAATATTGCAGTTTCATTTATCATAATCGAAAGGTGTGACAACTTCATGAACAATACGGACATCCTGCAGAAATGGATCACAGAATCTGACAACATTGTATTTTTCGGCGGCGCCGGCGTCTCCACGGAGAGCGGGATCCCGGATTTCCGCAGTGTGGACGGACTGTACAACCAGACGTATGACTATCCGCCGGAGACGATCTTAAGCCACACCTTCTATATGCAGAATCCGGAGGAGTTTTTCCGCTTTTACCGGGATAAGATGCTGGAGCTGGACGCAAAGCCCAACGCCGCCCATCTCAAATTAGCAGAGCTGGAAGCTGCCGGGAAGCTGAAGGCGGTCATCACCCAGAACATCGACGGGCTCCACCAGGCAGCCGGCAGCAAAAAGGTTCTGGAACTGCACGGCAGCGTCCACCGCAATTACTGCCTGAAATGCGGCAAATTCTACGACGCGCACCAGATCAAAACCATGACCGGCGTTCCCCGCTGTACCTGCGGCGGCCAGATCAAGCCTGACGTGGTACTCTACGAAGAGGGTCTGGACACCGATACCATCCGGGAATCCATTTCCTGCATCAGCCGCGCAGACGTTCTGATCGTCGGCGGCACCAGCCTGGCCGTTTATCCGGCCGCCGGGCTGATCGATTATTACCGCGGCGACCGGTTAGTGCTGGTCAACAAATCCTCCACCCCCATGGACCGCAGGGCCAACCTGCTGATCCAGGATGCTATCGGAAAAGTCTTTTCCGCACTGAAAGTCTGAATAACAGGAGATCGGATTATGCCTTATCAATATGAAGTGGGAGATATCGTCAAACTGAAAAAGAAACATCCCTGCGGCAGCTTTGAATGGGAAATTCTGCGCACAGGTGCCGACTTCCGGCTGAAATGCTGCGGCTGCGGCCATCAGATCATGATCCCCCGGAAGCAGGTAGAAAAAAATACCCGGGATTTAAAAAAACCGCTTGCCTGACCAGGAAAAGTATGCTATTATTTTGTTTCGTGATATACAAAGTTCCTTGCTCTCGGACATAAAACAGAGGGCCAATAGACCAAAAGGAGGTAAGATAGCATGCACAAATATGAATTAGCATTGATTGTAAGTGCCAAGATCGAAGATGACGCCAGAACAGCCGTTGTTGACAAAGCAAAAGACTACATCACACGTTTTGGCGGCACAGTGACAGAAGTTGAGGATTGGGGTAAGAAGAAATTAGCTTACGAGATCCAGAAAATGAACGAAGGCTTCTATTACTTCATCCAGTTCGACGCTCCTGGCACTGCGCCTGCAGAGGTAGAGAAAAACGTTCGTATCATGGACAACGTGCTTCGATTCCTGATCGTCAGAAAAGATGAGGCATAGAATCAGAAAGAGGTTTCTATGAATAAAGTAATTTTAATGGGACGTTTAACAAGAGATCCCGAGATCCGTTACTCCCAGAACGACCAGTCCATGGCGATCGCCAGATACACACTGGCCGTAGACCGCAGAGGGCGGAGAGATGGGAATGATGGTCAGCAGACGGCAGATTTCATCAGCTGTACTGCCTTCCGGCAGCAGGCCGAGTTCGCCGAGCGCTATCTGCGCAAGGGAATGAAGATTGCCATTGTGGGCAGGATCCAGACCGGAAGCTATACCAACCGCGACGGCCAGCGGGTTTACACCACTGACGTGATCGTGGAGGATCATGAGTTCTGCGAGAGCAAAGCTGCCAGCGCAGCCAACAGCGGCGGCGGGTTCGCTCCCATGGATCAGAGACCGTCACCCGACAATGCCATCAGCGACGGATTTATGAACATCCCGGACGGCATTGACGAAGAATTACCATTTAACTAAAACAGGAGGTACAATCATGGCTTACAATAAAGATGGAAAAAGCGATTCTCCGATGAAGCGGAGAGGCGGCCGCAGAAGAAAAAAAGTCTGCGTATTCTGTGGTAAAGACAATGTAATTGATTACAAGGATGTAAACAAGTTAAAGAGATACATCTCTGAGAGAGGCAAGATCCTTCCCAGAAGAATCACAGGAAACTGTGCAAAGCATCAGCGTGCAATCACAGCAGCCATCAAGAGAGCCCGTCACGTGGCTCTGATGCCTTACATTGCAGAGTAATCGTTATTTCAGATCCCCTTCGGTTTCGCCCGGAGGGGATTTTTCTGTCTGTGATTCCGCAGATTCCCGCGCCCGTTTTCCCCCGCCTTCGTATCTTGCCGGCGTCCGGCCCCTTATCCTCCCAGCAGGACGCTGGCCGCCATGCCCGCAAAAGTTGCCACCAAAGCCCCGGCCAGCGTCCACCGGGTCTTTTTCACCTTTACCGTCATAAAATAAATGCTCATGGTATAAAAAATGGTCTCACTGCTGCTCATCATGATAGAGGCAATGGTTCCAATCCGGGAATCTGTTCCAAACTGCTGGTACAGGTCCACCAAAAGCCCGTTGGCCGCAGAAGAAGAAAACATCCGCACCACCGCCAGCGGAACCAGCTCCGCCGGGAACCCGATCCGTTCCGTCAGAATCCCGATCCCCGCCGCAATCCAGTCCAGGAAACCGGACGCCCGCAGAATCCCCACCGCCACCATCAGCCCTGCCAGCGTGGGCAGAATTTCCACCGCTGTTTTCAGGCCATCTTTCGCCCCGTCCACGAAATCGCTGTACACATTCTTTTTCGCCAGCAGCCCTGCGCTGACGATCGCCACGATCATAACCGGGATGACCAGACCGGATAACACTACCAGAAACTGTCCCATATCACCGGTCCCTCCAGGTCATAATCTTAATGAACAGGATCGCCGCCATCGTGGAAATGAAGGTGGCCAGGATTGCCGCCCCTGTGATCCCGGAGGGATCCGGCGAACCGTACTGGCTGCGGAAAGCGATGACCGTCACCGGGATCAGCTGCAGGGAGGAAATATTCAGTACCAGGAACGCGCACATCTCAGACGAAGCCGGCTTCTCTCTTTTTCCCCAACGCTCCCCCTTCCCTTTCTTCCCGGCAGGCCGGTTCCTCTGCTTTTTTCCAATTCCGGACGCCGCGGCCCTGCGCTCTTCTTCCAGCGCATCCAGATCCTTCATCGCCTGGATCCCCGCCGGCGTGGCCGCCCAGCCCAGCCCGAAAAAATTGGCGATACAGTTAGCCGCGATGGATTTCATGGCAGGATGCTCCCTGGGGATACCCGGAAAAATAAAATGAAGCAGCGGATAGATTTTATCTGCCGCTGCTTTCATAATCCCCGCATGCTCCGCGATCCGCATCAGCCCCACCCAGAGCGCCAGGACTCCCGCCATCGTAATACATAAAGACACTGCTTCCCGGGCGGAATCCAGCGCCGCGTCCGTCACTGCGGACAGATTCCCGGTCAGAGCCGCGAAAACAATACCGGCCAGTATCATAAAAGCCCATAAAAACTGAAGCATAAGATATACTCCCTTTCCCATTTCTATATCTTATGCTCCAGTCAGATTTCTATGTGGTTTTGCTGCACCCTACAGGGTATCCTTAAGGCTCCGCACGGCACAGCCCCTATTTTTCGTAGCGGCGGAAAAATACGCTCAGGTTCGTCAGCGCCCGGATCAGCACCTGCGTCTGCTCCTGATCCAGTCCTTCCAATGTGGCCCGGATCATGTCTTCGTGAAACTGCTTGTGATGATGAAATGCCTTTTCCCCCTTTTCTTTCAGGGAAATCAGCACAACCCGCCGGTCCTTCTCGCTGCGGACACGACGGACATAATCTTTCTTCACTAAATTATTGATCGCTGTGGTCAGCGTCCCCACTGTCACGGACAGATCCTTTGCCACTGCAGACATGCTCCGCGCCTCTCCCAGGCCGATGGCCTCGATAATATGCATATCATTGTTGGAGATATCTCGGAATTCCCCGGTAATGATCGCCTTTTCCTCTATCTCGATAATCTCATTGAACAGCTTCACCAGCACCTCATGCAGTGTATCGTATCCCTCCATATAGCCCTCCGCCATTGGCATTCTTTTCCCGATCTTTCAAAATGTTACGCTTCACTCCGTTCACAGTAACTTCAAAATCCCTGTCATTATACATGATTTCCGGAAGATTCGCAAGGACGCAGAAGGCCGAATCCCGGAAAATACGGTATAGGAACATGGATTTTCGCATACTTATAAAAGAATAAACCATTGTGCCGGTTATCTTTATGCTGCTTCGACGTTTCAAATCTAAAATACAATTTTCCCTGCTGCTGGCCGCGGCCCTGATTTTCGCCGCCCTGCTGTGCGCCCTGATTTCGCAGGCAGACTTTTCCGACGACGAGGACGCGTCGGTTTCCCTCACGGAGTCTGTTTCCGGGCAGGATTCGGAAGATCAGGCCTTTGAAGCCTGTATGGAAGACCTGTTCCGCCAGGAAGTCTCCGCCAGCGGCCTGACCCTTCACTATACCTTAGAGGATCCTTCCGCATATGGAATCACACAGTACAGCACCGATCTGGGCGTCTATTCGGCAGACCAGCCCCGGATTGCAGCCGCCCTTGCAGAAAATATCCTGTCCACCCTGAAGGATTTTCATCCGGAAAATCTTTCTGTCAGCAACCGGCTGACCCTGGATCAGCTCAAATACTCCCTGCAGCAGACGGCTGACGGCGCTTCTTTTGCGTATTACAGCGAACCCCTGCGCCCCACTACCGGGGAACAGGCACAGCTGCCCATCCTGCTGGCGGAATATACCTTCTCCGATGCGCAGGATATTCAGGATTATCTGGAAATCCTTTCCAGCATTCCCGCCTACTTCGACAGTATCTGCGCCTATGAACAGGAAAAGCAGGCCCACGGACTTTTTATGGCTGATTCAGCCGCCCGGACTGTCATCGCCCAGTGCCGTGATTTTGCGGCTTCCCCGGAGGATCATTATCTTCTCCATACCTTTGAGGAAAAGATCGGCAGCCTGAAGGGGCTTTCCAAAAATGAGAAAGAAGCCTGTAACAAACAAAACCGGGCCATCCTGACAGAAGACGTCCTGCCCGCTTACCGGGAACTGGCTGATTGCCTTGCCAGTCTCTGTTCCTCTGCCGACAGCAGCCCGGAGGCCGGATCTTCCGGCAGCACTCCGGCATCCCATACCGCATCTCCGGGAGATCCGGGCGGTCTGTGCCGCCTGCCCCGGGGAGCGGAGTATTACGAATATCTGATCCATCTCTGCACCGGAAGCGATGACTCCATTGAAACCCTGCAGAAACGGACAGAGGAAAAACGGACTGCCGACCTGACCCGCGCCTCCTCGCTGATAGCAGACGATCCCGGTCTGCAGGAACAGCTGCAAAACCCGGAGGAGGCTTCCGCTAAGATCCTGTCCGCTTCTCCGGAAGAGATGCTGCAGCATCTCCAGCAGGCCATCCGGGAAGACTTTCCGCAGATCCGGGAGTGTCATTACACCGTAAAATATGTGGATCCGGCAATGGAGGACTATCTGGCTCCCGCATTCTATCTGACCGCCCCGCTGGATCATGTGACGGAGAACTCCATTTACATCAACCGGGGCAGCGGCTACAGCGGCCTGCAGCTCTTTACCACGCTGGCCCACGAAGGTTATCCGGGTCATCTGTACCAGAATGCCGTCTCGGCCACCTCCGGCCTGCTGCCCATCCGGGCGCTGCTGGGCACCGCCGGCTACACAGAAGGCTGGGCCACCTATGTGGAAATGCTTTCCTATTACTACGCCGGCCTGCCGGAGACTCTGGCAGAAGCGCTGTCACTGGAACAGTCCGCCATTCTCAGCCTGTACGCCACCGCAGACCTGGGCATCCACGCCGACGGCTGGTCCCTGCAGCAAACAGCAGATTTTTTCTCTGACTATGGATTTTCCGATGAGGAAACCATCCGCGGGATTTACGAACTGATCCTGGCCGAACCCGCCCATTACCTGAAATACTATATTGGATATCTGGAATTTTTGTCCTTAAAAGAAACGGCAAAAGAAAAAATGGGGAAGGCGTATTCAGACCTGAATTTCCACCGCACGGTTTTGGAAATGGGGTCCGCCGCCTTCCCTGTATTAGAAACATATCTTACTGAGTTCTGGAAATAGTACCGCCTGTGTATTTCCGTTCCAGTCTGCGGATGACCGCGAAAAATACCGGGATCACCACGCAGTTCGCCGCCAGCCAGGCCAGCGGGTTCGTGATACATACGCCGGCAAATCCCAGCGCAGGGATCACCGCCACAGACATAATACCCCGGGCAGCCAGTTCGCTGCAGCCTGCAAACATGGCGATCACGCTGTATCCCAATCCCTGGATCGTCAGGCGGAAACAGTTGAGGAACGCCAGCAGCCAGAAGAAGATCCCGCTGAAATTCAGCATCTGCTGGATGTAACCGAGAACCACGGTCTCGCTGGCGTCCACAAACAGCAGCGCAATCTTGGATCCCGCCAGCACCAGAACAATGCCGATGGCCACGCCGTAAATCACAGCGATAAACACACTGCAGAACAGTCCCTGCCGGATCCGTTTGAACTGCTTCGCCCCCAAATTCTGGCTGCCAAAGGTGGAAGCCGCGGTCGCAAACGCGTCAAACGGACACATGGCCAGCTGGTTGACCTTAACCGCCGTCGTATAGGCGGAAACGTAAACAGATCCCAGCACGTTCACCGCGCTCTGCAGCATAATGCTGCCGATGGCGGTAATGGAAAACTGCAGCCCCATGGGCACACTCATCACCGTCAGCCTGCGGATATAGGACATCTGCAGCTTTCTCTCCTGCTTCGTAAACGTCAGGATGTCAAACTTGCGCTTCATGTATATAAAACAGAGAATCCCTGAGATCGCCTGCGCCAGGATCGTGGCCCAGGCCGCTCCGGCCACTCCCATCTGGAATATGATAATAAACGCCAGATCCAGCACAATATTCAGCACCGTGGAAAGCACTAAAAAATAGAACGGCGTCTTAGAATCCCCCATGGCCCGGATGATCGCCGACACAATGTTGTACAGGATGGTAAACGGAATCCCCAGGAAGATAATAAACAGATAGTCGTACGCCCCCTGGTAGATATCTGCCGGAGTCTGCATCAGGGTCAGGATCGGCCCGCACAGCAGACAGGTCACCACCGTCAGCACCGCCGCAATAAAAATTCCCAGGTAAGCGGCGTTCATGATATATTTGCGCATGGCAGAATAATCCTTCGCCCCGAAAAACTGCGCCACCGGGACTCCCATGCCGCTGCAGGTACCCATACAGAACCCGATAATCAGAAAGGTCAGGGATGCAGTGGAGCCAACAGAAGTCAGCGCGCTCAGACCAAGATATTTTCCCACAATGATCGTATCCACCATATTGTACATCTGCTGGAACAGATTGCCGAAGACCAGCGGGATGGAAAACTGCCAGATCAGCTGCATCGGTTTTCCGGCCGTCATATCTCTTGTCATTTTTATTTCGTCCTTTCCCCGGGAAAAAAATTATGGTACTGTTCACTCCGTTCACAGTAACGGAATTATTCCTCTGTGGCCAACAGCTGCTGATAGATTTCTCTTTTCCCGACGCCCCGGTCCTTCGCCACCTGCTTCATGGCGTTTTTCCGATCCATGCCCTGTGACAGGTAGTGCTCCATGTGCTCTTTCACACTCAGCCGCTCCCAGCTCTGCTGCTGCTCGCGCACCAGCTCCGCCCGGCTGCGGCCTTCCATCACGATCACGCATTCGCCCCGCGCTTCATGGGTTTCATACCACGCCGCCGCCTCGGAAAGGGTCGTCCGGAAAGCAGTCTCAAACCGCTTTGTCAGTTCCCGGCAAATCGCTATTTTACGCTCTCCCAAAGCAAAATGCAAGTCCTTTAATGTAGAAATTAAATGATGCGGAGCCTCGTAAATAACGACCGTCCTGGTGTCTGTTTTCAGCTCCTCCAAAACCGCCTCCCGCTCCTTTTTTTCCCGCGGAAGAAAGGCCTCAAAGGCAAACCTGCGGGTGGGCAGGCCGGACAGCGTCAGGGCTGTGATACAGGCTGCCGGCCCCGGCAGGGAAGTCACCTCGATCCCCTGCTCGTAACAGATCCGCACCAGATCCTCCCCCGGGTCGGAAATCCCCGGCGTACCTGCGTCCGTGATCAGCGCCACATTTTTCCCGGCGCGCATTTTTTCCACCAGCTGATACGCCTTCTCAATCCTGTTGTATTCATGATAGCTGGTCAGCGGCGTGCGGATCTCAAAATGGTTCAGCAGATGGATGGAATTTCTCGTATCCTCCGCCGCGATCAGATCCACCTCTTTCAATGTCCGGAGTACCCGGAGGGTAATATCCTCCAAATTCCCGATCGGCGTTGCGCACAAATATAATTTCCCTGCCATGTCTGTTCCTTCCTAATATCCATAGACCTCTGTGATCTCTTCTGTATACTTTCCCGGTTCCCGGAACACGATCAGCGGCTTTTCCACTGTCATCCGCGGCCGTCCGCCGCGCAGTCCCTCCAGGAGCACCATGTTCGGTTCCCGGTCCACATACGGATGCACCAGGCGCATCCGCTTCGGCTCGATCCGGTACTGCACCATCAGCGACAGGATCTCTGCCAGACGGAACGGCCGGTGTACCAGATAAAAACGCCCGCCCGGAACCAGCAGTCTGGCGCTCTCGCGGATCACATCCTCCAGCGTACACAGGATTTCATGCCGGGCAATGAGCTTTGCCTCATCCGGATTGGGGATCCCGTGCTGCGCCGTCATGTAGGGCGGGTTCGATGTGACGACATGAAAAGAAGATGCCCCGAAAATCCCGGAGGCATCCCTGATATCGCCCTCTACAATCCGGATCCGTTCCTCCAGATGGTTCAGGGCCACGCTCCGCCTGGCAAGATCTGCGCTGTAGGGCTGGATCTCCAGCCCGGCAAACTGCCGTCCCTGGGTTTTGGCCGACAAAAGCAGCGGGATGATCCCGTTGCCGCAGCCCAGATCCAGACAGTCTTCCCCCGGTTTTACCCTAACAAAACCGGACAGCAGCACAGCGTCCATCCCGAAGCAGAACTTCTGCGGATTCTGAATGATTTTATAACCGTTTCTCTGGAGATCGTCAATACGCTCTCCCGGCAGCAGATTATTCATTTAATTTGGATTTCCCTCCTCCGTCTTCCAGGGCGGCTAATTCCTTCATCTCCTCTTTGGACAGGCGCTCATGATCCCTGCGGCGTTTCCCTTTGAACTTCAGCTGCTGCACCGGATATTCCCGGACTTCCTTCTCCTCCCCGGTATCCACAATCACTTTCACCAGCTGGCGCAGCACGTTCACGCTCTGCACCTCGCCCCGCATCCCGTCTGCTGTGGTTACCCGGTCTCCCGGATGGGGCAGACGCCTGTTCAGATATTCATACGTCTCCTGCTCATTTTTCAGGCAGCACATCAGACGGCCGCAGACGCCGGAGATCTTGGTGGGATTCAGGGAAAGATTCTGCTCCTTGGCCATCTTGATGGACACCGGCGCAAACTCTGACAGATAGGTGTGGCAGCACAGGGGCCGCCCGCAGATACCGATCCCGCCCAGGATCTTCGTCTCATCCCGGACGCCGATCTGCCGCAGCTCAATCCTGGTACGGAAAACACTGGCCAGGTCTTTCACTAATTCCCGGAAATCGATCCTCCCGTCCGCGGTAAAATAAAACAGAAGCTTGTTATTATCAAAGGTATACTCTGCCTGTACCAGCTTCATCTCCAGGCCGTGCTTCTGTATCTTCTCCTGGCAGATGCGGTACGCTTCCCTTTCCTTCTCATGGTTCCGCTCCTCGATCCGCTCATCCTCGGCCGTGGCCACGCGGATGACAGATTTCAGAGGAAGAACCACCTCGTCATCCGCCACCTGCTTCGGCGGCATGATCACCGTCCCGTATTCCACGCCCCGGGCCGTCTCAACAATCACATGTGTCCCCCGCTTCATCGGGAGGTTCTTCGGGTCAAAATAATAAATCTTGCCCGCCTGCCGGAAGCGGACTCCAACTACTTTTATCATACGATACTCTCCTTTATACTCAGCAATAGCACCTCCAGCGTCAGCTCAAAATTCACATTCGCGCGAATCCGCCGCCTGGCCGCTGCGATTTGTTCCAGAATCTGGTTCAGGCCGGCAAAGGATTCCCGTTCCGCCACCCGGCGGACCAGGAACGCCTGCTCTTTAAAAATCAGGCCATTTTCCTGCCCGGCTGCCTTATATAATAACACATCGCGGAACAAAAGCAAAAGCAAATCAAAAAAAACCTGGATACTCTCCTTGTAATCCTTCAGCGGTTTCAGTTCCTCCATCAGGCTGTAGGCCGGGATATCCGCCAGCCTGCGCATCAGCTGCAGCGTATAGTCCTTCAGTCCGTTAAATTCCTCGGAGGAAGCCAGCAGCATGGCCTGTCCCACGTTTCCCTGGGCAAATGCCACGCAGAGATCCGCCTGGTAGTCCGGGATCTGGCAGCGGCGCATCAGAAACGCCCGGATCAGGCCATCCTCCACCGCTTTCAGCCGCAGCGTCACACACCGGGACCGGACTGTGGGCAGAAATGCATCCGCATTGGTTGTCAGCAGGATCAGCACCGCATACCCCGGCGGCTCCTCGATGGTCTTTAAGAGCGCGTTCTGCGCCTGCACATTCATCTTTTCCGCCTCGTCCACCAGATAGATCTTATACCGGCTGCTGTAGGGTTTGATCACAATATCCTGGTTGATCTGCCTGCGCACATCATCCACGGATATGGCTGTTTTTTCATGGGTCACATAGATAATATCCGGCTGGTTATGCCCCTCCGCCTGTCTGCAGGAACGGCATTCCATACAGGGCTCCATCCGGCGCGCCCGTTCCCTGGCGGCCTCAGAAACGCCCCCGCTGCCGCCGTCTGCCGGAAGCCCGAACAGCGTGGCCTGCTGCGGTTCTTCTTCCCCGGAAATCACCTGACGCACCGTCCCGCACTGCAGCGCCATGGCAAAAGCCTCCGCGATCATGCGCTTCCCGGAATGATCCGGGCCGTCCAGGATATAGGCGTGGGAAACCTGATCCTTGAAAATCGCGTTTTTCAGATGTCTGATGATCTGTTCATGGCCTACAATATCCTGAAATCCTGCCATGTTCTGCTCCTTTCCAGCCGCCATACCGGCTCAGGGATCATCCGGCTTCTCCCTGTTTCTGCCCGGGTTTTCCCAGTTCCTCCCTGATATACGCAGTCAGCTCTCCCAGCACCTGATCCAGGCTGCGGTTCTCAAACCATCTCGTCACACCGGCTTCCTGCAGCTTCTCCGGGGAAAAATCCTCCTCGTCTGCCAGGAACCGGCGGCACAGCTCCGCGTATTTCGGATGCTCCTGGCTGCGTTCCCGCTCCAGCGCGCGGGCAAGGCGCTCGCCATCCTCCACCCATACATAAAGAGGCTTCACAGACTCTGCCCCGAAATAGTCCCGGATCTTCCCATACGCCTCCAGCGTCCCGATCATCAGGTAACTGTGCTTTTCCAGGCAGATCTGTCCGTCATCCGCAGTGAAATACCGCCACAATCCGTGCATGGTATGGTAGTCCCGGATCTCAATCACCTTTCCTTCCCGCTCCATCCGGGCCGCCTCCCTCAGCGTCCGGAAAAAATAGGTATCCCCGTCAGTTTCCCCGGAACGGATCGGTCTGGTGGTGTAGGGGATCACCCGCTTCAAACCCGGATCCTCCTGTGTCAGCAGCTTTCTATATATTGTGTCCTTTCCGGACGCACTTTTTCCCATAAGGCAAAATATTTTTCCCATGACTCTCTCCTGTTTTACCAGTATACTGATTTCCGGAAAATTTGTAAAGCTGCAACCCCGGCCATCTTCACGGTTCACAGGTTTTGCCGCAGCGCGCCGGGGTCTTTTTCACCACCCGGATCCGCTCCCCGGACAAATCCTGCATTCCCTGCACCTGCAGGCCGCGTTCCCTGCAGTCTGTAATACACCGGATCACCGCCTCCGTCACCACTTCCCCGGGCGCAAGGACGGGAATTCCCGGCGGATAGAGGTAAATAAACTCTGCGGAAATACATCCTGCCGCCTCCGCAAGACGGCGCTCCTCCGTCTCTGCATCCATCGCTTCCCACAGCTCCATATATTTTTCTCTGGGGCAGTACAGTTCCAGCGGCGTTGGCAGCACATCTGCGCTCCCATCTCCCGCTTTCTGATCCTGATCCCGTCCAGTCTGCCGGCGCCATGCCGTTTCCTCCGGATGATCTGCCCCGTCGGATACTTCCGCGTCGATCTCCTGCAGGGCTTTCTGCAGCCGCATAAATCCCTCCTCCGTATCCATCAGGGAAGTCAGGGCTGTCACATAGTGCCCGGAAGCCATCTCCATCTGCAGATGATATCGTTCCAGCAGACAGTCATACAGCTGCTGCCCGTCCACCCCTGCGCGCCGGGCGGAAATCAGGATCTTGGAATTGTCCTTCGCCCAGATTCCCGGGTCTGTCCCCCGCCCTGCGCGTGAGGCCGGGAACCAGGGACAGACCTGCACATACCGCAGCCCGCGGCAGCTTTCATAAAAATGCCGCAGACGCATCTCATATTTCCCCAGCAGGCTCTCCCGCCGGCTTTCCGGATCTGCATACCGCTCCATATCCTGCCGCAGCATACGCACACACCGGTCCATCCCCGCCATGAAAATATAGGAAGGCGAACTGGACTGAAAAATTCCCAGATACCGTTTTACCCGTTCCCGGTCAAAACGGTACTGTATCCACTCCCGGTCAGACACCTCCCCGGCCCGCGCCGCTTCCGTCTTCGCAAGATGCAGCGCCGCAGTCTGTGTGTAGGAGGGCAGCGTCTTGTGCAGGCTCTCTATGCAGAGATCCGCCCCCAGCCGCACCGCTTTTTCCGGAAATCCGCCAGAAAAACCGAAATGTGCGCCGTGGGCTTCATCCACGATCAGCGGAATCCCCTTTTCATGAACCAGTCTGGCAATGGCTGCAATATCCGAAACAATACCGTCATACGTGGGCGAAGTGATCACCACCGCCGCCGTATCCGGAAACTGCCGCAGCCTTTCTTTCACCTGCCCCGGCAGAACGCTCCCCTGAATCCCAAAATCCGTGGCTTCCGGATACAGGTATTCCACCCGCAGCTCCATCAGATACGCCGCGTGATAAACCGCCTTATGGCAGTTGCGCCCCACCAGGATACGGTCACCCTTTTTCACACAGCCGCAGATCGCCGCCAGCAGGCCGCAGGTGCTCCCGTTCACCAGATAAAAGCTCTCGTCCGCCCCCGCCAGTCCTGCCAGCCGCTCCTGCCCTTCTTTGATGATCCCCTCCGCATGGTGGAGGTTGTCAAATCCGTCAATCTCTGTAATGTCAATCTCTTCCGGGCGCCAGTCCCCCAGCCGCTGCCGCTTGTGCCCCGGCATATGGAAAGGATAGATATCTGACGCCGCATATGCTGTTAATTTCTGATCCAGATCATGTCCCATGTCCGCATCCCTCCCCAAATCAGCCAAACTCCTGTTCCTTCTCATTGCCCCCGGCCGCCGCACTGCCCTCCTGCCGCCGGCAATGCTGTTCCAGCATCTCCATAAAAAGCGCAATGGCCGGATTGTAATTGCTTTTATGCCAGGCCATCGCCACATCATGTCCCCGCGCTTCCTCCATCTGGATCTCCCGCAGCACCACATGGGCGTTCTGCTTTTCGATGGTCCGGTTGGAGGTGATCGCCACCGCATTTCCGGTCTGCACCCAGAGAAGCACATCCTCCATTTTATGGACAAACAGAATGTCCGGATGGATCCCGCCCTTTTCCAGCAGATTCACAATAAACCGGTGCCCCTCCTCGCTGGCGCTCTCCTCTAACTGGACAAACCGTTCCCCCGCCAGGTCTGCCAGGCACAGATCTTCTTTCTGTGCCAGGGGGTGCCCCGCCGGAAGCATGATACAGGAGGTAAATTTCTGTACATTGGAAACTACCAGCTCCGCCCGGTCAAACAGGGAAAAGCCATAGGTCAGCACCAGATCCAGGCTGCCGTCATACAGCTTCTGGGGCAGCTCCCCAAGCGGATACCGCTCCAGCGCCAGCGCTACCTTCGGGTATTTTTCCCGAAATTCCCGGATCGCTGCCGGAAACAGTTCAGAAATGTCATAAATATCTAAAAAACCGATCCGCAGTTTCCCCTCAAATCCCCGGTTCGCCGTCCGGGCGTCATAAACTGCCTGGGTATAATAGTCCAGGATCACATGGAAGCGGTTGTATAAAAGGCTTCCGCCCGGCGTCAGTTTCAGCTGCTTTCTGTCCCGCAGAAACAGCTGGGTTCCCAGTTCTTCCTCCATCGCCCCGATCTGGCGGCTCAGAGCCGGCTGCGTGATAAACAGGCGTTTTGCCGCCTCTGTAAAACTCAGGCACTCCGCCACAGTAAGAAAATATTTAATCTGATTGAATGTCATATCCCCGTCTGCCTGTCCGGAAAGCTCCGGAAATTCTCCTTTTTTAATCATCTTATATTATACCGGTTTCATAACCATCCCGCAACCTTCCCATTACAAAAAAGCATAAACCCATACTGCGATTGCATAGGTGATTTCCTGTTTACCACTTATGTTATTGCCCGATCCATGTTACACTTAAGTCAACAATTTTATGGTATTTATATTTCAGGAGGTAACAGCATGAAGGTTTTAGCAATCGTTGCCGGACGTCATAACGGCAACAGCGAGATTCTCGCAAAGGAGGCTCTGCTTGCCTGCCAGGAAGCCGGCGCAGAGTGTAAACTGATCAACCTGTTTGACTACCACATTGAGATGTGTACCGGATGCGAATCCTGTACCATGCAGATGGGTGAGGTGGCACAGGGCAAGGGTACCTACAAAGGATGTGTCTTAAAGGACAAGGACGACATGGACAAGATCATCAACGAAGTCCAGTCCAGCGACGGTGTGATCATCGCCGTTCCGTCCTACGACTTGGGACCCAGCGCCCTCTATCTGAGATATGCGCACCGCGCCCTGGCCTATGAGGTTTCCTTCCGTCTGGCCATCGGCGAACTGAAGAAGGATCCCCATCTGGTAGGCGGCCTGATCGCAGTGGGCGGTTCCTGCCATGACTGGCAGACCTTTACCTTAGAGGTTTTAGGAGCATCCCTGTTTACCCAGTCCATCCAGTGTGTGGATCAGATGATGGCGACACGCAACGGCCGTCCCGGCAACGTGCTGCTGAGAGACGAACAGCTGGCAGCGGCGCACAGGATGGGTGAGAATATTGTCAAGGCGATCAACACCCCGGTAGAAGAGCGGACATGGCTGGGCGACCCGGACTTCGGCGTATGTCCCAGATGCCATTCTTCCCTGATCTACCCCGGCGATCCTCACTGGGACGGCATCGAGTTCCCCTTTGAGTGCGCAGTCTGCGGCGCAGGCGGCGACCTGGTAAAGGACGAGGAGACCGGCAAATACAAATTCGTCTTAGCTCCCAACGGCCTGATCCGCGACCGCAACATCAACAAGGCCCGGGAAGAGCATCTGAACGAGATCATCCAGACCAGGATCGATTTCTTCCAGAGACAGGGCGAGATCAAGGAGAAATACGATTACTACAAGAAACTGAAATTCCCGGCAATCTAAATCCGGAAGGAAACAGCGTTTTTTTCTCTTATATTCAAAAAGGATCGGACACACCTGATGCCCGATCCTTTTTTCAGCGCCGTCTGCGGCGTTTTCTCCATTTTCTGTTTTCTTTGATCACCTTATATTTCCCGTTCCGCCTGCGTTTCTTGCGGATCATCCGCCGGATATTGTTATACAGGAACCACAGGACAAAGGCTGCTGCGATGACAATCACAACGATCAGCAGAATCTTTTTTACCAGCCCCCTGCCATGCCGCTGTTTGGTCTCCGAAGCCCCGCTGTCCCCGGAGTCACTGTCGGCCTCCGTCTCCTCTTCCGCGCTGCCCTGGCTGACGGATGAGCCGTCTGTTTTGCCGAAATCATACGTCATACCATTGGCTCCTGTGGTGAGCACATCCGCCGTCCCCACCTGCTTTCCGCCATAGGAATAAATCAGTGTGCCGGCCACAGATCCGGAAGCCCGGTCATAAGACACGGCCGTCTCTGTATCCTGGAAGGCTGCATTTACGGGAAGGATGATCTCCGCCTGCGGATCCAGTTCCGCAAATGGTTCTGCCTGGCCGAACAGGGAAGTACCGGCCTGATCCGCGCCTGCATAGCGCGTTTCGTTCTGCGCTACATTGTACATCCTGTAATTGGAAAAACAATAATCAAACAGTGCCGTCGTATCCTGATAATGGGTGCTCTGGGAGCGCATCACCACACAGATCAGGAGCATCCCGTCCCGCTCGGCAAAGGTCACCAGCGTACTGCCCGCCGCATCGGTATAACCGGTCTTGCCGCCGATACAGGAATCATACAGATACCGGTTGCCTTTGTAGGCGCTGATCATCTGATGATGGTTATTTAAAGGTGTCTCTGTGGCATGCTTATTGGTGGGCGGGATCGTATATTTCACCGTCCCGGTGATCTTGCGGAACGTACTGTTCTGTATCGCCGCCCTGGAAATCAGCGCCATGTCCCGGCAGGTCGTCACATGGGAGGTATCCGGCAGACCGTTGGGGTTGTTAAAATGGGTGTTGGTACACCCTAATTCCTGCGCTTTCGCGTTCATCATATCCACAAACGCCTGGCAGTCTCCGCCGCCCACATGCTCACCGATCGCCCAAGCGCACTCGTTCGCCGACTCCAGCATCATACCGTACAGACACTGCTCCATGGTCATCTGTTCATCCAGATCCCGGGCAATGTGGGAGGTATCTCCTTCATTCTCATATACCGCCGTGGCGGAAAATGTCACAATATCGTCCAGGGCGCTGTTTTCCAGAGCCACCAGGGCGGTCATAATCTTGGTGATACTGGCGGGATAACTGACCTCGTCCGCATTTTTCTCATAAAGGACAGTCCCTGTATTCGCCTCCATAACGATCGCGCAGGGCGAGGAAACCTGCGGCCCTGTCGGCCAGGAAACCGCCTCTTCTGCCGAGGCCGGCACAGCCCCTGCCAGGCCCAGCGCCGTACACGCCGCCAGCAGCAGCGCCCCCGCCTTTTTCCATAACTTCTTCATAATCTTCTCCTGTTCTGATTTACATGTTTTCAGGCCCCTTTAGTATGCCATAGAATAGAAAATTCGTCAAAACATTTATCTGTTTTGACGAATTTTCTGTTATTTATAAAGTTTCTGTCATTTACTTCTGTTTTCTGCGGTGCAGAATAGCCTTAATCGCCTGGATGATAAACAGGTTGGCCACAGCCAGCACAAAGATCATCAGCAGCTTGAACCAGTCAAGAGGCACCACCTGGAATACGGACTGCAGGGGCGGAATCAGCAGAACCGCGCACAGCAGCAGCAGACCGATGAAAAATGCGCCGATCAGGTATTTATTATCAAAGAACCGCTTTTTAAAGATTACCGGCACAGCAGCCTTGCTGTTGAATCCATGCACCAGTCTGGACAGACACAGGGTCGCAAACGCCATGGTCCTTGCACAGGCTTCGCTCTCGGTCAGTCCGATGTGGTACGCGATCATGGTCATGGCTCCGATCACGATACCCTGGATCAGGATCGTCTTTACAAAGGTTCCCGTCAGGATGGATTCGCTCTTCGGTCTCGGTTTTTCCTCCATCACCTCGTGGGAATGGGGCTCCAGTCCCAGTGCGATAGCCGGAAGGCTGTCTGTCAGCAGGTTGATAAACAGCAGGTGCACGGCCGCAAACGGTGTGGAAAAGCCCACGATGCAGGCGTACAGTACCGCTAAAATACCGGCCATGTTTCCGGAAAGCAGGAACTGGATGGATTTCTTAATATTCGCGTATACGTTCCGTCCGTTCTCCACAGCCTTCACAATGGAAGCGAAATTATCGTCCGTCAGGATCATGGAGGCAGCGTCCTTCGCCACATCGCTTCCGGTGATCCCCATGGCCACGCCCACGTCCGCCTGCTTCAGGGCCGGGGCGTCATTGACGCCGTCACCGGTCATGGAAACGATATTGCCTTTCTTCTGCCATGCGCGCACGATACGGATCTTATGCTCCGGGGAAACTCTGGCGTATACCGCCACATCCTCCACAAAACCTTCCAGCTGCTCATCGGTAAGCGCTTCCAGTTCCGCGCCTTCTACCACCCTGCGGTCATCCGTCAGGATACCGATCTTGCGGGCGATGGCCGCCGCCGTCACCTTGTGGTCTCCGGTGATCATCACCGGACGGATGCCTGCGCTGATACAGGTCGCCACCGCGTCTGCGGATTCCACCCTCGGCGGATCCATCATCGCTGCCAGACCAATGAAGATCAGATCCTTTTCATCCTCTGTTGTAATCCCGCAGTCGTCCACCGGCTTATAGGCGAACGCCAGTACGCGGAGTCCCTGCTCAGAAAAATGAAGGGTTTCCTCCTGGATCCGCTGACGGAACTCATCCGCCACCGGGACGATCCCCTCCGGGGTCTCCACATAGGCTACCCGGTCGATCATCACATCTTCCGCACCCTTGGTAATACAGATCTGCTGTCCTTTATAATTGTTTACTGTGGACATCAGTTTCCGGTCAGAATCAAAGGGCACCTCACCCAGACGGGGATACAGATTTCTCGTATCCGCCGGGTTCCTTCCAAAATCACTGCTCAAATGTACCAGCGCGATCTCTGTGGGGTCGCCGATCACCGTCTCGCCCTCTTCGATGGCGTCAGAACAGAGCACGCCGAAATCAATCAGCTTTTCCGCTGTGGTTCCGGACACATCCGGGAAGCTGCTGCTGCAGTCCGTCACCTGGCCGTCACAGAAATACTGCATGACGGTCATCTTGTTCTGAGTCAGGGTACCCGTCTTATCAGAGCAGATCACGGAAACGCTTCCCAGGCCTTCCACAGCCTGCAGTTTGCGGATAATGACATGCTCTTTCACCATCTTCTTGGTTCCGAATGCCAGCACGATAGTCACGATGGAGCTCAATGCCTCCGGAATGGCAGCCACTGCCAATGCGATGGCAAACAGGAACGCGGACATGATCTCCTCGCCCCGGAGCACGCTCAGCAGGAATACCACCGCACAGATAATCATAATCAGCAGGGACAGCTTCTTACCAAACTGATCCAGGGATACCTGCAGGGGCGTTTTGGACTCTGAGGTATTTTTCATCAGCTGCGCGATCTTTCCCACTTCCGTATGCATTCCTGTACCGGATACGACAAAAGCGCCCCGGCCATAAGTCACATAGCTTCCGGAAAAGACCATATTTTTGCGGTCGCCCAGCGGCGCCTCCCCTTCGATGGGAACATCCTCTTTTTCCACGCTCAGGCTCTCTCCGGTCAGCGCGCTCTCATTGATCTTCATTCCGGCGTTTTCAATGATCCGGCCGTCGGCGCAGATATAATCGCCGGCCTCCAGCATCACGATATCCCCGGGCACCACTTCCCTGGAGGGAATCACCAGATTCTTCCCATCCCGGATCACCTTCGCGTTCGGCGCCGACAGCTGCTTTAAGCTTTCCAGGGACTGGTCCGCCTTCACCTGCTGAACCGTTCCCAGGATCGCGTTCATCGCCAGAACCACAAGAATAACAACCATGCTCTCGATATCTCCCAGCGCCGCTGATATAATCGCCGCCACGATCAGAATCATTACCAGAAAATCTTTCCACTGTTCCGCAAAAATCCGCAGAACACTTTTCTTTCCGGTCTCTGCCAGCTCGTTAAATCCATATTTCTGCTGGCGTTCCCGGATCTCGGCATCCGTCAGGCCGTCTGCCCGGCTGTCCAGCTGCTTTAACGCGTCCTGTCCGGAAATCTGATAGAGTTCATTTTTCATCGAACATTTCCTCCTTTGACAATAGTCTTACCAAAATTGTTTCTTTCCGTGCCGTTTTCCGGAATTTCGCAAAAGAAAAAGAAGCGACCTCCCTCTGCTGCACTGAAATCACAACAAAAGTCTCGCTTCTTCGTTACGCTCCGGATCATCCTGTTACAGATCATCGTACTGACGGATCACGCAAACATGGTCTCCCATGCAAACTACTCCCTTTTGATAAATCCTACAATACCAAAATCCATCCGGGTCTGTCAACAGGAAATTTCTATTCTTTCTTATCTTTTTTCTTCTGTTTCCACTTTACAAACAGCTTCTTCAGCGTTCCTCCCGTCTGTTCGCTCCGCTTCTGATGGCGCTCCTGGCGGTCTTCCTCATAGAAAACCGGCTTCCCGCTCCCGGTATCCATATAGGCAAAGTCCAGATAGTCCATGGTTTTCTCCGGCATGTTCCGTTTGCGCAGAAAATGTTCCGCGATCCGCTTGATCAGATAGTAGATGATGGCGAACACCGGCACGCCGAACAGCATTCCCAGAAAACCGAAAAGCCCCCCGAACAGCAGGATCGCGAAAATCACCCAGAAGGGGGACAGTCCCGTGGTGTCCCCTAAAACCTTCGGTTTGATCACATTCCCGTCCAGCTGCTGGATGATCAGAATAATGATCAGGAAATACAGCGCGTGGATCGGGCTTTCCAGACAGATCAGAAGCGCTCCCGGGATCGCCCCTAAAAACGGCCCGAAAAACGGGATGATATTGGTCACGCCAACGATCACACTCACCAAAAGCGCATAGGGGAATCTTCCAATGTACAGGACGCCGAAGCAGAGCAGTCCGATGATGATCGCGTCAATGATCTCCCCAATAAAGAAGCCGCCGAAAATATCGTCGCTCTTGCGCAGCACTTCCATCACCCGGTTCCCCGCCCGTGGCGGGAAAATCGTATACACCAGCTTTTTCAGCTGGCTGATAAACGTCTCTTTCTTCACCAGAATATAGACGGAAACGATAATGCCCACAATGATATTAAAAATCGTTTTGACAACCCCGACCACCCCGCTGGTCACATAGGTCATCAGCTCCTGTGCCTGACCTAAAAATTCTGTACGGATCCATTCTTCCAGATAGTCGGTTCCATTGGTAATCAGTTCCCGGACAATCCCGGCCTGGGGCCCTGTCCCCCTGGAAAAGGCCTGGATCCGATCCATCAGGTTCTGAATCTGGTCCGGCAGCGTCATCACTAACTGCTCCACGCTGATGATCAGCTGCGGGATAATCATGCTCAGCAGAGCCACAATAATCCCCAGAAAAACCAGCTCCGCCCCTGCAATGGCGATACTGCGGCTCAGCTTCCGGATCTTCTTCTCATCTGTGATCCGTTTCCGGAAAGCCTGCTGCAGCCGCCGTTCAAAAAACATCATCACCGGGTTCAGGACGTAGGCAACCACAACGCCGATCAGGATCGCCTGCAGAATGTGCCCCAGCGCCCGGATCCCCGCCGTCAGTTCCCCAAACCGGAGAAACACAAAGAACATAATAATACAAATCAGGATCACCAAAACGGCGGTTGTCCCGATGGCCAGATAGGGACGGATATCCCACATGCGGCGTTTCTTCCGCCCTGTTTCTTCTGTATCCGGCTCCATTTTCTCTGTATTTGGTTCCATGACAAACTCCTTTCCTCCGGCGCTATTTCCGGAAAATGTAAACCATATCCTAATCCGTTATTATACGGGAACAGAAGGGGAAATAAAAGTAATTTACAAAACTTTCATATTTCATAAATAAATCCGTTTCCCGCCTCTGGACAAATCCGCATCTTCTATAGTAAAATCACTGGATGGCAGGAGCCGGTATCTGTTCCATATTCTCCCGCCTCCCGCCGTCTTTCATACAAAAATCAACGAAAATGGAGAATTGATATGCGACTGAGAAATGTTCCCGGATCCCGCGAGGTGATCGCGGCACATCCGCTTTGCTTTTTAGAAGAAGATCCCCAGTCCCCGGCCGGGCGCTGGGCAGAAATTTTCGGCAGCGACCATCCCATCCACATCGAGGTGGGCATGGGAAAAGGCCAGTTTATCACCACACTGGCCATGCAGAACCCTGCCGTCAACTACATCGGTATCGAAAAATATTCCAGCGTGCTGGTGCGCGCGCTGGAAAAGCTGGACGCCATGGAAACGCCGCCGTCCAATATCCGTTTCATCCGCATGGATGCGGAAAACATCTGCTCCATGTTTGCCAGGCACGAGGTTTCCAGGATCTATCTGAACTTTTCCGATCCCTGGCCCAAAGACCGCCACGCCAAACGGCGGCTGACCTCACAGCAGTTTTTAAAGCGTTATGACCAGATCCTCGTCCCGGATGGGCAGTTAGAGTTCAAGACCGATAATCAGGATCTCTTCCGGTTTTCCCTGGAACAGGCGGAGCCGGCAGGCTGGAAACGGATCGCATCCACCTGGGATCTCCACCACGACGAAATCCTGAATGCCGGAAACATCATGACCGAATATGAGCAGAAGTTCTCCGCCCAGGGAAATCCCATCTGCAAAATGATTCTCTCCCGCTGAAGAACCCGGGGAACAAAACGCCCGTCATTTCAGCAGCATTTCTATGGCAATCTCATTACCGGCCGCATCCACCTTCGCATAGCTTCCGCAGATCAGCGGCATGGAAGGCGGGATGTGGCCGATATCCAGATCCATCAGGATCGGTACCCCATATTTTCCCAGGATCCCGGTGACAGCCTCATACTGATCCAGATTGATGAACACTTCCCCGTGGTGCAGCGGCCGTCCGATCAGGAAGCCCTTCACATACCGGAACCAGCCGGCCTGTTCCATCTGCCACAGCGCCCGGCGGATGCCCATGGGATTTAAATCGCAGGCTTCCAGGAACCAGAGGATGCCGTCCTTCTGATACTTCTCTGCGAAGGCCTTCACCCCGTCAAATTCTGTTCCCAGGAACAGGGTCAGCACATCCATGCACCCGCCGATCAGCCGCCCTTCCATATGGGTATCCTGATCAGGAACCTTTACCCGGACACAGGGCTCCGTCACGTGATAGGGAATCAGGGGATTCTCTTCATCCTTCAGCCCCTCCTTTTCATACAGGTCATATCCGTGAACCGTCAGCTTCTTCCCGGTCAGAAGGTCAAACGTATCCCGGATCGCCGGATGCCAGGGCTCCATGCCAAAGGCCGCCGCGCAGGGACCGTAGAGAGAAGCCGTATCACAGAGGGTGGTCAGCAGAAACGTCATATTGGTATTATCGGAATATCCCAGATACCATTTGGGCTCTGCCTGTTTCAGACGTCCAAAATCCATATAGCCCAGATCCTCGCACATCAGCTCCCCGCCGCCGCAGGAGATCAGCACATCGTTTGTACTGCTGCAGTAATACTCCATCAGCTCTGCCGCGCATTTCTCCGGCGTATTGCTGATGCCCACGCCGCATCCCTCAAAGCAGTTCGGCCCAAGTTCCGTCCGGTAACCCATCTGCCCAAACGTCTCCAGCGCATGGCAGAATGCGGACCTGTAGGGCTCTATGTTGCATCCAAACGACGGCGCCACAAAGCCGATGGTTCCCTGTTTCTCTAAAAACTTCGGATATCTCATATATGGTTCTCCTTCTCGTAGTTCTTTTTGCAGAACGGCAAATTTCAGTGTATTCATTATAACATGCGCCGCAGGACGGATACAGTCTTTTCTCCGCGGAACCACCGAAAAAGAGACCGGCACACTTCCTCTGAAATGTACCGGTCTCTCGTTGAAACTCCAAAACCATGGATTACTCCAGCTCGAACGCACCCGTATACAGCTGATAGTACGTACCCTTCTGGGCAATCAGCGTATCGTGGTCGCCCCGCTCGATGATATGTCCCAGCTCCAGAACCATGATCACATCTGAGTTCATGATCGTGGAAAGCCTGTGGGCGATAACAAATACGGTACGCCCCTTCATCAGGGCGTCCATACCGCGCTGTACAATAGCCTCGGTACGGGTATCAATGGAGGAGGTCGCCTCATCCAGGATCATAACCGGCGGGTCTGCCACAGCCGCCCGGGCAATGGAGATCAGCTGCCGCTGGCCCTGGGACAGGCCGCTGCCGTCTCCGGCAAGCACCGTATTATAGCCATGGGGCAGCATCCGGATAAAGCCGTCCGCATTGGCCAGCTTCGCCGCCGCGATACATTCCTCATCGGTAGCATCCAGCTTGCCGTACCGGATATTGTCCATTACCGTACCGGTAAACAGGTTCACATCCTGCAGTACCACACCGAGGGAACGGCGCAGGGACGGTTTCGCGATCCTGCTGATATCAATGCCGTCGTAAGTGATGGTACCCTTCTGGATATCATAGAAGCGGTTGATCAGGTTGGTGATGGTCGTCTTTCCGGCTCCGGTAGCCCCCACAAAGGCCACCTTCTGGCCAGGCTCCGCGTAAAGCGTAATGTCATGCAGGACTGTCTTTTCCGGCACATAACCAAAGTCCACATCGTGGAACTCCACATGTCCCTTCATCTCTACCATATCAAACGTACCGTCCTCTTTCGGCACCTTCCAGGCCCAGCGGTTGGTACGCTCTTTGCATTCCACTAACCTGCCGTTTTCTTCTTTCACACGGACGATGGTCACATCTCCCTGGTCTTCTTCCGGCTTCTCATCCATCAGCGCGAAGATACGCTCCGCACCTGCCAGCGCCATAACAACGAAGTTCAGCTGCTGGGAAACCTGGCTGACCGGATTGATAAAGCTCCGGGACAGCTGCAGGAAGGAGGCGATGGAACCGAGAGTCAGCACGCCGATGCCTGTCAGGCTGATATTGGTCACGCCTGCAATACCCAGCGCGCCGCCGACGATGGCAATCACAACGTAAAGGATAAATCCCAGGTTGTTCATGATCGGCATCAGAATATTGGCATAGGTATTGGCTTTTGCCATATTCTCAAAGAGGTCGCCGTTCTTTTTATCGAATCCCTCAATCGCTTTTTCCTCGTGGCAGAATACCTTGACAACCTTCTGCCCGTTGATCATCTCTTCGATATAACCGTTCACATCACCGAGGGATGCCTGCTGCCTTACGAAGTAACGGGCGCTGCCGCCGGCAATCTTTCCGATCACAGCAAAGATAATAAAGATAAACGCTACTACGATCAGCGTCAGCCATACGCTGACGGTCAGCATGGAAACAAATACCGCCACGATGGTGATCGCCGAGTTCAGCATCTGCGGGATACTCATGGAGATCATCTGCCGCAGGGTATCCGTATCATTGGTATAATGGCTCATCACATCGCCGTGTGTATGCGTATCAAAATAGCGGATGGGCAGCGTCTGCATATGCTCGAACATCTCGTCACGGATCTCTTTTAAGATTCCCTGCGCCACCACAACCATCAGCCGGTTATAAAGGAAGGCCGCAACAACGCCAGCCGCAAAAATCCCGGCCATTTTTAAAATATACTGTGCCAGGCCGGCAAAATCCGGGTCATCCTGGGTCAGCAGCGGCATAATATAATCATCAATCAGGCTCTGGATAAACAGGCTGGAAAGCGCCGTCGTAATCGCCGCGAACACAATACAGCAGACAACGATCGTAAAGCGGATCTTATACTTGCCAAGATAACCCAGCAGCCGTTTTGCCGTTCCCTTTGCATCTCTTGCTCCTGATTTGTTATTCACTCAGACCACCGCCTTTCTGCTGAGATTCAAACGTCTCACGATAAACCTTATTGTTTTTCAGCAGCTCTTCATGGGTGCCGACGCCGATTACCTTACCGTCATCCATAACGATGATCTTATCCGCGTCGTCGATCGAAGAAATACGCTGTGTGATAATAAACTTGGTCGTCTCCGGGATCTCCTCCGCAAAAGCCTTCCGGATCAGCATATCTGTCTTGGTATCTACCGCGCTGGTGGAATCATCCAGGATCAGGATCTTCGGCTTCTTCAACAGGGCGCGGGCAATACAGAGTCTCTGCCGCTGTCCGCCGGATACGTTTGTTCCGCCCTGCTCGATGTAGGTATCGTATTTATCCGGGAACCGCTGGATGAACTCATCCGCCTGGGCCAGCTTACAGACACGCTCCAACTCTTCATCCGACGCGTTCTCATTGCCCCAGCGCAGGTTTTCCTTGATCGTACCGGAAAACAGCACATTCTTCTGCAGCACCATGCCCACCTCGGTACGGAGCACATCGATATCATAATCCCGCACATCCACGCCGCCGACCCGGACGCTTCCCTCTGTTACATCATACAGACGGGGGATCAGCTGCACCAGACTGGACTTGGCGGAACCGGTGCCTCCCAAGATGCCCACACGCTCGCCCGGTTTGATCTCCAGGTTAATCTCTGACAGGACATCACGCTCCGCGTCCTTCGCGTACCGGAAGGAAACATGGTCGAATACGATGCTTCCGTCCTTTACCTCGGTCACCGGATTCTCCTTATTGCGGATATCGCTCTCCTCATCCAGGATCTCCACGATACGTCTTGCGGAAGCCACGGACATGATCACCATAACCATGATCATGGCGATCATCATCAGGCTCATGAGGATCTGCATGGCGTAGGTAAACATACTCATCAGCTCACCGGTGGTCAGACCCCCTGCAACGCCTGCGGTATTGCCGCTCAGAACGATGGCTTTCGCTCCCAGCCAGGCGATCAGCAGGATACAGATATAAACCGCCGCCATCATGGCCGGCATGTTCATGGTAATGATCTTCTCAGCCTTACTGAAATCCTTGAAGATGGACTGGGAAATCTTACCGAATTTCTGAATCTCATGATCCTCACGGGTAAAGGACTTCACCACGCGGATCCCCAGCAGGTTCTCCTCCACCACTTCATTCAGGCGGTCATAGGTCTTGAACACCCGTTTGAAATAAGGGTGAACCCGGATACTGATAAACGCCAGCACAAACGCCAGGATCGGCACAATGATCAGGAACACACTTGCCAGCTCCTTATTGATAGTAAAGGATACCACCAGCGCCACCACCAGCATGATCGGGCACCGCACCGCCACGCGGATAACCATCTGGAATGCATTCTGCACGTTGGTCACGTCTGTCGTCAGACGGGTAATAATACTTGCCGTAGAAAACTTATCAATGTTGGAGAAAGAATACGTCTGCACCTTTGCATACATATCTCTCCGCAGGTTCTTCGCCAGTCCGGAAGATGCGATCGCGGCCTCTTTTCCTGCCAGTGCGCCGAACAGCAGCGACACAAAAGCAAAAATAAGAAGAAGGATACCATATTTGAGAATGGCAGCCATATTTCCGGCTTCGATACCATCATCGATCAGGATTGCCATTACATATGGAATCAGAATTTCCAGCGCAACTTCCACAATGACAAAGACAGGCGCAAGAACCGTATTCTTTTTGTACTCACGCAGTGATCTCATTAACTTCTTTATCATACATGTCTTTCCTCCCTCATTTTGATTTTCAGGTTGTTCTGCATTCTGTTGACGTACTCAAAAAACTGATTGAGCTCTTCCTCAGAAAAGCCGTCCGCCAGAGTACCCTCCAGGTCAAGAAACCCTTCCTTCATCAGACCCAGCAGCTCACAGGAGCGATCCGTCAGCACTAACTTTTTCAGCCGCGCGTCCCCGGGAACCTTCTCCCGGACAATCAGCCCCTTCTGAACCATCAGATTGACAACCTTCGATGCGGTCGAACGGGTAATTCCAAACTTCTGTTCCAGATCTCTCTGATATACGTTGCTGTCCCCCTGCTGGGCGATATAGCCGATGATCCAGGCGTTGGTTCCGGTCACCGCTTCAATCTGCTTCGTCCCCGGCATGTTGGCCAGCGTCCTGTGGATCATATTGGACAGAACCCGTATCTCGTTTCCGATGGATCTTTCCAGTGATGCTTCCATCCCTCATCCTCCCTTCTGTTGATTATCAAACTGTCCGATGTTCAACAATTTTAGTTCCATTTTCAGGATATGTCAAGAGCAAATAAAAAGTTCATTTTTTTTTCACAAAAGGCTGCGCGCAGACACAAAACAGCCCGGCCTAAGCCGGACTGTCTGATCAAATTTGAAGGAATGAATGGTGTAATAATCCTATTTCTGAGAACGGCCGATCTCCAGCCCTTTCTCAAAAGCCTGTTTATTGAGCGGAAGAAGTTTGGCTTTTTTCGCCAGCTTATGCTCGATGGTTCCCCATACCACATCCGGGGAAACCACCTCGGTATAGCCCACATAAACGCCAAGCATAATCACATTTAATACCTTGGCATTTCCCATTTCCAGAGCCATCTCTGTCACAGGAGCCTTAATCACTTTCACGTCTGTCCTGTTGATCTCCTTCTCATCTACGATGGAGCTGTTGATAAACAGATTGCCGCCCTCTTTTAAAGTCGGCAGGAACTTTGCCAGAGACGGGCCGTTCATCACGATCAGGTCGTCCATCACGTCTCCCAGCGGCGCGCCTACCAGGCCGTCAGAGATCACCACGAAGCAGTTTGCCGTACCGCCGCGCTGCTCTGCGCCGTAGGACGGGAAGAAAGTAACGTTTTTATCTGTAGAATCACAAGTGGCGGTGGCAAGGAACTTGCCCAGAGTCATAACGCCCTGTCCGCCGAATCCGGCAACACATAAATTTGTTTCCATAGTCTGTTCCCCCCTATTCTTTATCTCTATCACGAATCACGCCCAGAGGATACTCCGGAAGCATCTTCTGCTCGATGAAATCAAGCGCATCCAGCGGCTCCAGACCCCAGTTGGTCGGACAGCTGGTCACGATCTCAACCATGGAGAAGCCCTTGCCCTCTAACTGGTTCTTAAACGCCTTTTTGATGGCGTTTTTCGTCTTGATCACGTTCTGCGGCGTATTGCAGCTGGTTCTCTCCAGATAGTACGGAGCTGTCAGCTTGTCCAGGATCTCACACATGTGCATCGGGTAACCATGCTCCTCGGCGATACGTCCCTTCGGGGCGGTGGAGGCCTTCATCCCCAGCAGCGTCGTGGGAGCCATCTGTCCGCCGGTCATGCCGTAAATACCGTTATTAATGAAGATAACCGTAATATTCTCGCCGCGGTTTGCAGCGGATACAGACTCTGCCAGACCGATGGACGCAAAGTCGCCGTCGCCCTGGTATGTAAAATACAGCCTGTCCGGATTGGTTCTCTTTAAGCCGGTAGCTACAGCGCAGGCACGGCCGTGGGGCGCTGTAATGGTATCATACGCGATATAGTCCATGTGAAGACCGCAGCATCCGATACCTGTGATCAGGACAGCTTTATCTACCACATCCAGCTCATCCAGCACTTCGCCGATCAGTTTGATGACTGTGCTGTGCATACAGCCCGGGCAGAATCCGGATACTTTATCTTCCTGGATTGTTTTCGTTCTTGAATATATGCATTTCAGTTCATCCATTTTCGTATCCTCCTATTTCTCTAACATTTTATTCACTGCTTCGATCACAGCCTCACGGCTCATGATATTACCGCCGGAGCACAGGCAAGTCTCAATCTGTGCGCGGTGGTGAACGCCGCGGTCCACATCTGCCACGAACTGAGCCGGGATGGACATCTCCACATCCAGAACGCCCCTGCAGATATCATAGTTGATCTTATCGAAAGCATCATAGGGGAACGGATTTACCGTGATGGCACGGATCAGGCCCACTTTCTTGCCCTCTGCACGGAGAATATCTACGGCAGATTTGGCAATACGGGCAGAAATACCGTAGGACGCGATCACAACCTCGGCATCCTCCACCATATAAACCTCGGATTCCGGAACCCAGGTCTGATACATGGCCGCAGCATCCTCGTTCCACTGCTGCATCTTCTTGGTATCCCACTGACCGGGCTGGATCCAGGAACGGTTGGCGTAATCCAGCTGGTGGCCGATACATGCCCATTTATCCTTGGACGCCTTGATGGCAGCCACTTCCTCATCAGACTTCATCTCCGGAAGCTCTACCGGCTCCATCATGGTACCGATCACGCCGTCTGCCAGGATCAGGACAGGGTTCATATCGCGGTCTGCATAATCAAACGCTTTGTAAGTCATATCTACTGCTTCCTGAACCGTGGAAGGAGCCAGAACCAGCATCTGGAAACCGCCGTTTCCGGAAGCCTTGGTTGCCTGGAAATAATCCTGCTGCGCCGGCTGGATGGCGCCTACACCCGGGCCCCCTCTGGAAATATTCGCATACACCATGGGAACACGCGCTGCCGCACAGTAAGAAATACCCTCGCTCTTTAATGCAATTCCCGGGCTGGAGGAGGAAGTCATCGCTCTGGTTCCGCCTGCTGCCGCACCGTATACCATATTAATAGAAGCAACTTCTGATTCACCCTGAACGAAAGTTCCGCCTACTTCCGGAAGTCTTCTGGAGAAATACTCCGGGATCTCGTTCTGCGGTGTGATGGGATATCCGGCGAAAAATCTACAGCCGGCTCTAACTGCTGCCTCGGCGATCGCCTCACAGCCTTTCATCAATACTCTTGCCATAATTCTTCAACCTCCTTATTTGTAGATCTCGATCGCGCCGTCCGGACAGATCCGTCCGCACATGCAACAGGCGATACAAGCATCCATGTTTACCGGTTCCACATACTCATATCCTTTGGAGTTAACCTTCGTTCCGATGGCCAACACGCCTTTGGGACAAAACTTGATGCAGTAACCACAGCTCTTACAGCGTTCTGATTTAACCACGATTTTTGCCATTTGATTAAATCCTCCTCTCAATTGACTTGTTATATTTACTAAACATTGTACACCAACCAATGTTAAGTGCTGAAAACAGGCGGTCTTTCCTGCCGCTATCCTCTCCCGGGAACCGGCTGCCCGTTCCCCAGCTCCAACTCTGCCTGCAGCCAGGGATACGTCAGATACAGGCGGATCGGAAATACCGGCGATTCGGACTGGCCTTTCACCTTTTCATAGAGATCCTCCCGGACACAGGAAAAATCCACCCCGATGTAGGGCGTCACCATCTCCGCCATCTTCCTGTTCCCCTCCACAAATTCCTTTTCCGTGGTGGTCAGGCCATTGTTGGGATTATTCACCATATGAAGCTTCCCCAGCTCGATATGGGAAACTCCCAGGATCTTGCCCAGGGTCTCGTCAATATGGTCGATATCATTGGACCAGGGACGATACGCATTGAGAACATAATATACGATGGTCTGGTCGGTATTCAGCTTCGGCGCGTATCCGCCTACCGAGCGGGCTCCGATATAATCGCCTCCCACATCCATCACCACGTAGGAATCCGGATCCTTCAGCATCCGGCTCACGCCGCCCACCACCGTGGGAGCGTCCATAAACTGCTTCTCATAGTGGAAGTCGATCCCCATCTCCTCCATCTGCGCCTTCACATCCCGGGAACGGAACAGCGGCTTGGTCATGTCCATATCAAAAAAATGAACCGGTCTGTCTCCCAATTCCACCAGCCACTTCGCGAAGTTGATCGCCACCTCGCTCTTGCCGCTGCCAGCCTCCCCGACAAATACAAAATTAACATGATCTCCGATCAGAGACCTTAACGTATCCAACATATCGAAAACCTCTTTTTCTGATCCGGAAACAGAACAGAAATCCCGAATTATTTTGCTTCATATATCATACTACATTTTTATTGGTTAGTCACGGCTATTTCGCAGAAAAATATAAGAAATATTTTGCATAATATAAAATGCATCGTTTTTTGGAAGGGCGACTATCAAAAAACATCTCCCACAGAATTCCATGTCTTTCAGACATGGACACTTCTGTGGGAGATGTCATTTTTTTACCCATCAGCATGCTTTCAGATGTAAAGATGATGTATCGCCGGTCTTCACAAATGCAGAAGTCTGTGTGTCCGGATTATCCCCGATATATTTCCCGCAGCAGCCGCTTCCCTGTCGCCGTCCGGAACAGTTTCTCGCCGGCATTGCGGATATTCTCCTCCGAAAACCCCATCTCGTCCGCATTCACCAGATAGTCCGCCTCCAGCAGAATCTGATAATCCGGCCCGTCCACTGCCTGGGGCGTATGATGATGCCCCACCAGATAAACAACCCGTTCCGCGACTGCTTCTGAAAGACCGGTATCCGCCAGAAACGCTCTCGTCAGAGGAATCCCCTCTGTCTCCTGATATTTTCCATTGGTATTTCCATATTTTTCTCTGCATAACGGACAGGCGATATCATGAACAATCGCCGCGATCTCCGCCGTCTGCCGTACTTCCCGGGGCACAGCCTCACATTCCGCAATCATCTCTGCGTATGCATGTACCTTCAGAAAATGATTGATATCATGAAGATTTCCCTCTGAATATGCGATCATCTTTACCATTATCTCTGATACATTCATTTCTGTTTCAATCCTTCCTCCATTTGTGAAAAAAGCCGCATGAACTCAATGCTCATGCGGCTTCCCATTCCAATATTCAATGCACCTTCAGGGACTCGAACCCTGGACAAATAGATTAAGAGTCTACTGCTCTACCAACTGAGCTAAAGGTGCTTATTCCGTAACGCAAGGATGATTATATCGCAAGGTTACGGAAAATGCAAGTGTTATTTTTAAAAATCTGGAAATTTTTTTCGTGCCTTTCTTTACGCCCCCTGCACCAGCTCATCCAGCATAGGCTTCAAATAGGTTTCCTCAAAAGAATCCTCATTTTCCAACACAGCTGAAATAAACGCCTCCAGCCGTTCTTCCTCTATGCCGGTTTCGTTCTTCCACTCTGCCA
>CALWGM010000055.1 GCA_944380065.1 uncultured Lachnospiraceae bacterium
GTACATCCAGACTTACATATTCTCCATTTTCCATTTTTAGTAATGTAGAATAACTTACACCTGTTAGTGTGCGTAAGTCCTTCTTTTTCATATCTTTATCTATCATTAATTTGAATAGTTTTTTATAAGAAATCGCCATAATGGTATCCTTTCATTAAAATCAAAACTATTGATGTCTAATATACTTTACAAGTATATCATAGTATGTTGGATTCTGCGATAATATTTTGGAGTTCTCGGGATTTTTCTTGAAAACAAGTTACTGAAAGAATAATCTGTGAGTCCAAACGGGAAAAATAAGAATTCACAGATTTCAGCAACACGGAAACAAATAACCACAAGAGACTCAAAATATTCACAGAATTTTTGAGCAGTATGCTCTTCCGTAATTTCCACTTTTGGGAACTTTCTTATTTCTCACATTTTTCTTTCCCATAGAATTAATTCCTGATATAATGGATCTATCAAAAAGATTGTAGAAAATACATGAGTGGGAAGAACTATTGTCGCTTGCAAAAATTTTCATTTCTTTACAGTCACTATGCCTTTATTGATTCCATTGATTATCTGGCTGATCAGCTTTTTATAAGGCAAAGAGTATAGACAAAAAGACTCCTATTACTTAGTGATATTTGGTAAAGAAAAAGCTTGCCTCACAATAAACCTGTGAAAATGTCACTTTTTATCGGAGATATGTTATGGACACTGCAGATATTCAGGAAACCTTATTACAACAAATACAAAATTATCTCGATGGTTTCATATCAAAAGAAGACTACGCGATACTCGCAGAGGAATATTTTTCTGCCTACGGGAACCATATTACGGAAACAGCTTTTTATAAGATTTTTTCTGAAAACATTCCCGATTGCTGCACCGTTTATGTCGATGAGACCGGAAATGAAGATGAGAAAGAATGCAGATTCCATGAAATTTTAGAAAAAACCTACGATAAATTAAAACATTTAAAATAAACCCGAATTATCCCTCGTGCTGTATGCGCATGGCTACAAAGCTACACGAGTGGACAGATGGCGTAACCTGTAACCATGCATGGGCGATTGTAAAGAGGGGATCGTTCCCCTCCGCCATATTTATGGATTAAATAAAACCTGATATCTTTCATTTTCACAATCAGTCAATTCTGGCATCCACCACTGCCCATCAGGTCTCCGCCCGAGAGAGCCCCACTACACATTCCGTATGCACCGTCTGACAAAAATTATCCACCGCCCGCACCCGTTCCAGCCGGTAGCCGCCCGCGCACAGGATCTTCAGGTCCCGCGCCAGGGTTGCCGAATCGCAGCTCACATACACCACCTTCGGCGGCGCCATTTTGAGGATGGTGTCCAGAAGTTTTGCATCGCAGCCCTTCCGGGGCGGATCCACCACGATCACATCCGCACGGGGCTTCCGGCCTTGGGCTTTCTCCTTTTCATAGAATTCCGGCAGCACTTCCTCCGCTTTCCCCACGAAAAACTCCGCGTTTCCGATCTGGTTCAGCCGGGCGTTGCGCCGGGCGTCCTCGATGGCCTGGGGAATGATCTCCACGCCGTAGACCTGCTTCGCCTGCTGCGCCAGGAACAGGGAGATGGTGCCGATTCCGCAGTAGAGATCCCACACCGTCTCCGTCCCGTGCAGATTGGCGTACTCCAGAGCCAGCCCGTACATCACCTCAGTCTGCGCCGGATTCACCTGATAGAAGGAAACCGGGGAAATCTGATATTTCACGTTCCCGATATAGTCTGTGATACAGGGCTGTCCCCAGATGGTTTTCGTCTGTTTCCCCAGGATCACATTGCTGCGTTCCCGGTTGCAGTTGATGGAAATGCTGGTCATGCCGTCCAGCTGCCCCAGCGCTTCCGTCAGCTCCTCCTGATGGGGCAGGCTGTCCCCGTTGAGGATCAGGCACACCATGATTTCCCCTGTGGCAAATCCATAGCGGGTCAGAATATGACGCACCAGCCCTTTGCCCGTTTTCTCATCATAGGCAGAGATATGATACTTCTCCATAAAACCGATCACCCGATCCAGGATCTCCCGGTTCACCGGAACGCCCAGCGCACAGTCCCGGTTGGGAATGATCTGATGCGTCCGCCCCGCGTAAAATCCGGTGATGACATGTCCGTCTTTATCCGTCCCCACCGGAAACTGCGCCTTATTCCGGTAGTGGAAAGGATTCTCCATGCCTGCGATGGGTTCCATCACCTGCTGCAGCAGTTCCTCCGGGAAGCCGCCAATCCGCCGCAGGTTATTTTCCACTTTTTTCTGCTTGAAATCCAGCTGTTTTTCATAGGAAAGCGCCTGGATTTGGCAGCCGCCGCACTGGCGGTGAAAAGCGCAGACAGGCTCCACCCGATAGGGTGAAGCCTCCAGAATTTCCAGGACGCGAGCGTATCCGTAGGTTTTTTTCAGTTTCGTCACGCCGGCGCGCACCACGTCGCCCATCAGGGCGTCCTTCACAAAAAAAGTCATTCCCTGGTATTTGCCGATGCCCTCGCCGTCAGCGCCCATATCTTCGATTTTCAGTATGATTTCATCATTCTTTTTTAACATCGTATTCTGCTCTCCAAATCCGGATCCGGGTTCCGCATCACATACGCCCAGCGTATCAGTCAAAACGCTGCTGCGCCCTCCCGCATCCCGGTTATGTGCCCGCCGCATCTGCTACTTGCTCGTCCTCCGGATATTGGATTCCAGCAGCCGGTTGTAGCCCAGCCAGTCCATGTTCTCTTCCGGCGCGCTGTTTAGCGCCTCCTTGATGGTTTCCAGCTTCGCATCGGAATTATCCGCAAAGCTTAAGGCAATGGCCTCTGCCAGCGCCGGTTTCTTCGGGGAACCATATTCCAGCTCGCCGTGATGAGCCAGGATACAGTGGATCAGCTCCGAAGCCGTCCGCTCCGGGAAATCCGGGATGGCCTCGATGTGCTTCTGTACTTCCATGGCGCCGATCACGATATGCCCCAGCAGCTGTCCCTCGTCGGTATAGTCGTTGGCCGGAAAACGGGAAAGCTCCTTCAGTTTTCCCATGTCGTGCAGCATGGCCGCGCACAGCAGCAGATCCCGGTTCAGCATGGGATACAGCTTGCAGAAGAAATCGCAGATCTGCGTCACATGCAGCGTATGCTCCAGCAGGCCGCCCACAAACCCGTGGTGGACGCTTTTTGCCGCCGAGTGGAACTGGAACCGTCTGGCAAACCCTTCATCCATAAAAAAGGACTCCGCCAGCTTCTTAATATAAGGGTGCGTCATCTGCCCGATGTAGGCCGTCAGTTCCTCATACATCTGCGGAATATTCTTCTGGCTCACCGGCAGGTAATCCGCCGAATTCACGTCGCTGCTGTTTACCTTCTGCACCCGTTTGATGTTCAGCTGCAGGTTTCCCTGGAAACTGATCACATCGCCCATGACCAGAATATAGTCCAGCGCCTCAAACTCCGCGATCCCGTTGGAATTGACATCCCAGATCTTGCCGTCCAAGGTTCCCGTTTTATCCTGAAGGATCAGCGAATCGTACGGTTTCCCCGCCTTTGTCATAAATGTCTGTTTCTGTCTGCACAGGTAAACCTCCGAAATCCGGTCTCCCTCCCGCAATGTATCAATGTATCTCATAGACTCTCTCTTTCCTTTTTCATTTTTATCTCCCAGTGCAATCTGCTGCTGCAGCATCACATCCCGCATCAAATACATATCTCGTCCTCACCTTTCTGTTTCGCCGGGCTTCTCCGGCTCTGCCTTCCTCTCCGCATCCCGCAGCAGCCGCTGCCCGACACGGTTCCGAACAGTAACGATTGTACCAGATTCGCCCCAAATAATCCAGCCGCTTCCGGATATTCTTTGCAGCTGCTGCCTGAACAGGTGAATTCACCGTCCCGCCTTCACCTTCAGCGTTTTCAGGTACGCTTTCTGCTCCGGTGTGATCCGGTAGCTCTCCACCGCCTTCTGGATCGCCTTGTTGTGCGTCCACACATCCAGCTGTCTGTTCTCCAGGAAAGGTACCGCCGCGTCATATTGTTTGGCCAGCGCCGTGGCAAAATACCAGGCAATCATCATGTTGACATAATATTCCTCCGAGCGGATCTGCGCCACCCGCGCGGCGTATTCCGGCCGGAAATCTTCATCCAGAAACTGCTGCATCAGCATTCCGATCCCAAAGCGGATGGTATAGCAGTGATCCGATGACAGCCAGGCTTCGATCCGCGGCAGCAGCCCGGCCCGGTGCTTTCGGAATACCCTGGGGGACAGCTGGTCGCAGGTCGCCCAGTTGTCGATATAAGGAAGAAACCGCTCCACTTCCTCTATGCAGGTTTCAAAATCTTTTTCCAGGCCGATCACAAAAGCGTGCAGCTGGTTTTCCTCAAAATAGGTGTGGGGCAGCTCCCGCAGAAATTCCCGGGTCTCCTCCCCTGGCGCGATCTCTTTCGCCAGCGCCCGCAGCGCAGGCGTCCGCACCCCGATCACCGTATCCGGATCCACCGTAGGCATCAGCTTCGACTGAAACGCCTGATATGTTGTGTCCTGCAGCTCAAATAACCGTTCCTGTATCTGTGTCATGTTCTCCTCCCAAATCATGGTTCCTGTATCTGTGCCTTCCGCCCTGCCGGAGAACGCATCCTGCGCCCGTAATGGTTTCTTCTTTGGACATCCGCATCCTCTTTTTCAGATCTGCCCGGAAATTTTGTATTTCACAACCGCCATAGCCTCCCGCAGATAATAGCTGGGAACCATGATCCAGTTGCTGGGCGCTCCCAGCCCCTGGGCGTTGGAAAGCCCCTGCGTTTCACAGAGTTCCAGCGCCCGGTAAATGTGAAAAGCGTTGCTTACCACCACCACCGAATCCTGGGGGCTGTCCATCAGCTCCCGGCTGAAGGCAATATTCTCATCGGTATTCACCGACTGGTCTTCCTCTATAATCCTCTCATCCTCCAGCCCTTTTTTCAGCAGATAAGACTTCATGGCCTCCGCCTCGGACACATCCTCCCCCGAACCCTGGCCGCCGGACACGATGGCGATGGTCTCCGGATTCTTCTCCAGATAGTCAAACGCCGTATCCAGACGGTAAGCCAGCGGCCGGGAGATTTCCGAGCCGCGGATCTGCGCCCCCAGCACGATCAGATACTTCGCCCCGGGATCCGGCTGCCCGTGCCCGCCGGAGATCACCAGCGTCTCCGCCCAGAGAAACAGACAGATCAGCGCGGCGCAGACCACGCCGAACGCAGCCCGGAGCCACAGCGGGATCTGAATCGCCCCCGTCTGCTGCCTGGCCGCCAGGATTCCCAGCAAAAGCAGGATTCCCGCAAAACACAGCCAGATCAGATGAAATTTGGACGCCATCCCGGTGTACACAGCCACCATTACAAAATAAGCGGCGCAGCAGGCCGCCGCGGTATAAAAAATCTTATCTGCCATACATCCTCCGGTCCGTCTTCATGGATTCTCAAAGGCCAACATTTTTCCTCATCTGATTTTAGCGCAGGCGCCCGGAAATGACAACCACCGAATTTCCCGGAGCAGGAGATATCTGCGAACAGAAAGCAGACACTCTCCCTTCATAAACAAAACATTTCCGGGTACAGTTTTCCATTTTCCTTATGTCCGCCCCTCACGCCCACGGACAGACAAAAAGGCCTGTCTGACAGACAGGTTTCATCACCCACCATGCCAGACAGGCACTTCTTCATTTTCCTTTTCGATGATCTATTCCTTTATATCGTACAACGCAAAACAGACAGCCCGCCATTCGAATCTGTCATAAAAATGTAGCCCCGGTCGTCCACCAGTACATCTTCGCATCTGGAAATCACCTGGCCGCCATTCATCATCGGCGGAATTGGCCACAGATCCTTTTCCGGATCCGCCGGAATATAGTAAGCAATTTCCCGGATGTTATAGATATCCTCCATATTGTAAACCCGGATACCGCCATTAAAACAGGTCAGATACTGCCGATCCGGCCTGTCCTCATAGTGCGGCTGCCCCTGTGGCTGATGAAAATTATGCAACCCCGGCCGACCTCCTTTTTCCACATAATTCCGGAAAGGCGCATCCTCCGGCACGGAATAGGGCGGGAACAATGATACCAGCGTCGGATGCGATTTATCTGAAATATCCACAACTCCCGCAAACTGCGCCTGCCTGCCGTCACCACCCATTTCCTGAGTCAGAATCAAATAATTTTCATTCGGTCCGGTCAGAGGGAGCGCCGTATGGCAGGAAATAAAATCAGAAAATGGCGGATCTGTTTTCAATCCCCCTACATACTTCGGCCTGGTGGGATCTTTCACATCCAGGATAACCAGTCCATAACCGCAATAAGCTAAATACGCATACCCATCTTTCACCTGCGGCATATGCAGATGATAATGCTTATATCCCGGATACGGACAGAGGGCATCCGGATCAATTTTGTCTGTATCCCAATCCACATGATCCATTCCGTCCAGCCACTGTTCTTTCAAATACCATCTCCCTACTTCCACCGGATGCGCCGGATCTATAATATCAATAATACGGAAAATATTATTCAGAAATCCGGGACAGCTGGAAGTGGTGTATACATACCTGCCTCCGGCATAAAAATTGCGGTGCGTATTCACGCCGTCAATTCCGACGCCTCCTCCGTTGCTCCAAAAGCCCAAAAGTTTCGGGTTCATGGGATCTGTCTTCACATCCCAGATTTCGATTCCGGCATCATAGTCATCATAATCCACGCCTTCCATCGGCAAAAAACGCACCCGCTGGCCGGATGCAGTGATCATGATCCCATCCGCAATCTGGATTTTCGGGTGAACTGTCCCTGATTTTCCCCGGGGATCATCCAGATGTTTACAACAGATATGATCCATATCCGTCACATCCAGAATCTGCCAGCCCTGATGATAATAAGTGGTTACATACAGATAATACCGCCCATCCACCACCTGAAGAGCCATCTGGAATCCAGGCTGCCCGTTCAGGTCATGGTATGCCACCAATTCCATGTTTTTGGATAAGGGCTTTTCTACTTTTACTCCCATCATCTCATCTCCTTTTTCTTTTTAGTTTAGCACTCCGGAAAAAGCATGTGAAATTGTAAAACAGCATCTTCTGGCATTACAAAATAAAATAGCAGAAGGAAACGCCTGAATATGTTATACTGTTCTACAGGGAGGACGCACTATTATGAACAGTAATCAGATCGCATGCTTTTTAGAAATCGCAAAAGTCCACAGCTTTTCCCGGGCAGCAGAACATCTTCACCTTTCCCAGCCGGGGGTGAGCCGCTTGATCGCTTCACTGGAACAGGAGGTGGGACAGTCTCTGTTATCCAGGATCCCCCACCAGCCAGTAGAACTGACTCCGGCCGGTCAACTGTATTATGATTTTTTTACAAAAACAGAATCCGAATTCCGGCTGCTCCAGAAGAAAGCACAGGCCATAGCCAGTCAGATTTCCGGTAAAATCCGTCTTGGTTTCCTGTCGGGATGGAATGCACTTTCTATCCTGCAGCCATATCTGAACCGATTCCAGACGCAATATCCCCAGACAGACATCTGCCTCTCTTTCTATGATCCGTCACCGCTGCGGGAAGAACTTCTGCATGGCTCACTGGATGCCATCATCACTTTGGAGGATTCTCTCCAGAACTGCCATAACCTAAAGAAGATCGTTTTCGGGAAAGTACGCCGCATGCTTTTTATCTCCAGAGATTATCCCGGACTGTCTGAAGACCGCGCTCCCACTGTGCAGGATTTAAAGAATACGACGTTCTTCATTGTTGCCGATAACTCCTTTGACTCCAGGGCATTTGTTCGGAATCACCTGGCATCCAGCGGCATCAACCCGGATATCCGGATTGTCCCCAATGTGGAATCTGCCATTTCCTGTGTCCATAATCATCTTGGGACAGCAGTGATCGACGAATGGTCCCGGGAAATGGGACAGTCTTCCCTCTGGCATATTCCCCTGAAGTCATATAACCACGCAGTCCTGGCCTGGAACCCTGAAAGGATTTCTCCTGGCCTGCAGGTATTCACAAAAGAATTTGCCCTGTTACCGTCAGCGAAAGAAACCTGATTCCCCAGGAACCCACCATCAAACTTTCTCCTTGCAAGAACCGCCATTTTATATTAAACTACTATATATCAAGTAGGAATTAAAGGAAAAACAGGAGGCATTCCATGAAAGTATCTACCAAAGGAAGATATGCGCTACGCCTGATGATCGATCTGGGCATCCACGACACAGACGGCAAATATATTTCGTTAAAGGATATTTCCGCCAGACAGAATATCTCCATCAAATATCTGGAGCAGATTGTGACGCCGCTGCACCGGGCCGGGCTGGTACGCAGCATCCGCGGGGCACAGGGCGGCTACCGGCTCAGCAAGGAGCCGGAACGTTATACGGCCGGTGAGATCCTGCGGGCCATCGAGGGGAGCTTTGCCCCCATTGCCTGCCTGGAGACAGAGACCAATGAGTGCAGGAATTACCAGTCCTGCCCCACTGTCGGATTCTGGGAGGGCATGTACCGGGTCATTTCTGACTACGTGGACAGCGTCACTTTAAAACAGCTGATCGACGAACACCTTTCCAGCCAGCAGGGCGGATGTGTGGAACGCTGAAGCGCTGCTGCTTCCATACAGCGGTTTTTCTGTCGGATTGCAAATGCACAGCGGGATTTTTTCACGACAGCAAAAATATCACAAACTTTGTAAAAAAGTTGTTGACATTTGTTCCCAAAAACAGTATTATATATAAGCGGCTTGCAGAGAGCAGGCTGCATATATAACGATGCGTGGCTCAGTTTGGTAGAGCGCTGCGTTCGGGACGCAGAGGTCGCAGGTTCAAATCCTGTCGCATCGATTCCTTGGCAGGGGCGCCGGAGATTTGGTCATCAGACAGATCTCCGGTTTTTTCGTGCCCATTTTTACCGGTTCCCTGCCCCGGCTTCCCGGCAGCAGTCCGGAATCTCCGTCCCCCCACAGCAAAAAATAATACAGGAATGAGACAAAAACTCCCCCTCCGTTGTTATATAGATGAGTACTCAAGAGAGGAGGCTTTCACCGTGGACATTACGCAAATTTACAACGAACATAAAAATTCCGTTTATCGGCTGACCCTGACCCCGCAGGATTCTTTTTTCTGCTGTTTTCCGCCGAAATCTTATGGTATAATGTGAACACTTAGCGAAGGTTAGTGAGGTATATCAAACATTATGAACCAGAAAGCATTAAGAGTTTTAGAATATGATAAAGTGATCGCTCTGCTCATGGAGCAGGCCACATCCGATTCCGGCCGGGAGCTGTGTAAAAACCTGCTGCCCATAACCGACCGGGAACAGATCGAGCAGGCGCAGCGGGAAACCGCCGACGGGCTGGCCCGGATCTTCCGCAGGGGGACTCTCTCCTTTTCCGGACTGAAAAATCCGGGCTTCCAGATGAAGCGCCTGGAGATCGGCGGCACTCTGAATATCGAGGATCTGCTGATGATCTGCCGTCTGCTGGAGATCGCCAAACGGGCAAAATCCTATTCCCGCGAGGTACGGGAGGACACGCCCGCCGATTCCCTGGACGGCCTGTTCGCGGATCTGGAGCCGCTGACTCCGCTCTGCGACGAGATCCGCCGCTGTATTATCTCTTCCGATGAGATCGCGGACGACGCCAGCCCGAGGCTGCACAGCATCCGCCGTTCCATCCGCAATATCAACGACCGGATCCACAGCGCCATGAACAGCCTGTTAAACAGCTCCACCACCCGCACCTATCTGCAGGACGCGGTGATCACCATGCGGGGCGACCGCTACTGTCTGCCGGTAAAGGCAGAGTACAAAAACCAGGTGCCAGGCATGATCCACGACCAGTCCTCCACCGGCTCCACACTCTTCATCGAGCCCATGTCGGTGGTAAAGCTGAACAATGACCTGAAGGAAGCTTTCCTGCAGGAAAAAGCAGAGATCGAGGTGATCCTGGCGGATCTGAGCAATCAGGTGGCGGAATACACGGCGCAGATCACACAGAATTATAAGATTCTCACCCGCCTGGATTTTATTTTTGCCAAGGCAAAGCTGGCAAAGATCCACAACGGCATGCCCCCTGTCCTGAATACGGAGGGACGGATCCATATCCGCAAGGGCCGGCATCCGCTTTTAGACCCGAAACGGGTCGTTCCCATCGATGTCTGGCTGGGGGAGGATTTTCATCTGCTGATCGTCACCGGCCCCAACACCGGCGGAAAGACCGTTTCCCTGAAAACCGTGGGGCTGCTGACCCTGATGGGACAGGCCGGGCTGCATATCCCCGCCGCCGACCGCTCCGAGCTGGCGATTTTCAAACAGGTGTACGCGGATATCGGAGATGAACAGAGCATTGAACAGAACCTAAGCACCTTCTCGTCCCACATGACGAACATTGTCTCCATCCTGAAGAAAGCCAACCGGGGCAGCCTGGTGCTCTTTGATGAGCTCTGCGCCGGCACCGACCCGGACGAGGGCGCGGCCCTGGCGATCTCCATTTTAGACCAGCTGCGCCGCAGGGGGATCCGCACCATGTCCACCACCCACTACAGCGAGATCAAGCTTTACGCCCTCTCCACCGAAGGCGTGGAAAACGCCTGCTGCGAGTTCGACGTGGAGACCTTAAGCCCCACCTACCATCTGCTGATCGGCATTCCCGGAAAGAGCAACGCTTTCGCGATCTCACAGAAGTTAGGACTGTCCCCGAAGCTGATCGAGGACGCCCGCAGCCGGATTTCCAAGGAAAACGAGAACTTTGAGGATGTGATCGCCGACCTGGAAGAGAGCCGCCGCACCATTCAGAAGGAGCAGGCGGAGATCACCCGCTACCGGGCGGAGGCGGAGGAACTGAAAAAACAGTTAGAGACCAGACAGGAAAAGCTGAACCAGAGCCGCGACCGGATCCTGCGGGAAGCCAACGAGCAGGCCGCCGCCATCTTAAAAGAGGCAAAGGACACCGCCGATGAGACCATCCGCAATTTCCATAAATTCGGCAAGGCCGGCATCGACGCCGCAGCCATGGAAAAAGAGCGGGAGAAAGTCCGCAAAAAAATGGATGCCGCCCGCCAGAAGGCTTCGGTTGTCCAGAAGCCCAAAGAGAACACCAACGTTCCCAAAAAGCTGCGGCTGGGCGACAGCGTAAAGGTACTGAGCATGAACCTGAAGGGTACCGTACACACCCTGCCTGACGCCAAAGGCAACCTCTTTGTCCAGATGGGTATCCTGCGCTATCAGGTCAACATCAAAGACCTGGTGCTTTTGGAGGATGAAAACCCGGCCACCGCGCGGGCGCCGAAGACGGGCGCCGGGAAACTGAAAATGTCCAAGACCCTTTCCGTTTCCCCGGAGATCAACCTGATCGGCATGACCGTGGACGAGGCCATGTCGGTGCTGGACAAATATCTGGACGATGCCTACCTGGCGCACTTAAAGAGCGTCCGCATCGTGCACGGAAAAGGCACCGGGGCACTGCGCAGGGCTGTGCAGAACCATCTGCGCCGTCAAAAATACATCGCAGAATTCCATCTGGGCGAATTCGGCGAAGGCGACGCCGGCGTAACCATCGCCACTTTTGCATAGGACATGTTTCCCCAGACACCATGCCATCACAAAAAAGGAGTTATTTATGGCTGAAAAACAGAAAATCCTCATCGTGGACGACGATGACAATATCGCGGAACTGATATCCCTTTACCTGATCAAAGAGTGCTACGACACCAAAATCGTGGGCGACGGGGAATCCGCCCTGCGGGAATATGAAAATTACCGCCCGGATCTGATCCTGTTAGATCTGATGCTTCCGGGCATCGACGGCTACCAGGTCTGCCGGGAGATCCGCAGCCATTCCAATGTGCCGATCATCATGCTCTCCGCCAAAGGCGAAGTCTTCGACAAGGTGCTGGGCCTGGAGCTGGGTGCCGACGACTACATGATCAAGCCCTTTGATTCCAAGGAAATGGTGGCCCGCGTCAAGGCGGTGCTCCGCCGCTATCAGGCCGCGGCGCCGCAGAAACAGGATCCGGATATCAAATGCGTAGAATACCCGGATCTGGTGATCAACCTGACCAACTATTCCGTACTGTACAAAAACCAGGTGGTAGATATGCCGCCCAAGGAATTAGAGCTTTTATATTTCCTTGCCTCCTCCCCCAACCAGGTATTTACCCGGGAACAGCTTCTGGACAATATCTGGGGGTATGAATACCTGGGGGACACCCGGACGGTGGACGTGCACGTAAAGCGCCTCCGGGAAAAGATCAAAGATCACGCCCACTGGGGCATCGCCACAGTGTGGGGGATCGGCTATAAATTCGAGACACGGTAGAGGACGGTTTGGCTATGGCAGCAAAGACAAACAGCAGACAGCAAAACCAGAAGACAGCAAAAGAGCCTCAGATGAAAAAGAGGCTCCTTTTGCGTATGGTTCTGGCCTATTTTCTTTTCGTGATCGTGGGCTTTATCGGCACCACGCAGCTGGCCGCCCGAAATGATCAGCCGCTGATGGACGTCACCGCAACCTTTGCCGACATCCGCGACTATTTCCTGACGGGCTATTATAAAACCTATTTCATCGTCTGCCTGGCGGGGCTGATCCTTCTTTTTGTCTACATCCTGACAATCCACCGCCCGTTAAAGCAGATGCTCCGCTCCGCCGCCGCCTACGCGGAGGGCGCGTATGAGACGCCGATCCCGGTGCAGCAGGAGGATGAGCTGGGCTTTTTGGCCAATGTCATGAATTTCATGGCGCATGAACTGGACTCTCTCGAAGAGGACCAGCGAAAATTCATTTCCAATATTTCCCACGATTTCCGCTCTCCCCTGACCTCCATCAAGGGTTACGCGGAGGCTATGGCGGACGGGACGATCCCCCCCGGGATGCAGGAGAAATATCTCAACATCATTGTATTTGAGTCGGAACGCCTGGAAAAACTGACCCAGAGTCTGCTGGAGCTGAACAAATACAGCGCCGGCGGCGTTTATCTGGATATCAGCGCCTTTGATATCAATGAGCAGATCCGCCGCACCATCCTCACCTTTGAGGGGCGGTGCCAGGAAAAGAGCCTGACGTTTGATCTGCGTCTGTCCGAAACCCCGCTGACGGTAAAGGCGGACGCGGCCAAAATCGACCAGGTACTCCACAACCTCATCGACAACGCGGTCAAATTCAGCAACAGCAATTCCGCCATCTCCATCGAAACCACACTTCGGAACGGAAAGGTCTTTGTCTCGGTCAAGGATTCCGGTATCGGTATCCCCGGCAGCAGCCTCAACAAGATCTGGGAGCGGTTTTACAAAACAGACCTCTCCCGCGGCAAGGACAAAAAGGGCACCGGACTGGGGCTGGCCATCGTCAGGGAAATCATCCACGCCCATCACGAAAATATCAACGTGATCAGCACCGAGGGCGTCGGCACGGAGTTCATTTTCTCCCTCACGCCTGCCCGCCCGCTGAACTGATCTGTTTTTATCCCCCGTTTTTCCCTTGTCTGAAACACTTCCCTGCTCTATAATAAAGCAGGAATACTTACGACTATTTATAAAAGGAGCACACCTATGGCAATTACAGAAAAAGAGTTTTTCAAGCTGCAGAACGGCAGCGATATCCGGGGCGTGGCCTGTGAGGGAGTGGAGGGCGAATCCGTCACGCTCACCTCAGAGGCAGCCTTTGCCATCGGCCAGGCGTTCGCCCTCTGGCTGATGAAAAAAAAGAACCTGAAGCCGGAAGAATGCATTGTGGGCGTCGGCATGGACTCCCGGATCACCGGACCGAAGCTGAAAGCGGACGTGATCAAAGGCCTGATGAGCCAGGGAATTTATGTTTCCAACTGCGGCATGGCCTCCACGCCGGCCATGTTTATGTCCATTGTGTATCCGGAGACCCAGTATGACGGCGCCTGCATGATCACAGCCAGCCACCTTCCCTTCAACCGCAACGGCATCAAGTTTTTTGACCGGGACGGCGGCCTGGAGCACGAAGACATTACAGAGATCCTGAAAATGGCGGCTGAACTGGACGCAGCCGTCTCCCCCGAGATGCTGGCGGCGGATGTGGACAGTTCCAGTCCCCGCTATACAGAAATGTCTCTGCTGGATCTCTACGCTGCCAAACTGTGCATGAAGATCAGCAGCGCCCTCTCCGGTGAGGATTACGCGGACGAGCCCTTAAAAGGGCTGAAAATCGTCGTGGACGCCGGGAACGGCGCCGGCGGTTTCTTCGCCACAGAAGTTCTGGAAGCGCTTGGCGCGGATATCTCCGGCAGCAGCTTCTTAGAGCCGGACGGCACCTTCCCCAACCATATCCCCAACCCGGAGAACAAAGACGCCATGCAGGCGATCTGCGGGGCCACAACCGCATCCCATGCGGATCTGGGACTGATCTTCGACACCGATGTGGACCGTATGTCCGCGGTACTGGCGGACGGGACACCCATCAACCGGGATTCCATCATCGCCATGATCGCCGCGATTTTAGCTCCCGACTATCCGGGGAGCACCATCATTACTGACTCCGTGACCTCCGACCGTCTCACGGATTTCCTGGAGAAACGGCTGGGTCTGAAGCACCTCTGCTATATGCGGGGCTACAAAAATGTGATCAACAAATGCAAAGAACTGAACGCCGCCGGCCAGGTCAGCCCCCTGGCTATGGAGACCTCCGGCCACGGCTGTCTGAAAGAAAACTTTTACCTGGACGACGGCGCGTATCTGGCGGTCAAACTGGTCATCGCCGTTGCCAGGGCGAAAAAAGAGGGCAGAACCATCGACCATCTGATCGCGGATTTTGACACGGTCTGTGAGGCCCGGGAAGTCCGTTTCCCCATCCTCTGCGAGGATTTCAGGGCTTACGGCACATCCGTCCTGAAGGAGTTCAAAAACAGGGCTTCCGGAGCCGGTTACGAGCTTCCTTCCTCTTACGAAGGCGTGCGCATCCGTTTCTCAGGCGTCTGCACCGGCTGGCTGCTTTTGCGGGCCTCCCTGCATGACCCGGTTATGGTGATGAACTTAGAAGGAAAAACTGCGACAGATCTGGAACTGATCACCGGAATCGCCCAGAGCCTGATGGAAGGCTTTGCGGATCTGGATCTGTCCAGGCTGTAAACGATTCCATGAAAAAACGGCATCCTGGGCGGGATGCCGTTTTTTCGTTTCGTACCTGTTCAGATACAAAATTAGGAGTTTGGTTTTTTATGAAGGTTTGGTATTTATATAAATTGAGATATTTCGTTTTTATTGTTCTTTTTCAAGAACAAGTTTATAATACCCCACTTTCTCTCAAATGAGAAATAGATTTTTCCTGCTTATAAATAACTTTTTCTTATTATTCATCATTTTTGTACAAAATTCGGTACAATCTGTGTTTATTTTACACAATCACTCCGCCTCTGTACCTTTACATTCTATGCACAATCACCTTACATTATTTTTGTTTGTGAAAGATTTCGCAGTTTTTTTATTCATTTTCACCTGTAAGAAAAGCAGTGCCACGGGAATCCCCCGCTGCTTTTGAGGGAAAAAATCCATTTCCCGGACAGCTCACAAAACTGCATGAAAAATCCCTGCCTGATTTCTCAGACAGGGATCCGGAATCTCTCTTATACCAGCTCCAGCACAACCTGCATTGCTCCGTCGCCCTTCCGGGGTCCGATCTTCACAATACGTGTATAACCGCCGTTGCGGTCTTTGTACTTGGGCGCGATCTCTGTAAACAGCTTATCTACCAGATCTACCTTCTTGGTGTCTCTCTTCTTTGCGCCGGTCTCAACTACCGGGTAGAGAACCTTGAGCATCTGTCTTCTTGCGTGAAGACGGGAAGGCATATCTTTCTTGATGGTCTTGTCAACAACATCGTATACGGTTTTCTTTTTGCCGTCTACGACTTCTTTGACTCTCTTGGCGTCTTTATCCTTGCGGGCAACTTTTGCTTTTACAGTTACCTCTTCAAAGTTGTCAGCCTCTTTTACTGCAGATGCGATGATACCCTCAGCAAACTTGCGAACCTCTTTCGCCCTTGCCTCTGTGGTAACGATTTTGCCATTGTACAGCAGTGCTGTAACCTGGTTTCTGATCAGCGCTTTTCTCTGATCGGATCTTCTTCCTAATTTACGATACTTTGCCATTTTTCAGTCCTCCATTCTTGTGGCACATCCGGCCGTGCCCAGTGGTCTTACCCGCCGAATGCTCGTGCACGGCTCTGCCATGCACTGTATGGCCTGCGGCCATAACAACAGTTCCTCCACTCATGAATCAGACCGGACAGCGCTCATCGGTCTTATCTGTCCGCCCTGTGAGTATCCCGGTCGTTCAGCTGCGGCGACGATTACTCCTCGCCCTGGTTCAGCTGAAGTCCCAGCTCTTTTAATTTTGCCAGTACTTCCTCTAAAGACTTGCGTCCCAGATTCCGAACCTTCATCATGTCTTCCGGCGTCCTGTTGGTCAGCTCTTCCACGGTGTTGATGCCAGCCCGCTTCAGGCAGTTGTAAGAACGTACGGATAACTCTAATTCATCGATGTTCATCTCCAGAACTTTCTCTTTTGCATTATCCTCTTTCTCGATCATGACCTCAGCGGTCTTTGCGTTCTCGGAAAGATCAATGAAAAGATTCAGATGCTCGCTCAGCACCTTGGCCGCCAGGCTGACTGCCTCGTCCGGCTCTAAGGTTCCGTTGGTATAAACATCCAATGTCAGTTTATCATAATCTGTGATCTGGCCCACACGCGTATTCTCTACAGAGAGGTTTACACGGTCAACCGGAGTGTAAATGGAATCCACCGCGATCACGCCGATGGGGGTATCTTCGCTCTTGTTTTTATCTGAGCTGACATATCCACGGCCTTTGGTAATGGTAAGCTCCATATACAGCTTGGAATCAGCGCCGCCGTTTAAGTGGGCGATCACCAGATCCGGGTTCATGATCTGAATGTCCGGATCCACCTGAATATCGGCTGCGGTGACAACACCTTCGCCTTCAAATTCAATGTAAGCAACTTTGGACTCATTTGTCGGACTGGTATTCTTTAATGCCAGATTCTTAATGTTCATAATAATCTCAGTCACATCCTCCTTGACGCCGGGAATGGAACTGAACTCATGTAAAACACCATCGATCTTGACCTGACTTACTGCTGCGCCCGGCAAAGAGGAAAGCATGATTCTTCTCAGAGAATTGCCCAGAGTGGTACCGTATCCTCTTTCCAGCGGCTCTACGACAAATCTGCCGTACTTTTTGTCTTCTGAAATCTCAGCAATCTCAATTTTGGGTTTTTCAAAATCGAACACTACAAAGTCCTCCTTTAAGATTTAAAACGCAGCGCTCAGCCATGAACACCCTGGCGCTGCTTTATTGCCTACATGATTATTTGCTGTACAGCTCGACGATCAGCATCTCGTCTACCGGCACGTCGATCATCTCTCTGGTGGGGAGCTCTTTTACAACGCCCTTCAGATTCTCCTGATCGGACTCCAGCCACTCAGGGATCAGACGTCCGCCTGTTACCTCAAGGATATCTTTGTATCTCTGGGAACCTTTGGATTTCTCTCTGATCTCAATGGTATCGCCGGCCTTGATCTGGTAGGACGGGATATTTACGCACTTGCCGTTTACCAGAACGTGCTTGTGGTCAACGATCTGTCTTGCCTCTCTTCTGGTTCTTGCGAAGCCAAGACGGAATACCACGTTGTCCAGTCTGCTCTCCAGCATAACCATCAGGTTGGCGCCGGTCATGCCTTTCATACGGTCAGCCTTCACATAGTAGTTATGGAAAGGCTTCTCTAAAACGCCGTAGATGAATTTTGCTTTCTGTTTCTCTCTTAACTGAAGACCGTACTCGGAAACCTTCCGGTTGGATCTCTTTAACTGTCTGTTTGATTTTTTATCTATTCCTAAATATGTTGGTTCTAAGCCAAGTGATCTGCATCTTTTAAGAACAGGTACTCTATTTACTGCCATGTTCGATTAACCTCCTGATTAGACTCTTCTGCGTTTCGGCGGGCGGCAGCCGTTGTGCGGCACCGGTGTTACGTCTGTGATACTTGTTACCTCAAGACCTGCTGCGGAAAGGGCGCGGATTGCTGCCTCTCTTCCTGAACCGGGTCCCTTTACAAAAACGTCAACGGTCTTTAAACCATGAACCAGAGCAGCCTTTGTAGCAGTCTCTGCAGCCATCTGTGCAGCATAGGGAGTAGATTTCCTTGAACCTCTGAATCCAAGACCACCGGCACTTGCCCATGACAATGCGTTGCCCTGAGCGTCAGTCAATGTAACGATTGTATTATTGAAAGAAGACTGAATATGTGCCTGTCCGCGTTCAACGTTTTTCTTTACACGCTTTTTCGTTACTTTTTTTGCAACTTTCTTAGCCATAATTAAACTAACCTACTTTCTGATCTTATTTTTTCTTGTTTGCTACTGTTTTCTTAGGACCCTTTCTTGTTCTGGCGTTGGTCTTTGTCTTCTGACCGCGAACCGGAAGTCCTTTTCTGTGGCGGATACCACGATAGCATCCGATCTCCTGAAGTCTCTTGATGTTCATGGCGATGTCTCTTCTGAGATCACCTTCTACCATCACGCCTTCTGTCTCAATGGCCGCGCTGATCGCCTTCACCTCTTCGTCGGTCAGGTCTTTGCAGCGGGTATTCGGATCAACGTTTGCTGTCTTCAGCAGACGGTTGGATGTAGCAACACCGATACCGTAAATATAAGTCAATCCAATCTCTACACGTTTCTCTCTTGGTAAATCTACACCTGCGATACGAGCCATGTGTGTTTACACCTCCATAATGTTTTCCTCGGACTGTCGTCCTTTTTTAGTTCCTGCAGTGATTTTACTTTTTTCGTGAACAGCGGATATCGAGGGAAATCCGCTGCAGCCGCACACGCCAAAAGTCTCAGGCCCACCGCCGCCCTTCTGATTCAAACAGATCCTGTTCCAAATCGGTGCTCTGTGGCAGAGTCATCCGGGGAGGAACGGATTTACGCAGTTTAAGCTTCGCGCTCCAACCTGCTCTCATCACCCAATTATGAAAGCATACGCACATGGCAATTAACTTTCATATATATAAGAATGATAATTAACCCTGTCTCTGTTTGTGTTTCGGATTCTCACAGATAACCATGATACGTCCTTTTCTCTTGATAACTTTGCACTTCTCGCACATCGGTTTAACTGATGATCTGACTTTCACAGTAAATCCTCCTTTCCTCTTCGCGTAAAAAGCCCCATGTTTCAGGCTCCCTACGCTCCTGAATGTGCCCGGGAACCTGCGCTGAAATACGCGCAATATTCCCTTGGTTTCTCAAAGCGTCAAGTAGCATTATAACACGGGGTTTTCTGCATTGCAAACACTTTTTTATGTTTTTGTCAAAAATTTCTTCCTATTTATCTCTCCAGATAATGCGTCCCTTCGTCAGGTCATAGGGGGACAGTTCCAGCGTTACTTTATCCCCCGGCAGGATACGGATAAAATTCATCCGCAGCTTGCCGCTGATGGTCGCCATGATCTGATGGCCGTTCTCAAGCTCCACTTTGAAAAATGCGTTGGGCAGTTTCTCCACTACTACGCCTTCCACTTCAATTACGTCTGCTTTTGACATCCATGTTCCTCCTGTTTTCAAATGTCATCTGGTCCATATCTGCATTTTCTGTCAATCTCCCTGAAAATGCCGCTCTTTTTCCACACTCTTTTCATACAGTTTCAGAGCCCGTTTCAGTTCCACATCTGTGGGTACCGTTTCCCCGCAGAGCAGTTCCGCCACCGGCCCCGGTATCTTTTTGATGAGCTGGACGTGCCTGCTGTTCTTCCGTTTCGGCTTGTCGACGGTTTTTAACCTGCCGTCCGCCAGCCAGACAGATCCGGGCTCTTCTCTGATCACCACATAAATCTTCCCGCAGTCGTGTCCTGCCGTCGATCTCGCCAGCTTTGCCTCCATGCGCACCTCCCGCTTAAGATAAAGCCGCTCTCTCGGCGTCTGTGAGGGTCAGGATTTCCGGTTCCCCGTCAGTAATGAGAACCGTGTTCTCATAATGGGCAGACAAAGATCCGTCACGGGTCACCACTGTCCATTCATCGTCCAGCCAGTCTACTTCCCAGCCGCCCGCATTTACCATCGGTTCGATCGCCAGGGTCATCCCCTTTTTCAGCCGGATGCCGCGGCTCTTCTGGCGGTAATTCGGGATCTGCGGATCCTCATGCAGCACGGATCCCACGCCGTGACCCACCAGGTCTCTCACCACGCCGTAGCCAAAGCTCTCGCAGTAATCTCCGATGGCGTTGGAAATATCATGAAGGTGACAGCCCTCTTTCGCAAATTTGATTCCCTCAAAAAAGCTCTGACGGGTGCGCTCGATCAGCAGCTTCGCTTCCCGGGAAACCTCGCCGATGGCGTGGGTCCTGGCGGCGTCGGAGTGATATCCTTTATAAATGCATCCCATATCCAGGCTGACAATATCCCCTTCCTGAATGATGCGTTTCCGGTTCGGGATACCGTGCACCACCTGTTCGTTGATGGAAACACAGACAGATCCGGGAAACCCGTTGTAATTCTTGAAATTCGGAATACATCCGTAACTCCGGATCATCTCCTCCGCCTTCCGGTCCACATCGAGGGTGGACATCCCGGGCTTCAGCTCTTTCCCAAGCTCTTCATGTACGGTTGCGATAATCCTGCAGGCCTCGCGCATCAGCGCGATCTCGCGGGCTGATTTAATAGATACTGACATAAAATGCCTCCGTCCAGGCCGCAGCCCGCCCTCTGCCGGGAACAACCGCAGTCGTCCGGATCAGGGAGCGGGCCGGCAGCCCATTAATCTTCTAATACTTTTACGATTGATTCAAAAACAGCGTCCATCGGCTGTGTACCGTCCACTGTTTTCAGAATGCCCTGATTGCTGTAGTACTCAATCAGCGGCTGCGTCTGCGCATGATATACGTCCAGACGTTTCTTTACGGTCTCCGGCTCGTCATCTGCCCTCAGCACGATCTCTTTGCCGCAGCGGTCGCAGATTCCCTCTTTCTTCGGCGGGATGTTGACGATGTGGTAGGTCGCGCCGCAGTTCAGGCAGACTCTTCTGCCGGACATTCTGTTGATGATATTCTCATCCGGAACGTCTACGTCCACTGCATAGTCCATCTGCTCGCCGCGCTCCTTCAGCGCGTCTGTCAGGCACTCTGCCTGAGGAATGGTCCGCGGGAATCCGTCCAGGATAAAACCGTTTTTGCAGTCCTCCTGGGAAATTCTGTCCACCACCAAGTCACAGGTCAGCTCATCCGGAACCAGGAGTCCCTGATCCATATAGGTTTTCGCCTTTTTCCCAAGCTCCGTCCCGTTCTTGATGTTGGCACGGAAAATGTCGCCTGTGGAAATATGCGGAATCCCATACTTATCCGCAATCATTTTCGCCTGTGTCCCTTTGCCGGCGCCGGGCGCCCCTAACATGATAATTTTCATTTTGCTCCTCCTTTATATAAGAATCCTGTGATAAGGTTCTGTAAAAAAGCCAAAAGAGATACCAAGAGCCCTGGTATCTCCTTCATTCAAAATCGCGCTCAACGAAAAACCTTCCCCGGTTTTTCCAAATCAATCATTTAAAAAACCTTTGTAATTTCGAACGAGCATTTGAGATTCAATCTGCTTTAAGGTTTCAATGATAACGCCTACGATAATGATCAGTGATGTACCACCGAAAGAAACGCTGGCATTGAATACGCCTTCAAAGAAGATCGGGATAATCGCTACAATTACCAGGCCTACAGCTCCGATAAAGATGATATAATTCAACATTTTTGCCAGATAATCGCTGGTTGGCTTGCCGGGACGGATACCCGGGATAAATCCACCCTGTTTCTTCATGTTGTCCGCAATCTCCAGCGGGTTGAATGTGATGGACGTGTAGAAATATGCAAAGGCAATTACCAGCACAATGTATACTCCCAGGCCGATATTGTTGATCGGCGTCTCAAAATCAAACCAGTTGGTCTGCGACAGCATATTGAGGATTTTCCCTCCGATGCCGGTTCCGCCTGTCACCCCTGCCAGATTGCAGATCACAACAGGGAACATCAGCAGCGACTGCGCAAAGATGATCGGGATCACGCCCGCCGTGTTTACCTTCAGCGGAATATGGGAAGACTGTCCTCCCACCTGCTTTCTCCCCATGACTTTGCGGGAATACTGCACCGGAATCCTTCTCTGCGCCCCCTGGAGCAGCACAACCAGGATCACGATCCCTACAATGATCGCAATGATGATCGCCGCCGCCAGAACTGCATATGCGATTTCTTTTCCCAGTACAAACTGTTCAAACAGCCTTGTAAGATCAGACGGGATTCTTGAGATAATGTTGATGGTCAGAACGATGGAAATACCATTTCCAACGCCCTTCTCCGTAATCCGCTCGCCGATCCACATCACAACGGTAGATCCGGCAGTCAGGGTGATCACTGTCATAATCACATTCAGCGCGTTATAATCCAGCAGCAATCCCTGTCGGCCGAAACCGATGGCCATGGCCAGTGACTCCATCACGGCTAAGGCAACTGTTAAGTATCTCGTGATCGCGGTCAGTTTCTTTCTTCCCTCTTCCCCGTCCTTATGCAGCTCTTCAAATTTCGGAATCGCAATCGTCAGAAGCTGGATAATGATGGAAGACGTAATGTACGGGGTAATGTTCAACGCGAATACTGACATGTTCTCGAAGGAACCGCCAGTAATCGCATCAAAAAATCCAAACGCCCCGCTGGCGTTCTCTGCGAACCAGGTCTCAAAGAACTCGCCATTAATTCCCGGAATCGGAAGCTGTGAACCAATACGCACCACGACCAGCATAAGAAGCGTGAAAATCAGCCGCGTTCTTATCTCTTTGATCTTAAAGGCATTACGTATCGTCTCGAGCATTAGATCACCTCTGCTTTTCCGCCTAAGGCTTCAATCTTCTCCTTTGCAGAAGCGCTGAATGCATTTGCCTGAACGGTGAGCTTCTTGGTCAGCTCGCCGTTGCCAAGGATCTTTACGCCATCCTTCGGGTTTCTCACGATCCCTGTCTCGATCAGAGTCTCTACCGTTACCACTGCATCGTTATCAAATGCTTCCAGTGCCGAAATATTTACAATCACGATTTCCTTGGAGTTTCTGCATGTGAAACCTCTCTTGGGAAGCCGTCTGTATAAAGGCATCTGACCACCTTCAAATCCCGGTCTCGGAGCTCCGGAACGGGCTTTCTGTCCTTTGTGGCCTTTACCTGCAGTCTTACCATTTCCTGAACCATGGCCACGGCCTCTTCTGAAGTTATCATTGTGCCTGGAGCCATCTGCCGGTTTTAAATTTGATAAATCCATCGTCGCACCTCCTTTTAGATTTCCTCAACTTTTACCAGATGTCTTACCTGCTGGATCATTCCTCTGACAGCCGCATTATCCGGAAGCTCAACCGTTTTGTTCAGCTTTCTTAAGCCTAATGCTTCTACTGTCTTGACATGTTTCGGAACTGCTCCGATTGTTGATTTCACAAGTGTGATTTTTAACTTATCTGCCATTTGTCTGTCCCTCCTTAACCAAGAATCTCTTCTACGGATTTACCGCGGAGTCTTGCAACTTCCTCCGGGGATTTCAACTGGCCAAGTGCATTGATTGTTGCAAGTACAACATTCTGTTTATTGTTGGAACCCAGGGACTTGGTACGGATGTTGCGGATGCCTGCCAGCTCGCACACGTTACGTGCCGGGCCGCCGGCGATCACACCGGTACCTTCCGGAGATTTCTTTAATAATACAGACGCACCTGTATGCTTTCCTGTAGTATCATGTGTAATACTGTTGTTCTCATCTAATTTTACCTCGATGAGTTTTTTCATGGCATCTTCTTTTCCTTTGCGGATTGCTTCCGGAATTTCAGCTGCCTTGCCCAGACCTGCGCCGACATGGCCGTTACGGTCGCCAACAACAACTAAAGCTGTAAAACGCATGTTGCGTCCGCCTTTAACAACTTTTGTTACACGCTTAATTGATACGACTTTTTCTTCTAATTCCAACTGACTCGGATCAATAATTGTTCGCTTCATTGCCGCTTTACCTCCTTGTTAAAAGTCTAATCCAGCTTCACGTGCTGCATCAGCTAATGCCTGAATCTTACCCTGATAGATGAATCCGCCTCTGTCAAATACGACAGTGGTGATTCCTTTTTCCAGCGCCTTCTTTGCGATCGCGGTACCTACTGCAGCGGCAGCGGCAACATCGTTTGTCTTCTCCAGGGAAGCTTTGACATCTTTCTCCATGGTAGAAGCTGCGCAAAGTGTATTTCCAACTGTATCATCGATAATCTGGGCATACATGTGATTGTTGCTTCTGTAAACGGCAAGACGCGGTCTTTCGGCTGTGCCTGAAATATGATTACGAACTCTTCTGTGTTTTTTTACACGAGCTTCCACTCTTGATTTCTTACTAACCATTATCTGTCACACCTCCTGTTATTTCTTACCAGTCTTACCAACTTTACGACGGATCGTCTCATCAGCATACTTGATACCTTTGCCCTTATACGGCTCCGGTCTTCTCTTGTCTCTGATCTCAGATGCGTACTGGCCAACTTTTTCTTTATCAATACCTTTTACAATGATCTTGTTTCCATCAACAACAGCCTCGATGCCTTCCGGATCGATCATCTCTACCGGATGGGAGTAACCCAGGTTCAGGGTCAGCTTGTTGCCGGACTTGGAAGCCCTGTAACCAACGCCGTTTACTTCCAGGGTTTTCTCATAACCGGCTGTTACGCCGATCACCATATTGTTGATGAGGGTTCTTGTCAGACCATGTAAGGATTTCATCTTCTTTAAATCATTCGGTCTGCTGACAATGATTTCAGAACCTTCCTGTTTGATCTCCATCTCTGCCGGGAGAACTCTCTCAAGGGTTCCCTTGGGACCTGTTACAGTCACATGATTATTTTCTGCGATTGTTACGGTTACACCGTCCGGAATCGCGATTGGCATTCTTCCTATACGTGACATGCCCGTACCTCCTGTATATATTTTAAAATTGGTTGATTGATTTACTTTAAACGGGTAGGTTCCACTCCACTAGCGCTCAAGCTGCGTCTCCGACTTGCTTTCGCTGAGTGTCGGGAACGGCTCTCGCACTAACCTCAGCCTGCGCCTTTGGCTTGGCTTCGCTAAGTGCTCAATGCCTGCCTACCATACAAAAGCTAATACTTCGCCGCCTACCTGAAGCTTTCTTGCCTCTTTATCCGTGATCACACCCTGGTTGGTGGAAAGGATTGCTGTACCAAGACCGCCCAGCACTCTCGGGATCTCGTTCTTGCCAACGTATACACGCAGGCCGGGTTTGGAGATTCTCTTCAGGCCGGTGATGATCTTCTCGTTTTTGTCCGCGCCGTATTTTAAGGTAACGCGGATGGTCTTGAAGCTGCCGTCCTCGATGATGTCATATTTTGCAATATAGCCTTCGTTCAGTAAAATCTCAGCAATCGCAAGTTTCATTTTAGACATCGGGATATCTACGGTATCATGTTTTGCAGTATTTGCGTTACGGATTCTGGTAAGCATATCTGCAATCGGATCACTTGTCATCATAATTTTGCATCCTCCTGTTTTCTGATTTGACCTTATTGGTTTCATGGTGACCTGATAAGGGTGTTCTGGCACGGAGGCCAGAACGATATCTCACACTAAGTTCAATATCACCAGCTGGCTTTCTTTACGCCAGGGATCTCACCTTTATATGCCAGCTCACGGAAACATACACGGCAGATACCGTATTTCTTTAATACGGAATGCGGACGGCCGCAGATTCTGCAGCGTGTATATTCTCTGGTAGAGAATTTCTGTTTGCGCTGCTGTTTTACTTTCATAGATTTCTTAGCCATTTAAAATTCCCTCCTGTTATCTCGCAAACGGCATGTTGAACTGTCTCAGCAGCTCACGTGCTTCTTCGTCTGTCTTGGCTGTGGTAACAAAGATCACATCCATACCTCTTACTTTGTCCACTTTGTCATACTCGATCTCCGGGAAGATCAGCTGCTCTTTGATACCAAGAGCATAGTTTCCTCTGCCGTCGAAGGCATTGGGATTTACGCCGCGGAAGTCACGTACACGGGGAAGAGCCAGGTTGATCAGACGGTCAACGAACTCGTACATTTTCTCGCCTCTTAAGGTTACCTTGCATCCGATGGCCATACCCTCTCTGATCTTGAAGTTAGCGATGGAGTTTTTCGCCTTGGTAGCAACCGGCTTCTGGCCTGCGATGATCTCCATGTCGTGCATGGCGGATTCCAGAATCTTCGCATTCTCTTTTGCCTCGCCAACACCCATGTTGATGACTACCTTGTCGAGCTTCGGCACTTCCATTTTGTTTTTATAACCAAATTTTTTGATCATAGCGTCTACGATCTCATTCTGATAGGTTTCTCTTAATCTACTCAACTTGATGGACCTCCTCTCTTAATTAATCAATCACTTCGCCTGTGGATTTTGCCACACGCACTTTTTTATCTCCGTCCATCCTGAAACCAACTCTTGTTGCTTTTCCTTTATGAACATACATTACGTTAGAAATATCGATCGGAGCTTCCTGCTCAATGATACCGCCGGCCTGGTTCGCCATGCTGGGCTTGGTATGCTTTGTAACTTTGTTGATACCCTCAACCGTTACTCTGTTTTTCTTTGCGTCAACCGCGATTACCTTGCCCTCTTTGTCTTTATCTTTGCCGGCAATCACCCTGACTGTATCGCCTTTTTTAATTTTCAGCATCGTGGATACCTCCTATAATACTTCCGGAGCGAGAGATACGATCCTCATGAACTGTTTCTCACGAAGCTCTCTGGCAACCGGTCCAAAAATACGGGTTCCTCTGGGAGTCTTGTCGTCTCTGATAATGACTGCTGCGTTCTCGTCAAACTTGATATAGGAACCGTCTTTCCGGCGTGCCCCTCTCTTTGTACGAACAACAACCGCTTTTACAACGTCACCCTTTTTAACAACTCCGCCTGGTGTTGCATCTTTTACCGTAGCAACAATTATATCGCCAATGTTCGCATATCTTCTTGTGGATCCGCCCATAACACGGATGCAAAGCAGTTCCTTTGCGCCGGTGTTATCAGCTACCTTAAGTCTGCTTTCCTGCTGAATCATAACTGGCAGCCTCCTTCTTATTTCGCTTTTTCCATGATCTCAACCAGTCTCCATCTCTTATCCTTGGATAAAGGTCTGGTCTCCATTACTCTGACTTTGTCGCCGATACCGCATTCATTGTTCTCGTCATGAGCTTTTAATTTGTAAGTTCTTTTCACGATCTTGTTGTAAAGCGGATGTCTTACATTATCTTCTACAGCAACAACGATCGTCTTATCCATCTTGTCGCTGACTACTTTACCAACTCGGGTTTTTCTAAGATTTCTTTCTTCCACGAGAATTCTCCTTTCATGGTCTTCCATCGGAATCTTAACTCCGGCCACGCCATGCGTGATCTTTGTTTATTCGGATTACTCAGCCTTCTCAGCGATTACAGTCTGAATTCTGGCAATATTTTTTCTTACTTCTTTAATTCTTCCAGTATTCTCTAACTGATTGGTTGCATTCTGGAATCTGAGATTAAAAAGTTCTTTTTTCGCAGCCACAAGCTGATCCTGCAGCGCTGCGGCATCCTGTGTTCTTAATTCTTCTAAATATTTACTGGATTTCATTCTATTCACCGCCTTCTAAGTCTGCACGAGAAACGATTTTGCACTTGCAGGGCAACTTGTGTGTTGCAAGACGCAGAGCTTCACGAGCGATTTCATCAGACACGCCAGAGATCTCAAACAATACACGGCCTGGCTTTACTACTGCTACCCAATACTCTAAAGTACCTTTACCGGAACCCATACGAGTCTCAGCGGGTTTTGCTGTTACCGGCTTATCCGGGAAAATTTTAATCCAGACTTTACCGCCACGCTTGATATAACGGGTCATAGCCACACGGGCTGCCTCAATCTGGTTGGACTTAATCCAGCAGGGCTCAAGGGCAACGATACCGTATTCACCGTTTGTAATCTTATTGCCTCTCATTGCCTTGCCGGCCATAGTGCCACGGAACTGTTTCCGTCTTTTTACTCTTTTCGGCATTAACATTATTTATCGCTCCCTTCCTTTGCCTTTTTCGGAAGTACTTCACCTTTGTTGATCCATACTTTCACGCCAACTTTACCATAGGTGGTGTCCGCCTCTGCGAAACCGTAGTCAATATCTGCACGCAGTGTCTGCAGCGGGATGGTTCCCTCTGTGTAGAACTCGGTACGCGCCATATCTGCACCGCCCAGACGGCCGGAGCAGGATGCCTTGATTCCAAGAGCGCCGGCTTTCATGGTTCTGCTCATGCAGGACTTCATGGCGCGACGGAAGGAAATACGGTTCTCAAGCTGTGCTGCAATATTCTCTGCAACCAGCTGAGCGTCTTTATCCGGTCTCTTTACTTCCTTGATATCAACGATCAGTTTCTTATCAGTCAGCTTCTGGAGCTCTTTCTTTACTTTCTCGATCTCAGAACCGCCCTTACCGATCACAACACCGGGTTTTGCTGTGTAAACGATTACCTTTACACGGTCAGAGGCTCTCTCAATCTCGATATTGGAAATACCTGCGCTGTATAATTTTTTCTTTAAGAACTTTCTGATATTGTAATCCTCAATCAGGAAATCTGCAAAGTCGCCTTCTGCATACCACTTAGAACTCCAGTCTTTGATAACACCGACTCTCAGGCCATGCGGATTCACTTTCTGTCCCATGTCTTAACCTCCTATCTCTCATTGAGCACGATGGTGATATGGCTCATTCTCTTCTCGATTCTGTAAGCCCGACCCTGTGCTCTTGCACGAATTCTCTTCATTGTAGGTCCTTTATTTGCGTAGCACTCCTCTACATAAAGGTCGTCAATGTTCATTCCGTTATTGTTCTCAGCGTTTGCGATTGCGGATTTTAACAGCTTCTCAATGACGCTGGAAGCGTATCTGGGATTGTACATTACGATAGCAAGCGCTGTCTTTACATCCTTGCCGCGGATTGCATCCAGTACGAAGCAAGCCTTCTGTACAGACATTCTAGCATAAGATAACTTAGCTGAAGGTCTGGTATCTTTCTGCGCATTTCTCTCACGTTTGATCTGTGATCTATGTCCCTTTGCCATGGATATAAACCTCCTTTTCTAATTATCTTACTTTGGATTTCTTTTCGTCTTTTCCATGTCCTCTGTAAGTTCTTGTAGCAACGAACTCACCGAGCTTGTGGCCAACCATGTCCTCTGTAATATATACAGGCACATGTTTTCTGCCGTCATGAACTGCAATTGTATGTCCAACCATCTGCGGGAAGATTGTAGAACGACGGGACCAGGTCTTGATTACGGCCTTGTCACCGGAAGCGTTCATTGCGTCAATCTTTTTCAGTAAGCTCTCATCAGCAAATGGTCCTTTCTTTAATGAACGTGCCATTCTCTCAATACCTCCTATTTCATCGCTCTTCCGTCTCTTCTTCTTACGATGAGCTTGTTAGACTGCTTGTTTTTCTTTCTGGTCTTTAAGCCAAGAGCAGGTTTGCCCCACGGTGTACAGGGACCCGGACGTCCGATACTGGTCTTGCCTTCACCACCACCATGCGGATGGTCGTTGGGGTTCATAACAGAACCGCGGACAGTCGGGCGGATACCCATGTGACGTTTCCGTCCTGCTTTACCGATGTTAATCAGGTTGTGGTCGCCGTTGCCGATCACACCAACAGTCGCACGGCAGGTAATAGGAACCATTCTCATCTCGCCGGAGGGAAGACGAAGAGTCGCATATTTGCCCTCTTTTGCCATCAGCTGTGCGCTCATACCAGCCGCACGAACCATCTGGCCGCCCTTTCCGGGATGAAGCTCAATGTTGTGAACCTGTGTACCTACCGGGATATTCTCCAGCGGGAGGCAGTTGCCCACACGTACCTCTGCTTCCGGTCCGTTCATAACCTTCATTCCGTCTGTCAGTCCTTCCGGAGCAAGAATGTAGGATTTCTGACCGTCTGCGTAGCAGATCAGAGCGATATTGGCTGTTCTGTTGGGATCGTACTCGATACCGATTACAGTTGCCGGGATACCGTCTTTATTTCTCTTAAAATCAATGAGTCTGTATTTTTTCTTTGCACCGCCGCCGTGGTGTCTTACTGTAATTTTACCCTGGTTATTACGTCCAGAATGTTTCTCAAGGGAAACCAGCAGGGATTTCTCAGGAGTCTTCTTGGTGATCTCAGAGAAATCAGAACCTGTCATATTTCTTCTGGAAGGTGTATATGGGTTATATGTCTTGATTCCCATAATGAATCTCCTTTCAAAATGCAAGTTTATTATCGCACTTTTCTGTGCTTAGTTTGAAGGCTGCGCCTTCGGCCTGGCTTCGCTAAGCGCTCAACGCCTATAAGCCTGCGAAGATCTCGATATCTGCGCTGTCCTCAGTCAGTTTAACGATGGCTTTTTTTGTCTTGGCAGTCTTGCCGACAATCATGCCGCGTCTTTTATTTTTTCCCTCGCAGTTCATTGTCTTAACGCTCTCGACCTTTACGCCGTCGAACATTTTCTCAACTGCATCTTTGATCATTGTCTTGTTTGCTTCCGGATGAACCAGGAATGTATATTTCTTATCAGCCATGATGTTCATGGACTTCTCTGTTACAACCGGTTTGAGGATGACGTCATAGTACTGTACGTTTGCCATTATGCATATACCTCCTCAATCTTTTCTACTCCGGCCTTCGTTGTGATCACGGTATCATATTTCAGGATATCGTAAACATTGATGTTGGAAACCTGAGCGGTCTTTACATCCGGAACATTCGCTGCGGATTTCTCTACGATCATGTCTCTGTCACCAAGAACAACCAAAGCCTTGGAAACCTTC
>CALWGM010000056.1 GCA_944380065.1 uncultured Lachnospiraceae bacterium
AGCAGACCACAAGATAGTTTCATCTTGCGTATGTGTTATCATACCAAATTTAACAAGAAATATCAGACCATATGCTTTTATTGAGAATGTTGTTACTCATGCTGATTATCGTGGAAAAGGCTTTGCCACAGAATGTCTTAACTATGCAAAAGAAATCGCAGAAAAAGAAGGATGTTATAAAATGATGTTGCTTACAGGCTCAAAGGAAGATTCAACACTTCGGTTTTATGAAAATGCAGGCTACAACTGTACAGATAAAACAGCATTTATTCAATGGATTGATTAATTGAACAAATCCTAATTTTGGCTGGAAAGAAAACCAAAATCTTTTCGCCAGGTATTGTGCAATCATGATCTGTTATCGCATTTGCAGTCTGAACGGTTATATTGACAGAACAACCAGGGGACGCCGGAGCAGGTATTGCGGGCAGATGAGGTGAGTATATGGAAGATTTAACAAAAACGGGCATTAAACCGCTTGTATTGGAGGAAATTAAAAGAATAGCAGAGGCGTACGGAGTGAAAAAAGTAATTCTGTTTGGTTCGAGAGCCCGCGGCGATTATCAGAGAGCCAGCGATATAGATCTGGCAGTCGAGGGAGGCAGGATTACTGACTTTATACTTGATGTTAAGGATACGACGTCAACGTTGCTGGACTTTGATATTGTTGACCTAAAGAAAACAGAGCAGGGGGCATTCCTGGATTCGATAAAAAAGGAAGGTGTGATTTTATATGAAAAAGTTTGACAATTATGTTTCTAATCTTGAGATCCTTCAAAAAGCGGAGAATGAGGATCTGGGGAATGAATTTATTATAAGCGGGATTATTGATAAATTTTCTATTCAGTTTGAACTTAGCTGGAAAGTGCTGAAAGAATTGCTCCGGTATGAGGGGAAGCGTGCGGCGGCTTCCGGTTCACCGAGAGAAATATTAAAAGCGGCATATGAATTATATGATTTTATAGATGAAGATATCTGGCTTGAGATGCTGAAATCGAGGAATGATATGACGCACATCTACGATGGGGAAGCTGCAAAAAGACTTGTCGACAGTATTCTGCACCGTTATATTCCGGAATATATAAAATTGCGCGATTGTATTTTAGACAAATATGCGAATGTGCTGACACAGATCTGATATGCGTTCTGTTACCAGGGGGAATGATCCTGTGACAACAAATTTATTTTTTGGCACAATGCTTATAAACATAAGTCCGTGAATTTACAGTTCAACTGAAAGGATTGTGCAATGAAAAGTAACCGGTGCGCGCAGTTTCCATGTGAAAATCTTGTATCAGCGGATGATGTCGGTATTGTGTCCGGGTATGGTGTGCTGGAAAGAGAAAGGCTGCTATGGAAATAAAGAAAATCAGTAATGATAAGAAAAGATACCTGTCTCTGCTTATGCTGGCAGATGAGCAGGAGGATATGGTTGACCGTTATCTGGACAGAGGAGCCATGTATGTACTGGATGACAATGGAATCAAAGGGGAGTGCGTTGTTACAGATGAGGGAAATGGCGTCCTTGAAATGAAGAATCTTGCCGTTGATCCCAAATGGCAGGGACGGGGATATGGAAAGATCCTTGTTGCGTATGTTGCAGAACAGTATGCCGGGCGGTATTCTATTTTGCAGGTGGGGACAGGCGACAGTCCGCTGACCATTCCTTTTTATGAGAAATGCGGCTTTGAACGTTCGCATACCATCCCCAATTTTTTTACAGAACATTATGATCATCCGATTTATGAGTGTGGAAAACAGCTGATTGATATGGTTTATCTGCGTAGGAAATTATAGTTGGGATATGATTTGCAGAGAAAGGAATTTTATATGGATTTATTACAGGCGATGCGGGAACGGCACTCGGTCCGTTCCTATACGGAACAGCCGATTGAGGGGAAAATAAAGAAAGATCTGACTGCTTTTGTGGAGCAGTGCAGCAGGGAGAGCGGCCTGCATCTGCAGCTTGTTCTGGATGAACCCGATGCTTTTCAGAGTCTTCTGGCTCACTATGGAAAATTTTCGGGCGTCCGGAACTATATTGTTCTGGCGGGGCGAAAGGGGGACGAGCTGGACGAAAAATGCGGTTATTATGGAGAAAAAATTGTCCTTTACGCCCAGACACTGGGACTGAATACCTGCTGGGTGGCGCTGACCTACAGCAAACGCAAAGTAAAAATCCGGCTGGAAAAGGGAGAGAAGCTGTGTCTGGTAATTGCCGTCGGTTACGGGACAACGGCTGGTGTTTCTCACAAATCAAAATCCAGAGAACAGGTAATGCGTACACAGACAACGCCGCCCGAATGGTTTCTGAAGGGGATCGATGCGGCGCTGCTGGCGCCTACGGCCATGAACCAGCAGAAATTTGTTTTTTCCCTGGATGGAAATACTGTGAGGGCAGAAGCGGGAACTGGGTTTTACAGCAAGGTTGATCTGGGGATTGCAAAATATCATTTTGAACTGGGAGCCGGAGGACAGAAAAATGCAGATCAGAACATATCAGTCTTCGGACCGTAAAGAGATCACAGAATTGTTTTACAATACGGTACATACAGTAAATATGCGGGATTATACAAAAGAGCAGGTGGATGTCTGGGCGCCGGAGGAGCCGGATCTGGATGGATGGAATGAATCGCTGCTTGCCCACTACAGTATTGTTGCGACAGAGAATAACAGAATCGTGGGGTTTGGGGATATAGACGAGAACGGTTATCTGGATCGCCTGTTTGTACACAAAGATTATCAGAGACAGGGAATTGCGTCTGCTCTCTGTGACCAGCTGGAGCAGGCCGTTTCTGGCAGAATTTTTGTCCATGCGTCCATTACTGCCAGACCCTTTTTTGAGAGCAGGGGGTATCGCGTGGTGAAGCAGCAGCAGGTGGAACGGAAAGGGATTTTTCTTACTAATTTTGTGATGGAGAAACTGCGATAATGTACATACGTTCTTTTTCAATTGACTGGAGCGGGGAAATCGGTCGTTCCTATGTGGCGGACATTGAGGCCATCCGCGTCCTGGATTCCTTTACTTTCCAGAAAAATATTACTTTTTTTGCCGGAGAAAACGGATCTGGAAAATCGACGCTGCTGGAGGCGCTGGCGATTGCCTGCGGGCTGAATCCCGAAGGCGGGACTGCCAATTATAATTTCAGCACCTATGACGATTATTCGGAACTGGGATCCGCAATCACACTGTGCAGAGGAATTTCCAGGCCGGAATGGAGTTATTTTCTCCGGGCCGAGAGTTTTTACAATGTTGCTTCTGCTGCAGTGCGTGAATACAATCTGACGGATTATCATGCCAGATCACATGGAGAAAGCTTTCTGGAATTTATCCAGAGTGTGGATGTACCGGGACTGTATTTCATGGACGAGCCGGAGGCGGCGCTTTCTCCCCAGCGTCAGCTGACGTTATTGATCTATCTGGTGAGGATGGCGCAGCGGGGCTCCCAGTTTGTTATCGCCACCCATTCGCCGATCCTGCTGGGAACTCCGGATGCGGATATTTATTCCTTTGATGACGGCCGGGTGCAGAAGGTCTCTTATGAGGAGACCGACAGTTACCAGATTACGAAAATGTTTATTGAAAACCGGAGTTATCTGTTGGAAAGGCTGCTCCGGGATGAGGAAGAGTCAGAAAATGAAAGCTTTTGAATTTGACGGAGAAAAATATAAGAAGGCTTCCAAGCATCAGAGAGAGTGGGGAAACAGTCTGATTGCGGAGATCTCTTTGAAAGGAAATGAATCCATTCTGGATCTGGGCTGCGGAGACGGCGGACTGACAGAGCAGATGGCATGTCTTGTGCCGGATGGCAAAGTCCTGGGGATTGACGCTTCTGAGGGGATGATTGAGACAGCCCGGAAGAGAGTGAGGGACAATCTGGAGTTTCTCCATATGGATATTAACGAGATTGATTTTCAGAATCAGTTTGATGTGATTTTTTCCAATGCTGCCCTGCACTGGGTAAAGGATCACAGAAGGCTTTTAAGCAATGTCTTTTCTGCATTGAGAAAAGGTGGGATCATCGCGTGGGACTTTGGCGGCGATGGAAACTGTGCCAATTTTTATGGAGTGATCCGGAAGATGATCCAGTCGGGAAAATACAAAAAGTATTTTATGGATTTTGAATGGCCCTGGTATATGCCGTCAAAGACAGAATATGAAAAGCTGATTGTGGGCAGCGGGTTCAGCGATTATACGATTACTGAGGTCAACAGGGACAGATATTTTGCGGATGCGGATGAGATCATAAAATGGATCGACCAGCCCAGTATCGTACCATTTCTCCGGGAGGTTCCGGAAGAAGTGAAACCGGAGTTCCGGGAAGCTGTCATCCAGGCAATGCTGGAGAAAACATTGCAGCCGGATGGCACCTGCTTTGAAACCTTCCGGCGGATTCATGGAAAGGAGGGAAAACTAAGACGGATGTAGAAAAATGGGAATGTGCAAATCGTTTCCAGTAGACCATGCGGAAAAATCCCCCGTTATCTGTTTCTGCATAGAAATTCATTCTATCATACAAAAACAGATAACGGGGGATTTTCATATTTGCAGAAGATATAATTTTTATCTGACCGGGGCTTTCCTGACCAGCATTTCATGTGTGATTACCATCACGATCAGTATTACCAGCAGGTAAAAAGGAAACAGCGCTGCCGAGATATGGTTGGCGATCAGCCCGAACAGCGGCGGCATCAGACAGCTTCCCACATAGGCGCTGGCCATCTGGACGCCGATGACGGACAGGGAGTTCTCCGCGCCGAAGTGTGCGGGCGTGGAGTGGATGATGCAGGGATAGATCGGCGCGCAGCCAAAACCGATCACCATCAGACCGATCAGGGACATGGTCTGAGAACCGGGAATCAGGAGAATGGCGATGCCGACGGCAATCAGCGCCTGTCCCAGGCGGATCATCTGGGTATCGTTCAGCTTCATGGTGATAAATCCGCTGAGCGCTCTTCCGGCGGTAATCCCGATAAAGAACATACTGGCAAAGCTGGCTGCGGTCTCAGCCGGAACCCCTTTGTAAAGGTTCAGATAGCTGCTGGCCCATAAAATGGCGGTCTGTTCTGCTGCACAGTAGCAGAAAAAACAGACCATCACTTCTTTTGCTCCGGGAATTTTTAGGATCTGCTTCAGGGAAAGGGGTTTCCCGGATGAGGCGGTGGCGGCCAGCTGTTCCGGCGTCCGCCTTTTCCAGAGCGGCAGGCTGAAAAAGAGGATCACCGTCAGTGTAATCTGAATGATACCGATATACCGGTAGCCGCCATGCCAGCCATGGCCGCCGGAAAGGGCAAAGCCCATGATATAAGGACCCAATGTGGCGCCCAGACCCCACATACAGTGGAGCCAGCTCATATGACGGCTTTCGTAATGAAGGGCAACGTAGTTATTCAGTGCGGCGTCCACGCTTCCGGCGCCCAGGCCATAGGGGATGGCCCACAGACAGAGCATCCAAAAGGAACCGGAAAAGGAAAATCCCAGTAGGGCGACGGCAGTCATTGCCACGCTGATCGCCGTGACCTTTCCGGTTCCCAGCCTGCGGGTCAGGCGGTCGCTTTGCAGACTGGAAACAATGGTGCCGGCTGCGATGATCATGGACAGGATTCCGGCGAAGGAAACGGATACCCCGAATTCCCGGTACATGGAGGGCCAGGCAGATCCCAGCAGGGAATCCGGCAGGCCGAGGCTGATAAACGCGAGATATATAATTGCCAAAAGTAAGTGAACCATGATTTCCCTCCAGATTTTTTGATGATTGCCTGCTTGACAGCAGGTCTCACAGATTTATAATTATATTGTGGAAGCAGAATGATTTCCATTAAAATATTGCGCAGCTTTATAACAATCCTGCGAATACGGAAGGGATGGTACAGCGAGGATGAATCTGATGGTTGTCAATGATGATTATTCGGAAAAGGTACAGTATGACGATCCGGATTATCCGGTGATGATAAGCAGGGATTTTCTTTCTTCCTATCCGAATTATGCGGCACCCAGCCACTGGCATGATGACATCGAGCTGATCGCGGTTTTGTCAGGACAGATGCAGTACAGTGTGAATGGAGAAATTTTTGGCCTGTGCGCAGGGGAGGGCGTGTTTATAAATTCCCGCCAGATGCACTTTGGATTTTCATCTGATCGGGAAGAATGTGAGTTTATCTGTATTTTATTGCATCCGATGCTGCTTGGCGCAACGCCTGCATATGAGCACGATTTTGTGCTGCCTGTGATCAGGCGCAGCGGGCTGCCATATCTCTGCCTGCATGCGGACATTTCCTGGCAGCGTCAGATCTGGGCGCTGATTGGGAGGATGTATGAGGTCAGGGAGCAAAAAACTGCCGCCTTGCAGGTACAGGCAGCCTTTTTACTGGTCTGGAGCCTGTTGTATGAACATATACCGCTGGAAAAGACGACCGGGACACTGCAGGACGGCGATCTGGTAATCATGAAAAACATGATTGGTTTTATCCAGAAAAATTATATGGACAGGATTTCGCTTTCGGAAATTGCGGCTGCCGGCATGGTAGGGCAGAGCAAATGCTGTAAATTGTTTGCCAGATATCTGGGAGAGACGCCGAACCGGTATCTCATGCAGTACCGGCTGAACAAGAGCATGCACCTGCTGAAAAATACAGATAAAACCATCACAGAAATTGCCATGGAGACCGGGTTTGGCAGCGGGAGTTATTACGCGGAGAGTTTCCGAAAATGGATCGGGAAAAGCCCGAGGGAGTTCCGAAAAGGGTAAGATGCCCCCCTGGCATTTTTGGTACGCAGATGTGATAGGATCAGGAGAACACTCAGGGAATGCACGCGGAGCGCAGCATGAACTTTGTGGTCAGGTAAATTTGTCGTGTAGAAAGGAGCGGGAAAGAAATGAAAGCATATAGGCTTGCGGCTATTGGTATTTGCGCACTTCTGCTGCTGCCTGCCTGTGGGAAGATGGAGCCGGTTCCAACGGAGTCTGAAGCAAGGACAGAGGATGCTGCAGGAAGAGAATCGGTCAGTGGGCCTGACAGTGAGAGCAGGGAAGAATCAGCAGAAATATCTGAGCCGGAAAGTGTATCAGAAGCAGAAAATGATATTTCAGAACAGGGCGGTATTTCAAAAACTTCGGAGGAAGAGGGAATCGCCCTGTTTGATGAAATGCCGGAGCATTTTGTGTTTTCCAGCGGCGCCGGGGCGTGGAGCACTGACCTGGAACTGGCAGATGATGGAAGCTTCAGCGGCGTATACCATGATTCAGAGATGGGTCTGACCGGGGAAGGCTATCCCGGCGGTACCGTTTATATCTGCCGTTTCAGCGGGCGTTTTTCTGAACCGGAGCGGACAGAAGGTGCTATCTGGTCGGTGAAGATTGATGCATTGCAGACAGAGGGAACCGAAGGAGAGGAATATTATGAAGACGGCGTCCGTTATGTGTATGCCAGACCTTACGGACTGACAGGAACGGACGAACTGCAGATTTTTACAGCGGGAATGCCTGTTGATCAGATTCCGGAGGGCTTCTTAAGCTGGACCGGCATGTATTTTGATCCGGAGACAGAGGATTGTCTGCCCTTTTACGGAATTTATAACGCGGCAGAAGACTGCGCGTTTATCAGCATGGAATAAGGAGGAGAGGTTATGCTGGGTGCGGCGATTGGAGACATTGCAGGTTCTGTTTATGAATGGAATAATATAAAGTATAAGCCGGAAAAGCTGATAAAAACCGGATGCCGTTTTACGGATGATACAGTGCTTACTGCGGCAGTGACGGTGGGAATCCTGCGTTTCTTTGAGGAGGCAGGAGCTGGCTGGACTGACAGAGCGGATGCGGAGGATATTTTTACGCGGAATGTGCGGGATGCGATTGTACGGTATGCGAAAAAATATCCGGATGCGGGATATGGCGGAAGCTTCCGGAGATGGGTAAGATCCGGGCAGCATCAGCCATACAACAGCTGGGGGAATGGCTCGGCCATGAGAGTATCCTGCTGCGGCTGGGCAGCAAAAACACCGGAGGAGGCGAGAAGACTGGCAGAGTGGTCGGCGGCTGTCACACATAATCATCCGGAGGGAATCAAAGGCGCTCAGGCTGTGGCGGAGGCGATCTGTCGGCTGCGCGCGGGCGCTTCTCCTGCAGAAATCAGGGAAATGGCAGAGTCCTATTATGATATGGATTTTACCCTGGATCAGATCCGGCCGCATTATCAGTTTGATGTCAGCTGCCAGGGATCGGTTCCCCAGGCCATAGAGGCGTTTCTGGAAGGGAATTCTTACGAGGATGTGATCCGGCTGGCGATCTCCATCGGGGGAGATTCCGATACCATAGCAGCCATAGCGGGCAGTATGGCGGAAATCATATATCCGATTCCGGAAGCTCTGAGGGAAGAAGCTCTGGGGAAACTGCCGGATGATATAAAAGTTCCCCTGC
>CALWGM010000057.1 GCA_944380065.1 uncultured Lachnospiraceae bacterium
ATATACAAGGTTCTCCCTCATCCGGATATTACTATTACTCTATGGGAACCTTTCATATCCAGCACTCCTGTTGCATTTCTGTCAGATAATGATGAGCGATCGGAACCAGTTCCTTCATGGAATGCACGATTTCGCCGCCATTCTGAATTTTTATTTCAAATTCCGTATCTTTTCCAAAACTCATCATATGCCTGAGATTGATTGTGATATCTTTTTGTTTTCCTATTTCAAGAATCCATTTTGCACAATTATCCCCGCATGTAGACGCGTTAAAAATTCTGTCCGGTTCATTTAAAATCAACAGCAGCGTTTTCACCCCTCCGGACAGCCGCTCCGGAGGAATCTGTCCCAAAACAGGACTCATAATACACTTGTATTATAGATGCTGTTTTTCACATTTCCATATATAATCGTCAGCATAGCTTCACCTCCATGACTGTATTCTTCTCCATGAAGAACGATACCATAACTTACAGTTCAGAAAAAATGCTGAATAAATCCATGATACCTCGCCCAGTGCTCATATTATATCAGATATCCGCCGACTTTCACAGCAGTTTTCCTTTCAGAGACCGGTATCCCGGGCTTTTCCCGAAGGAAACAAACAGCATTTTCCTGACTTTAAAATTCCCCTTCCCTAAATCATACCTCGTTTACAGTCTATTGCTACAGAGCCCCGGGCCACCCATAAACAGGCCACAGGGAAAACCACTGCATTACATCCAGTCCCATTTCTGCCAGCGCCAGCGGCACAGCAAACAGCAGAAGCGCCAGAAACAGAGTCTGGAAATAGTTCTTTCTCCATCCGGACAGGCAGAGAATCACAAATGACATAATCTGCGCTGCCGCTATCTGCACAGATACAGACAGGATCAGAAAGACCAACACCGGCATGTCCAGGAAAAACTCTCTGTACTGCGGAATATTCCGGATGCCCGCCAGCATTTCTCCCATAGGATAACCCCGGGAAACAGACAGAAAATGACAAATCCAGGGCAGCAGCGTCATGATGGCAGAAATCAGCACACAGACAAGCCACTTGGACAATATCACCCTTTTCCGGCCCGCCCGTGAAGCAGCCAGAAGTCCCCACATCCCTTTACTGTCCTCCATAGCCATAACATTGGAAAAGGCAAGGGAAAAACACAGGGACAAAAGGAGCAGATCCAGAAGGATGATTTCATCTGCAGCAGACTGGATATCAGAGACCACATGGGTAGATACCAGGATGATTCTCTCTCCGGCCATGGCGCGGATATTTTCCCGGATGCGCACCCGCTCCCTGGGATCCAGTCCGGCTGTGGGTTCATCCAGGACAATCAGACAGGGATCTCCCAGGACTGCCTGGGCCACAAGAATCCGCTGCTTCATTCCGCCGGAATAGGTTCCCACCGGACGGCGCGCCGCCTCTGACAGATTCACAAAATCCAGGACCCGGCGGATCTCCTCCTTCTGTTCCCGTCTGGGGATTCCCTTTAAAGCCGCCATATAGGAAAGAAAACGGATACCGGTAAAATTGTCATAAAGTCCCTGCTGCTGGGGCGCATACCCCAGCAGACTCCGGTAAGCTGCTCCCATAGCGCCAATTTCGGTTCCATCCCACCGAACACTTCCTCCGGAAGGTTTCAGATTCCCCGTGATAATATTCATCAGAGTAGATTTCCCGGCGCCGTTGGGTCCCAGCAGTCCGTAAATCCCCGGCCTCAGTGTCAGAGACACATCTCTCAGCGCTGTTTTCGTTCCATAATGTTTTGAAATATTCTGCAGCTCCAACATGTTCAGATCCCCTCCCCGATCATTTTGACAGGCACAAAATCTGCCACACTGTTCTTCAGATCCTCCAGGTCGATCAGCCCGTACTGATACCGGTCGATCTCATAGGAACCATCCCCGAGATCAGTGTATTCATAATCATAAACTGCCAGCACACGGTTCCCGGTTACGGCCATCAGATCCAGCGGAAAGTCCAGCGACTGATTTCTCAGACTGCAGCGGGAAACCTCCCCGGTATCCGGATTCACAAGATAATAGCCGCCATCTTCCAGGGAATCATAGCTGATACAGCAGAGCAGGTTCCCCAGGGTCTGATACAGATAATTCTCCGGAAGGCCGCACAGAATACTCTGTTTCCCGGTAACCAGATCTGTTTTTGCAATGTCGTCCCCGGACTGGCTGGACGTATACAGATAACCATCCAGAACAAGCGCTGAGACAGTCTCCCTTCCGGACTGGGTGAGGAGTTCTTTTTTCTCCCCGGTATCCAGATTCAGCGCGGCATAGACAATGCTGCTGTTTTTCAACACCTCCATATACTGGTCTGAATCCAGCGCCGAAGCCTCCTCCTCTGTCATTCCCTCCGGATACCGGTATGCTTTCAGAACAACACGGTTTCCTCCGCATCCGATTACTTCCCAGCTCCAGCCGTCCCCAAAATCCAGAGAACAGACCGTCTTTGCCTGTCCGGCGTCCGGACCCAGACAGATCAGCTTCCTTTCTGATGTGGTGGCATAAGTTCCGGAATCTCCCCGGCTGCTCCCCAGTTTTTTCGTCACAAAATGGATGCCTTCCTTTCCGCCCAGAGCCAGATCCTCCACTGTGGCGCCTGCCTCAAACTGGTAAACCAGTTCCCGGCCGGATCCATCCAGGTTCATACGATACAGTTCCGCCTGTTCTGCTTCTATATCCGTTTCTCCTGTCAGATCCGTAATGACAGTTCCTCCGGCGTCTGCATCCCGGTCAAGAAAGTAAAGATACCCGTCCCAGATAAAAATCCTTCCCTCCAGGGTGGCCCCCTTCAGTACAGAAGTACAATCCTCCGTATTATGCTGGCAGCTGCTGTCGCTGCACAGATATACCTCCTGGCAGGAAGCATAATCCATATACATCAGATGCGGCGCATAGCTTCCGTCAGCAAGCTCTGTTTCCTTTTCTGTCAGATAATAAAATCCCCCGTCTGTACTGCAGAAACGCGTAAACGCTCCCTGCTGCTGGAACAGTGATGTCAGACTGCCGGTTCCCGCAGCGTCTGAAGGATCTTCCTGCTCCTCTTTTCCGGACCCGCCGGATACTTCCTTTTCACTGCTGCCGGACAGTCCGTCTCCACTCTCTCCCGGATCTGCATTCCCGCAGGCTGTCAGACAGGCTATTGCCCCGGCAAGCATGAATACTGCAATTCTTTTTCGCATACAAAAAGACCTCCTTGTTTTCGTCTGTGCGCTTTTGCCCGCACATATCCTGTTTCGCGGCAAAGATTACTGCGCCTTATACACAGCGTCTTTCCATTTCCGCGAACTTTTTAACAAGAAGATCTTAAATCACAAAAGTCAGATTTCGGTCAAAGTATTCTCACCTGTGCGGCTGCCAGCCGACAGGCCGGAATACTTTCCCTCCGCCAGAATAACTCTGACAACTCCGCCACCCTGGCCAGAATTGGACAGCCAAAGCTTTCCTCCATGCTTCCGGCAGAGAATCCGGCAGATCATCAGTCCGATTCCCATATGTTCCCTATCACTGCCTGTACCTGCATATGCTTCCCCCTCCTTCAGCATCTGTTCCGGAAATCCCGCTCCATCATCGGCGACAGTAACCGCCAGGAATCCGTTTTCCCTAAAAAACATAACTTCAATTCGTTCCCCTGCAAACCGCAGCGCATTTCCAATCAGATTTTCCAGAATACGGTATAGCACCTGCGCGTCCAGAATCACATTCTTTTCCGGTATGTTATTTTCCCACACAAGCTCCAGATTCTTTTCTTTGGCCAGAAGGAGAAAATCATTTTTCATGTCAGAAGAAAGCTCTGAAAAATCCAGAGATACCGGCCGGATTTCCAGCTCCTCCAGACGGCCGATCGTCCGCAGGGAATCGGTATAGCGCTCCAGTCTGCGGGAAGTTTCCAGAATATTATCTGCCAGATCATCTATTTTTTCTCTGTTTATTTCATCTCTGGAAAGCTGCATCTGAAGATACTGGGCATATCCCCGGATAATCGCGATGGGATTCCGCAGATCATGTGCCACCGAACTCTGCAGCCGTCTGCGCTCCTCCACCATTTCCCAGAGTTTCCGGTTGTTCTCCCGGAGTGTCCGGCGCATCTGTTCAAAGGATGTACAGAGCGCCTCCATCTCATCCCCGCTTTTATAGGAGATCTGGAAATCCAGATTCTGACAGGCAATCTGCTCTGCCGCTGAGGACAACAGCAGAATCGGCGTTTTCAGTTTCCTGCGGTAAAACGCAAGGCCGCACAGCAGAATCCCCCCAAGGGAAAATACCACAGGCAGCGCAACCATTCCGATCTGACTGCCGCGATACACCAGCTTCCGCCGGGGCGTAAGAGCTTGTCCATGGCCTGTATGCTGTCGTACGCCGTGTAAGGCAGATATCCCAGATCCCCCAGATAATCTGCCAGCAGCCGTACCAGCATGGGTTCGTCGTCTACAATCAGAATTTTATATTGCATCA
>CALWGM010000058.1 GCA_944380065.1 uncultured Lachnospiraceae bacterium
ATGGTATGCACCGCCACGGTGAACGGTCTTGCGGCGGACACGGACTATACGTATCAGATCTCCTATGATGGAGGACAGACCTGGTCGGAAGCGTATACTTACAAAACAGGAAAAGAAGACGGATTCAAATTCGGCTTCACCAGCGATCCGCAGATCAAGGAAGATCAGTCTAATGACGATAAGGGCTGGAATCCGTCTGATGGCACCAACCAGACCGGCTGGGCGACGATGACGAAGGAACTGGCAGAGGCGGAGGTGGATCTTGTGGTATCCGCCGGCGACCAGGTGGAGGATCAGAGCTGGGGCAAGTCCAGCGAGTACGCGGCCTTTTTCGCGCCGGAGGAGATGTCCTCCATTCTGTATGCCCCGGCCGTAGGCAACCATGACAGACATTATATGTTCGAGGATCATTTCAATCTGCCCAATGAGATGTCGGTGGCAGGTGTGGATGAGAATGGAGTTCTGGAGCAGGTAAAGACCACCTTCCGCGGCCAGAACAACGGTACCAGCCAGAGCCATGGAAACTATATCCAGGCTACAGCGGATGAGATCGCAAATAGCTCCGAATCCAACGGCGTGACGCCCAATGCGGAAGGTCAGTATGATTTTACCGAGCGCCGGGAGATGGAGACCAAAGGAAATTACTATTATCTCTATGACAACGTGCTGTTTGTCACCCTCAATACCGGAGCTTATCCGGGAGGAAACGATGAGGAGAACGCAGGCAACGCCAGTGTTCCCAGCGCATCCAAAGACAACTCCGAGGCGGAGGCCATGGTAGAGAATTTCCGTACCACCATGAGTGCGGCGAAGAACCAGTATGCGGGACAGTATGACTGGCTGATCGTCACCCACCACAAATCCACCCAGACGGTGGCCAAGCATGCGGCGGACTCGGATATTGAGAACTATGTGGACGCCGGGTTTGAGAAAGTCATGGATGAATTTGACGTGGATTTCGTCCTGGGCGGACATGACCATGTGTATTCCAGAAGCTATGTGCTGAAAGAAGGACAGAGAAACGCAGAGCGGCTGGATACCTATTACGATCCGGACGGAACTATTTATCTCACCGGAAACTGCTGCTCCGATATGCAGTACTACACGCCGTTCGCTTCTGTGGATAAGGCCAACAATGCAGATTATCCGGTTCTGGCAAACGGGGAGACCGGATCCCAGGCTTACCTGGCAGGAAATCTCCCGATCGGAAATCAGGAGTGGAACCAGGAATACAGCCCCAGCTACGCGGTGTTCGATGTACAGGGAGATGAGATCTCTGTCAACGTTTACAATCTGGCTGGCGACAGTGCAGATCCTGACAGCAAACAGATCGATTCCTTCCGCGTGACCAAGAATACAGACGGCGGCGCGAAGGCGACAGGTGCAGAGAACGGAAACGCCACCGTTGATATCCGGCAGGAAGCACGCTATGACGCAGGCATGAGCAACGCGGACGGCGGCGTGATGGAGATCGTAGACTACAATACGGTAACCGGCTGGGCTTACGCAGTGAACGGACAGACCGGAAACCTGACAGCGATTCCCATCAAAGATATGGAGTCCAAAGAGAACGTGGATCTGCTGGACGGAAATGATATCGATGTGAAATCTGTCATTGAGGAAAAGTGTGAAGGATTTACTTACGGGGATATGACCTCCGTATCGATTTCCGGGGACGGAAAGCTGCTGGCGGCAGCCATCCAGGCAGAAGGTTATACCGACAACGGCCGTGTGGCAGTCTTCACCTGCAATGCGGATGGAACATTGAAGTTTGAGGCTGCTTATGAGACAGGAGTACAGCCGGATATGGTGACCTTTACCCCGGATGGTTCCAGGATCCTGACGGCCAACGAAGGCGAGCCGAGAGAAGGATACGGCGAGGGTATCGCAGATCCGGCGGGTACGGTGACGGTTATCGCGCTGACCGGAGACGGGGAGGGATATAACCCGGCGAACGGTACGGTAGCCACGATCGGTTTTGAAGCATATGACAGCGCAGAGGCAAGACAGGCTCTTGCGGATGCAGGTATCGTTCTTCAGAAGGGCGTAAATCCGTCTGTGGACTTCGAGCCGGAATACATTGCGGCAGGAAACGACACAGCCTATGTGACCCTTCAGGAGGCAAACGCCATTGCGGTGATTGATCTGAAGACCAGTGCAGTCACAGGCGTATATTCCGCAGGCTATGAGGATTACAGCAAAGCAGCGGTGGATATCGACAAGAAGGATGAGGCATATCATCCGAAGACCTACGAGGGGCTGATGGGAATCCGCATGCCGGACAGCATTGCCCTCTATACTGCGGAGGACGGAACCGATTATCTGGTTACAGCCAATGAGGGCGACGCCAGGGAGTGGGGCGAGGAAGGCTCCGAAAGCTTCTATCTCAACGAAGATGAGCGTAACTTCAAGGATGGCGAGACCTCTCCCAGCGGAAAGATCACGGCGGAGAACAGCGGCCTGACAGGAAAAGTGGTATTCTTTAACAGTGAGGATTATGACGGCCTGCAGGACGGCGTAGACTATCTGTACGGCGGACGTTCCTTCAGCGTATTCCGCGCGGATGAGAAGGGGCTGACAGAGGTTTACGACAGCGGCAGCGAGATCGAGGCAAAGACGGCGGAATATGTTCCGGAGCATTTCAACTGCTCCAACGATGACAAGACGATCGATGACCGCTCCGGCAAGAAAGGCCCGGAGGTGGAGAGCGTGACAGTGGGAACTGTCGGCGAGAGAATCTACGCCTTTGTCGGACTGGAGAGAGTGGGCGGCGTGATGGTATATGACATCACAGATCCGGAGAACACGGTATTTGCCAACTATATCAATTCCCGTGACTACAGCGAGGATATTGCAGGGGATAATTCGCCGGAAGGCCTGTGCTTTATCCCGGCGGCAGACAGCGAAGACGGGGAGGCATATCTCCTGGCAGCCTGCGAGGTGTCCGGCACCGTAGCGGCGTACCAGCTGACCGATAACCCGGCAGTGACGCCTGGCGGGGATGAGGAGCCTGGTGAAGATGTAACACCTGGCGGAGACGAGACTCCCGGTGAGGATGTAACGCCTGGCGGAAATGAGACTCCCGGCGACGACCAGACGCCTGGCGGCGATCAGAACCAGTCTGGCGATCAGACCCAGGGAGGTTCTGACCAGAAGGTGGAAGGATCTGATTCTGTGAAGACCGGAGACCGGGCGCTCCCGTTTGTATACGGCGGAGTGGCAGCCGCAGCAGCTGCAGCAGTCCTGACAGCGGCAGTCAGAAGGAGAAAAAGCAGATAAAAAGTTTTGGATGATGTTCCGGAACTGAAAGACAGAGGAAGTGAAAACGGCGCCCCGCAGCGGGCGCCGTTCTTTACGTATACGGAAAAAACAAAACCGTGAGCCGGGGCAACAGCGCTGCGGATGCAGCGCGGGTGGATACGGAAACGCTGAAAATCGCGACGTTGTCCGATACGCATTATCTTTCCCCTGACATGATTAAGAACACAGAGGATTTCACAGAGCATTTGAACAGCGACCGGAAGATGTTCGCCGAGAGCGACGCGTTTTTACGTGCGCTGTTGGATACTGTAAAAAAAGCCCGGCGGATACTGTTGACCGCCTGGTACACAGGCAGCAGGCCTGCTGCCAGAAACAGGATCAGGATGGTCTGAAATCCGTTCTGCGTAAGAATGGCGCCGGTGGCGCTGTACCACATAATGATAAATAAGAAGACCGGCAGAAGATTCCCAATTTCCTCTTCTGCCGGTCGGATATTGTGTTTTCCTATACGACAGACTCCTTGTTTGTTTGGTATATCACCATCGTTACTCTGTTTCCGGGAGAAGATCAAGTGCAGTTTGGCTTTAAACTGCCATACCAGCGCCACCGATTCCAGCCCGCGACGCTGATGATGGATAAAGAGTTTCAAAATGAAACTATCGGAATGTTGCGATTTGACGCGAATCGTGGTATGATGAAGGTATCAAAACAGGACGGAAGGTGACGGGAGGATGAAAACGAAGTTTTCGGAGTATCTGACTGCGCTTCGCAGGAAGAATGGATATACGCAGGCGCAGATCGCGCAGCGTCTTGGCATTTCCAGGTCTTCCTATGCAAACTATGAAAATGGGAACCGGTCACCGAATTTTGAGGTGCTGGAACAGATCGCCGATGTGCTGGATTGTTCCCTGGATGAATTGTTCGGCAGACACAGAGGTTTTAGCGGGAATCCGGCCGGTTTGCTGATGGAAGATCCGGTTTCTTATGGAAGGAGAGCGCAGAAACAGCCGGGGAAAATGGAACGCAGGCTGGCGGTCGGGGCACAGGATTTTCGGTTCATACGGGAAAAGAATACCTATTATGTGGACAAAACACAGATGATCGGGGAGTTCTTAGAGTCCTGGTATCAGGTGACGCTGATCACCAGGCCGAGGCGTTTTGGCAAGACGCTGAATCTGTCTATGCTCGCAGAGTTCCTGGATGGTACGAAGGATTCAGCGGCATTGTTTGAGGGACTGAAGATCAGCAGAAGCAGCTGGATGTGTGAATTGAACCGCCATCCGGTGGTGGCGCTGTCTTTCCTGAATGTTAAGGCGGACAGTGCGGAGGGAATGCTGCGCCAGCTGAGCGGTACATTGCTGGGTGAGTACAGGAGATATCTCCCTGTTGTGGATGGCAGCGGTCTGCCGGGAGAAAGGAGCGCGCAGTTTTATCACATTTATCAGATTCTCCGGCGGGCAGAGGATTCCGAGGAGCTGCGGAGTTGTCTGAAGGATTCTGTTTCTGTTTTATGCCAGATGTTAGAGGACATTTATCAGAAGAAAGTGTATTTATTCCTGGACGAGTATGATACGCCGTTTCTTTCCGCCAGTGAGAAGGGGTATTACGACGCTGTCCGGGATGTGCTGTCCGGCCTGATGAGCGCGGCTCTGAAAGGAAATCCTTCGCTGGAAAAGGCGCTGCTGACCGGTATCCAGCGTGTGGCAAAGGAGAATATTTTTTCGGGACTGAATCATCTGATGGTCTGTACCGTCAGAGATTCTGAGTATGGAGACTGTTTTGGATTTACGGAGGACGAGGTGCGGGCTTTGCTGGAATACTGCGGGGTATCGTTTACGGACGAGGTCAGAGCCATGTACGACGGTTATCAGATCGGCGGCGCGGAGCTTTACAATCCATGGTCGATCTCCTGTTACGCCGCCAGGAGAAAGTTGGAGCCTTACTGGGTGAACACCAGTGAGAACGGTATTCTGAAACATGCGCTGAGCCAGCGGGAAACGTCCTTTGCAGCCTCTTATCGACGTCTGATTGAGCAAAAATATGCAGATGTTGTGGCAGAATTATCCACGGCTTATTATGAGGAGGCGAACGACGCATCTCTGTGGGGGCTTCTGGTCAATGCCGGGATGCTGACCATCGAGGAGCAGCTGGGAGAGGATTTTTACAGGCTGCGGGTGCCGGACCGGGAAGTGTGGACGGCTTTCCGGGAGCTGACGGCGTTTTCTCTGCAGGTGGAGGAGAGCGATCTGTGGATGATGCTCCAGGATCTGCAAAGGGGAGATATGGAATCGTTTGCGGAGGCATATCAGAGGATTTTGCTGGAGCTGCCGTCCTGCTATGACTTAAAGAGCGAAAACAGTTACCACATGATGATGCTGGGTATCTGCGCGTTCTTAGAGAAGGATTATATTGTGAAAAGCAATCGGGAAAGCGGACAGGGGCGGGGAGATATTCTCCTGTACGCGAAGAAGCCGGGGGATGCCAACATCGTTCTGGAATTTAAATACACGAAGGATACTTCGCAGGATCTGGGAGAGCTGGCCGGGGAGGCGGTGAACCAGATCCGGGAAAAGAAATACGATGCGGAAATGAAGGGAGCAGTCCGTTATGTGGGACTGGCGCACTGCGACAAGCAGACGGAGATCCGCTGGGATTTTCCTTAGAGCTCTCCATGGGGGAAGAGAAGCGTGCTGTGAAGCTGTTTTACAGCATCAGCCTGCGCCCGGGATCCCATAGCCGCCTGTCATACTGTCCTGAAACAGAGGCAGATGCGGAGGGGCAACGGTGAACAGTGCAAACAGGAAGAGGATTGCCGCAAAGGCGGCGATCACCAGCCCCGGCGGCAGTCCGCCGCTGCGGCGATAGATATGGAATCCCAGCAGCTGTCCCAGACTCAGGGCGGCCAGCAGGATCAGGATATCCACCCACAGGAGCTCCGCGCCGAAAGCCGAAGTATAAAAATAGTAGATGGCGGGCATGGCGGCCAGTGAGACGAGCAGAGCGGTGAGTGCGCCTGCATACCAGCGTTTCCGCTCTATATCATATTGCCTGCCGTGAATCTTCTCATAGAGCAGCCACCAGAGAATGACCGGAAGGATCACCATTTTGGAGTGCTCCCAGATGCTTTCGTTCACTGGGGCGAACAGCCCCACCAGGAAGTTTTCATGAAGGAGTCTGTAGAGTGAGTGGATTCCGGAGCCGATGGCAAAGAGTACGGGGATGCCTGTCAGGATCCATTTCTCCGGCCGGGATAAGGTTCTGTCGTTCATAGATTTCTCCAATCAAAAGTTTGCTCTGTAGGATTATGTGCAGAAAACAGGGGAAATATGCTTTGATGTGTATGTGGGGATAAAGCGGCTGTGAATCGCAGCATTTTATAAAAATCTTAACAAATTTCTTTATAATATATTAGCATTTCCCTGCTATGATGAAACATGAAAACCGATATTGTATGGGCATAGCAGAGGAAAGGGGAAATGAGAGATGCTGCATATTATTGTATTATCAGCTGTATGTATTCTGGCGGCTCTGATTGCTGCCGCTGTAGTTCTGGCATATCTGATTACGGTCAGATTTATGAAAAAATATGGAGGGATTGATCTGTCTGAGGATGTGGAAGCTTATGGTTCGCCCCAGCCTCAGACACCCGCTGTCTGAGGGGGCAGGAAGGAAGATGAAACAGATACTGATCGTGGATGATGACGTCCATATTGGAGACATGATTGAGGAGATGCTGACCAGGCGAGGGTACGGCGTACTGCGCGCCTATTCCGGTACTGAGGCGCTGCTGATTCTTGCCGGGAAACGGCCGGATCTGATATTGCTGGATCTGATGCTGCCCGGGGTGACGGGGGAGGAAGTACTGTCTCAGATCCGGGGGATCCCGGTGATCGTGATCAGCGGAAAAGCGGAGGTGGACGATAAAGTCAACGTGCTGCTGGCCGGGGCGGAGGACTATCTGACCAAGCCCTTCCATTTAAAGGAGCTGGCCGCCCGGATCGAAGTCCGGCTGCGCAGCGCGCCGGGATCGGAACAGGGGACAGATACCAGACTGATCTTTGAAGACCTGATTCTGGATACGGAAAAGTGCACGGCGGAAGTCAGCGGGCATGACGTGGGGCTGACCCGGACAGAGTACGCGATCTTAAAACAGCTGATGAAAAATCCGCAGCGGGTGATCACCAAGATCCAGCTGCTGGACTGCATCAGTGAGGATACGCCGGACTGTTCAGAAAATTCCCTGCGGGTACATATCAGTCATCTGCGGTCAAAGCTGCGCCAGGAGAGCGGGAAGGACTATATCGAGTCGGTCTGGGGAATCGGATTTAAGATGAGGTAAAAGCGGCGGGGAGGAAGAAACGGTATGCAGTTCTGGTGTTATCTTATCATAGTTTTTTTAGCTGCCATCATTTTGGCGATGGCAGCTAAAATTTATCTGATGCGGAAAACAGTTAGGGAAATCGGTGAGGCTTTTGAGGACAGGCTGAAGAGCGATACCAACAGGAAGATCGGAATCAGCAGCCACGACGCCTGTATGCGCAGGCTGGCGGACGATATCAATGTTCAGCTCGGCGTGCTGCGCGCAGAGCGTCACCGGTTCCAGCGGGGAGATACAGAGGTGAAAAACGCCATTACCAATATCTCCCATGACATACGCACGCCCCTGACGTCCATTGCGGGGTACCTGGAGCTGCTGGAAGAAGAGGCGGTTTCGGACAATGCGGCCCGGTATCTGGGAATCATCCGGAACCGGACGGAGATACTGCGGGCCATGGTGGAGGAGCTGTTTGATTTTTCTGTGGATACCTCGGCGGAACTGGAACTGCGGAGAGAGGCGGTGGATGTGAACCGGCTGCTGCAGGAGAGCCTGGCTGCATTTTACGCCAATTTCCAGGAATATCAGATCACGCCGGAGATCCATATGACAGAGGTCAGGATCATCCGGCAGGCGGATGCCGCCGCCCTTGGCCGGGTGTTTTCCAATCTGCTGGGAAATGCCCTGAAATACAGCGACGGCGACCTGGAGGTTGTGCTGCGGGATGACGGGGAGATCCTTTTTGCCAATACGGCGGCGGGACTGAGCCATGTGGAAGTAGAGCGGCTGTTTGACCGTTTCTACACCGTGGAGAACGCCCGCAGGTCGAGGGGGCTGGGGCTGTCGATCGCCAGACTGCTGATGGAGAATATGAAGGGGCAGATCACGGCAGAGTATCGGGATCAGAAGCTGATCATCCGCCTGCGGCTGCCGGAGGCGGATGAAAAATAAAAAGACGAAGTTTGTTTTGCGGTCACGCGCCTGCGCGGCCGCTTTTTTTCATGTGAGAAGATTTTTTGCGTATTTCTTAACAGTCCTCTTAACGGTTTCTTAGCAGTTCTGTGATAAGATAAAGATACAAAAGAATTACGGAGGACAGGCGGAATGATGGAATATGTATTACAAACAAAGAATCTGAGGAAAAAATACCGGGATTTTGAAGCCCTCCGGGGGCTGGATATGCATGTCCCCCAGGGCTCGATTTACGGATTTGTGGGGAAGAACGGAGCCGGAAAGACCACCCTGTTCCGGCAGGTCTGCGGGCTGCAGGAACCTACATCGGGAGAATATTTGCTTTATGGGAGGAGCAGCAGACAGAAGGATATCATCCGATCCAGAAAGCGAATGGGGGCTGTGGTGGAGACTCCTTCTATTTACCGGGAGATGACGGCAGAGGACAATCTGAAACAGCAGTACCGTATCTTAGGGCTGCCCTCTTTTGACGATATTCCCGAGCTGCTGAAATTAGTAGGGCTTGAGCACACCGGGAAAAAGAAAGCGAAAAACTTTTCCCTCGGTATGCGCCAGAGGCTTGGGATCGCTGTCTGTCTGGCAGGTAATCCGGATTTTCTGATGCTGGACGAACCGATCAACGGGCTGGATCCGGAGGGAATCATTGAGATCCGGGAACTGATCCTGAAACTGAACCGGGAGCAGGGGATCACGATCCTGATTTCCAGCCATATCCTGGACGAACTGGCAAAGATCGCTACCCATTTCGGCTTTATCGACAGGGGCAAAATCGTGCAGGAGATCACAGCGAAGGAGCTGGAGCATGAGTGCCGGAAAAGAACCCGTATTGTTGTGACGAACGCATCCGCTTTCAGTCAGACACTGGATGAATCTGGTCTGGAGTATACGATGCTGTCCGGAGCGGAGGCGAATGTGTATGGCGAGATCGACATTACAGGGCTGGTTCTGAAGCTGGCGGAGAGAGACTGCCGGGTGGTGTCTTTCGCGGAGCAGGAGGAAAATCTGGAGAGCTATTTCATGAATCTGGTGGGGGCGAGAAAAAAATGATGAAATTACTGAAAGCAAATCTGGCACGTCTGTTTGCCAACGGGATTTTCAGGATTGCTGTTGTGGGATCGGCCTTTATGGGCGTTTTTTGTGCGGTATATGGACATCGTTTGTTAGTGGTAGTCGCTGCGCCGGAGAATGCATACAGTTTAGACCATTATTTCTTTACTTTTTCCAATGTAATAGCGTTTGGGGTGGCAGCGTTTTGCAGTTTTTTCATAAGCAGTGAATATGGGGCAGGGACGCTGCGCAATAAAATAACAGCGGGATGCACACGGGCGGAGATTTATCTTTCCAATCTGCTTTCCAATCTTGTGGCAGGCTGTGTGTTATATACGGCATATCTGATCATGTCTTTCTGTACAGGTCGTCCTTTGATCGGGAAATTCAGTTTTTTTACAAAATATCAGATTTTTATCTGGGTGATATCGATTTATATGGTAATGGCTGCAGTTTCGGCCATCAGCACGTGTATCGCAATGCTGGTTTCCAGCAAGGTGATTTCGATCAGCATGTCAGTGATTGCAGTAGTGGCTGGTTTCTGTGCAGGAATCTTTTTGTTAGATAAGCTGACGGATGTTTATTTATGGATGGAAGGGATGGAAAAAACGCGGGAAATTGTCCTGTTTCTGGCAGATTTTCTGCCAGGAAGCCAGCTTATGGAATTTTTTGCACTGGATCGGAGAATTGGGAATCTGAATCCCTGTATTATTGTCAGCGGGGCAGTTTTCTTTATAGCGCTGACTACAGTAATTGGTTTGCTGAGGTTTCGCAAAAAGGAACTGCAGTGATTCTTGAATAGCAGGAGGGAAATATGTATAAATTGTGGAATGCAAACTTTGCCCGTCTGAGGATGAGTGCGACATTTCGGGTGGGTATTCTGGTTGCGGCAGTGCTGGGACTGGTATGCCCCACGCTCGGTGCATGGTTTTCCAATAAAATTGTCGCACTTACCAATGGGGCATTGGGGCATTATGTAGAAGAGGGGATGTCTTTGGACTATTTTCTTTTTACATGGGTACTTTTTCTTGCAGTTTATTTTGCATTGCATTGCAGCTGCTTTGTGGGGACAGAATACAGTAACGGCACACTTCGAAATAAAATTGCGGCAGGATATTCCAGGGCGGAGATTTATTTGACAAATTTTATTGCGAATGCGGTGTCTGGATGCGTTTTGTATACAATTTATCTGATTGCAGACTGGTGCGCAGGACGTTTGTATGTGGGAAAGATTCAGATATTTACACAAACGGAAGTGCTGCTATATATTCTGTGCATGTATACATTGATGATTGCGCTTGCGGGTATTTTTACAATGGCAGCAATGCTGATACCAAATGAGGCGTTTTCTGCTATCGTCTGTATAGGTATAATGGTGGTTCTTTTGCTCATACCTGTGTTCCAGACAGGAGCTTTGCATTGGGAGGAATATTTTGAAGACGAATATATGATCAATGGTATGACGTATACAGCAGGATCGTTGAATCCGTATTATGTAGGAGGGATACGCAGGGAGTTATCGATTTTCTTTATGAATTTTCAGCCTGGGGGGCCGTTGTTTGACTTTTATTGCTTTCAGGGAATGCTGGGGGAGGAAACGTTCTATATTATTCCTGAAATCATATATTCAGGCGCAGTCTTTTTTGCTGTTGTTCCTACCATGGTGGGGATGGTTTTGTTCAGAAGGAAGGAATTGAAATGAGCGAAGGATGCAAGCTGAAACATCTGACTGGTATATTATTGGGAGGAATGATCATGGTCAGCGGATGCTCTGATACAAACTCTTTACATATCAGTCAAAGCATGGAGCATCAAATAGAAATTTTTTCAACAGAAAATAAAATTACAGAACTTTATTTTCATATGCGATATGGAAGAATAAAGATTTGTCCTGTATCGGAAAGCGATCACAAACTGCCGGAAAATGAAATCCGAATTGAAACAGATAGGGGGAAAAATGTTCCGGAGCTTATGGTCAATGAGGAGCACAATGCGATTACGATCGAAGAAAATGAAAAATTGAAGCCTCAAGACGCGGCGGGTTATCAATTGTATGTATACTTGCCTGAGGACAGAGTTTATGATGTGATAGAAATTGTGAATGAAAATAGCTATGTGGATCTGACCGGATATCTGACCGTAAAAAAAATGTTGGTTGATCTGAATGTTGCGGCTGATGTCAATATAATCGATGCAGCAATAAATGAACTTGATATACATACTACCATAGGAAAAGTAAATATACAATTAAAGGGAGATCCTCTTGCTTATGATTACAATCTCTATAGTGATCATGGCTCCATTACTTTAAATGGCGTAAGGAAAGATGAAGGTACAACTGAAATACTCAAAGAAAACAATGGCGATCAATCGGTGTCGGTCTATGCATCTGGAAATATTTTTATCCAAATTGATCAATAAATAAAAAGCCTGATTCCACCAGCTATGCCGTGTGAATTGCAGGAATAATGGATCCTTTGTTTTCTGTGATTGAACTGTTCAGCCTTATCGAATACAATAAGAATAAATCGAAAGTTGGTGGAGAAATTCTATGAGTGTATGTACTTTTATTGCCTCGGATTTTCCTTTAACGGAATTTGCTCCCGTCCGGGATGATCCATTTGAAATAAACCCTGAGCAGGGCACAATCTATGACGGCGGCGCAGATGATAACTTTTTTCTGCATTTCTTTCCGGATGTTCAGAGCTATACCGACAGGAATTATGGAGTCTGTCTGGAATGGAACTACACAGAGGGCAGAGCGAAACAGGTGATTGAATATATGAAAAATGTTTTACAGAATACGACTTCCATAGAACTCTGGCATGTGTGGTTAACAGACTTTTATGAATTTGAGGACAGACCTGTCATTCACAGGAAAATGGTTTCCATTGATGAACTTACTGCAAAACATATCAGGGAAATAGATGAGGCGGAGATTTGGAATACTCCCGATAAAATGTATCCGGACAGGCCGTCATTCTATTGTCTGGAAATAAAACGATCATGACAGTTTTCGGGATTTCATTACAAATGATTACTATTATATAAATAAAACAAGATTTTGTTTTGATTTCCATGGAAGCGATTAGCCACAGACTTCCTTGCTTTTGCGGCTATTGCTACCGTTTTGCCGATAATGGCGGTTCATGCTTCCGAGAAGCAATACTGGACAGAAAGTGGCGAGATTGGAGCACGAGAAATAATGTATTGCTATTGTGCGGACAACTGCGTATAATAAAGAAAAGATATGCACGAGAAAGGAGCGGCGTTATTATGGCAAAGTCAGCAAATTTATATGCGAGAATAGAGCCTGAAATCAAAGAGCAGGCTGAAAAAATCCTCTCCACACTGGGTATTTCTGCTTCTAACGCTATCAATATGTTTTATAAACAGATTATCTTACAGCGAGGACTTCCCTTTGAAGTAAAAATCCCAGAAAGAACGCCCACAGACATAAGTATGTTGGGAACAGAAGCATTGCACGCAGAATTGGAGAAAGGATATGCGGATATGAAAGCTGGTCGAACCAAAGACGCAAAGACGGTTTTTGCTGATATTCGCAAAGATTATGGTTTATGATTTTTAACGTAGTCACATCAATACAGGCTGAGGAAGATTTACGAGGGATATTTGAGTATATCGCTTTTGAACTCTTGTCGCCGGAAAATGCAGAAAAGCAACTGGAACGTCTGGAAAGACAGATATTGAGTTTAGATGAAATGCCGGAACGTTTTCCGAGGTATGGAAAAGAACCGTGGCATAGCCGTGGATTGCGTTTTGTTGTGGTAGATAACTATATCGTGTTTTATATTTCAGATATAGAAGAACAGGTGGTAACAATTCTGCGTGTCATGTACAGTGGACGCAACATTGAAGAACAGCTAAGTGTCCATACAAAGCAATAAACAATTTCAGATCAGGCAGGTAGAAGGAAATTTTTCATAATAATGTAACCATTGCAATTACAGGATCTTTTTGATATGATTACTGTCAGAGAGAGGAAGGTGTTGACCATGCAGATTTCCAGCAGATTTACAATGGCGATTCATATGTTTGCCTGTATAGATACATTTTCGGATCAGAAGATGACCAGTGATTTTATGGCAGCCAGTATTGGAACCAATCCGGTTATTGTCCGTAAAATATTGCAGCAGCTGAAGGCTGCCGGTCTTATTGAAGTGGCAAGGGGGACTGGAGGAGTGACGATTACCAGACCGCTTGCCCAGATCACATTTCTTGATGTGTATAAAGCAGTAGAATGCGCGCCGGATGAAGAACTGTTCCGTTTTCATGAGAATCCCAATCAGAACTGTCCGGTAGGCAAGAATATTCACCGTGTTCTTGATCAGAGGCTGCAGGAGGTCCAGGGGGCAATGGAGAAAAAGCTTTCAGAAATGACGCTTGCTGATGTGAAAAAAGATATTGCAGTGTATATAGCAAAAGAGTAATGGACAGAAACGCGGCGTATTCCAGATAGGTTGACTTCCGTCTGCTATTTTCTTTGAAGCCAACCTTTAAATAATCCGCCTTTAAACAAAGAAACAATTATGAAGAAAACATCAGCAATGAGAATAAACAAAAACGATGGCAAAAGTATGCGAGTGTAATTTTCTCCAAAACCATTTCCTTTATTGACTTTCAACCCCATTTTAATCATGTAAAAGATTACGCCAGAGTGAAAGAAAGAAATAATAAGTAACATGAACAGGAAACTTTGTATAGCGTCACCTGGAAACCAATTTGAGTATAGAATACCACTGATTAAAATACTTAACAGAAAAATTCCTGTTTCTATCATCAAAATAACTTTCAAAGCGTTAAACATAACGCCTCCACCAATTCCAAGGCCACCACACCATTGAAGATTAGACCGTGTGCAGAAATTCTCCATCACACGAAACAATGTGGCATTTTGCTTTCCTTCGATAAATCCATTGTTGGCAATAGTATATATTTTCAATTCAATTTTATATTCCCTGCAGAAACTTTCCATTTCGCGCAAAAAGGATAATACATGAGATGGAACACAATCAACATATAGAGGAATTGAAAAGATTACTATATCAGCATTGATTATCTGCTCGAAAATTTTTTTGTGGTCGCTTTTTGTTCGTAATTTTAGAAAAACATTTTGCCCGCTTACAAATATACTTTGTAAATTCAAAAAATAACTGGAAACACTGAAACGTTTTTTAGGGCTTCCATTTATAAAAACAGTTTTCATTCTATGACTCCTGCTAATTGTTCTGGATGTTTAACAAATACGACCTGAGACTTTCTATATCCAAAATTTATCGCATTTCTTTTCGCTATCTGCTCAAAAGTAATTCTTTCTTGCTCCAGAATATCTCCATATACATAAACCTTTATAATTTTATGCTCCCCATAGCGAAGGGTATGGTGCATTTGCCCGCCTCTATATGTACTCAGGGGCGTTGAAAGACCAATGCTTCGATCTATAATAGCTTTCACAAATGGGCTATATGTTCCGTAACAATTTTCTGTAATAATGATAAGTTCATCCGCTCGTCCTATCATGCGGCAAATATCCTGCAAATTGTCATGTATAAAACATTCTGCGGGATGTTTTGTCCAACAACCCAAACACCCCTGACAGCTGGCGTATTTTCCGCTTGCATAAATTAACTGATTACATTTTGTTTTTAATGATTTTTCATAATCTGTGTCCAAGTCATGTATAATTACTCTCATAAGCGGATACCTTGCATCAAATAACTATCATCAATGGAAAGCGGGGTTTGTTTCTGTTCCGCCAGTGCGTCCCGCATGGCTGGGAACATAGCGGCGGTCACAGCTTCCCCCGGCTGTTCCCCCATCTTCTGGGCGTTCAGAAGCTGTAAATCCCGCTTCGCTTCCGGCCGGTGTTTCGGGTAAAGCCATAGACACGCATCTCCTCCGTATATTTTCATTATACAGTAAAATTGTAAAAATACAACTTTCAAAGTGTAAAAATTCATCAAAATGCACTTCTCGCAAAATTCCGGGGATTGCATTTTTTCATGTAGACTCAGGGCAGTTCATCGATGGATGGCAATTTTTTCATAATAGTGTAACCATTGCAATTACAGGATCTTTTTGATATGATTACTGTCAGAGAGAGGAAGGTGTTGACCATGCAGATTTCCAGCAGATTTACAATGGCGATTCATATGTTTGCCTGTGTAGATACGTTTTCGGATCAGAAGATGACCAGTGATTGTATGGCAGCCAGTATTGGAACCAATCCGGTTATTGTCCGTAAAATATTGCAGCAGCTGAAGGCTGCCGGTCTTATTGAAGTGGCAAGAGGGACTGGAGGAGTGACGATTACCAGACCGCTTGCCCGGATCACATTTCTTGATGTGTATAAAGCAGTAGAATGCGCGCCGGATGAAGAACTGTTCCGTTTTCATGAGAATCCCAATCAGAACTGTCCGGTAGGCAGGAATATTCACCGTGTTCTTGATCAGAGGCTGCAGGAGGTCCAGGGGGCAATGGAGAAAAAGCTTTCAGAAATGACGCTTGCTGATGTGAAAAAAGATATTGCAGTGTATATGGAAAAAGAGTAGCAGACAGGGCTTCGGGTATCATCCCGGAGCTTTTTGTCTGTATATCTTCAGGGAAACTCTGAGAATTTATAATGAATTACTGTGAAATAACAGCGCTGCATGGAATTTTCAGGCTGCTGAGATTAGAAAACGCCTGCCGCTGTTCTGCAAATCTATTTACGGCAGATCGGATAATTGTTATAATAGCCCATAAGTTTCTCTGGAAATTCGCTATTGTAATATAAGGAGCTGTCTGTAAAATGAAAAAAACGGTTTTGATTTTAGAAGATGATGTTGATCTGGCAGAGGGAATAGAATTATCTTTGCAGAGCGAAGAATTAACTTTTGTAATATGTTCTACGATTGCAGAGGCAAGGACAGTTATACCAAAACAAAAAATGGATTTAATGATTTTTGACATTAATCTTCCTGACGGAAACGGATTAGAATTCTGTCGTGAAATTAAGCAGAAGGTGTCAATTCCCATTGCCCTGCTTACTGCAAAAGATATGGAATTAGATATTGTAAAAGGACTTGAAAGTGGTGCAGATGATTATATTACAAAACCCTTTAGTTTAATGGTTCTTCGTGCCAGAATCAGAGCTTTGCTTAGAAGAAGCCCGGCAAGAAGCGAGCCGGAATACAGAGATTCTGTTTTCCAGTTTCGCTTTGAAACGATGGAATTTTATAAAAACGGTATACCGATAGAATTAAGTAAAACAGAACAACGAATACTATACCTTTTAATATTAAATCCCAATATCATTATAACCAGAGAACGTTTACTGGAATGGGTATGGCCTGAGGGAACAGAATATGTGGAAGATAATGCCCTATCCGTCGCTATAAGACGGCTAAGAGATAAACTGGAAGATGAATCTTCCAAGCCCCAATATATTAAAACAGTCTACGGAAAGGGTTATATGTGGGAGAACTTATAAATGAATAGATATGCTATGATAGTCTTAGCTGTCATTATAAATATTATACTTTTATATCTGATAATGCGCTGGTATAGAAACAGATTATTTACTCAATATCAAAATTTTCTTGATAAAACAGACGAAATATTAAGTGGAAAAAAGATAGACCTTTCATATGATGAATCACTGGATTCTGCAATTTCGGAACGTCTCTATCGGATTATGGAAATATCCCATATGCAAAAAGAAATCGCTGAGGGAGAAAGGGATATTATAAAATCTTTGATTACGAATATCAGCCATCAGATTAAGACGCCTCTTGCGAATATTATTTTATATACAGGTCTGCTCAAAGAACGGATAAGTGATTCAAAATCTGTTCGATTGGCAGACAAAATAGAAAATAATGCAGGAAAATTAAATTTTTTTATGAAAGAGTTGCTTAAATCTTCTTATGCTGAGCAGGAGATTATCTCCGTGTCTCCTAAAATTGTTGACTTAGATACTGTGATGAAAAAAAGCTGTCAATCTGTAGAATTAGACGCAATGAAAAAAGACATTCAGCTTATTTCAGAATATCATACCTGTAAAGTATATGCTGATTTAAAATGGACAGAAGAGGTTTTTACAAATATCCTTGAAAATGCGATAAAATACTCTCCTGATGGGGCAACTGTAACGATTCAATCTATTTTATATGAATCTTTTGTTTGTGTCCAGATTGTTGATAATGGTATCGGTATTCCAGAGGAAGAACAGGGAAAAATATTCCAAAGATTTTATAGAGGTTCAAATGTAACAGACAAGCAGGGATTTGGAATTGGGTTATATTTAGCCAGAGAAGTATTAAGAAAACAGCAGGGATATATAAAAGTAAAATCTACACCGAATAGAGGAACAACTGTCGAGGTTTTCTTATCACATGAAGATTTCTAATCAAACGAATCAAGGCTTTTTTCTCAATCTTGAATTGTGTCAGAAGTGTCACTTTTGAGAAAGATTTGAGAAAGAAGTCTTTGTTATTCTGTGAACAAACAAAGAAAGGAAGAT
>CALWGM010000059.1 GCA_944380065.1 uncultured Lachnospiraceae bacterium
CATCATGGGTCATAATTCCTAATGTTTTCATCTGAGGCTCGCCAAACGGGATATTTCTTTCAGAAAATTCCTTCCGTGCCGCTTCAAAAGTTAAATCCTGTTCCAATGACCGCATATCCTCAAAATGATCTCCATCTGTTTCCTTAATCATACGGCGGATTGCCGTATTAGTAGCCGGAACAGAAGAATATCCCTGACGCACGAAAACACCTTCCGGTCTTAACCCTTTTTTGGCGATATAATAGGGGCGCTCAGTTCCCTGCCGAACGTCAATGGCTATAATCTGCTTTCCATCCTCGTTCAATGTTTGATAGTGCAGGAACATGGTTAGATCTGGCTTGATTGCATCCCGTACCATGTTGCTGACCTGTAAAGCGGCTCCATCCGGGTCGTCCACTCCGATTACAGTTCCATCGTCCTGAACACCAATATATAGTTTTCCACCCTCACATTTTGTAATGGCTATAATCTCTTTTTTTATTTCATCCACAGCAATAGACTTTAATTCTACGGTTTCGCTTTCCTGAAAAATCATCTGATTACCCTCCTGGATATATTCTACCCACATTCTAACCACCATTGACAACTGCTGGTTAGAATAATGGTTAGAAAAGATGGGAGAATACAAAGAGAGAAACAAAAATCATGCATCAGGCATACGCTGATTTTGTCCTCCCACAGGGTCAGCAGGGACTGATAAAGCTATAGGTAAGGGATGCCATTAGTCCGTCAAATAAAGCATGGGAATCACAGCTCTGGTCATAATATGCATACAGCATTTTTGCAGCAAACGACTTTCCAAAACGCCGCGGCCGGCTGACACAGGTCAGTTTATCCGTAGTATCCAGCGTGTAGTTTATAAATGCGATCAGCCCTGTCTTGTCCACATAGCTTCCCTTCCTGATAGCAGTAAATCCCGCATTTCCAATATTCAGATAATTTCCCATGTTTCTCCACCTCCGCTGATACGCCTCTTACACATTCACTTCACGGCTTCAGCGCATATCCAGTTCTTTACAAATCTCCGCAATCTCCTCCGCGCTCAGACCTGCATGGTTCCAGCCCAGCCGCTCCTCATTCCCGTCCCCGATATACCGCGGGATCAGGTGCATATGGAAATGAAACACCGTCTGCCCCGCCACGGTTCCATTATTCTGGACAATATTAAAGCCGTCGCACTTCAGGATCTCCGTCATCTTCGTTGCCAGCTTTTTCGCCAGGACAAATACTTTCGCTGCAGTCTCATCCGGCAGTTCATAAATATTGGCCGCGTGCTCCTTCGGCAGGATCAGCGCGTGTCCTCTCGTGGCCGGATCTGCATCTAAGATCACCGTAAAGGTATCATCCTCATAAATCACATTCGTAGGAATATCTCCATTCGCAAGCTTACAGAAAATACAGTTTTCATCCTTCATTTGATTGCCCTTCCTTTCCCGATTCCAGGCTCTGCTTTCCTGCAAAATGCGCCGGATAGAGCCGCCGTCTTCTGACTGCCTTTCTCCGCTCTTCCTGCCTCCCTGGAATGTTTGTTCTGTTTTCAAGTATATCTGAAATAAAGCCGAAAATCAATGGATTCGGGGAACTCTCTGGCAATGTACCTCAAACTCCTCCGTTGCCGCTAAACAGCCATACAAAAGCCCCATTATTTTATGCAATGCAGCTATCGCATAAAACGCGGATAGCGTTCATCACTGTTTCCCATGCAATACCCGCCGCATAACTGTTTTTCTTTCGATAACTTTCCCAAAACTCCCACATAGTAGCGTTTGCTTCGATTTCGTTTAAAATACGGCGATACTCTGGCAGTACCTTTTCGCTGTCCCGCTTGCGGCAGGTCGCCGCAAGCGCAGCGGCAAGTATTTTTCTGTCTATCTTAATGCCCGTATTTTGCAGAATATATAAATCGTAAAAATCCCGCAGACGGGTATTAAAGATTGTCCGTGTCAATACCGTTTCGATTTTTTCCGCAAGCACCGTTTCGAGGGTGTACGCCCACAATGAAATATACCGCTGCTCAAACATTAGCTTGTAGTGATATATAATCTCGGCAGGCATTACCACATCCCCCGTTGATATGTCGATTTTCAGCGGGATTTTCGTTGTGTCTAAAAATGCGTTGAGAGAAATGCGCACACCGCCGTACTCCACTTCGTCCATGATATTTGAAACGTCTTTCATCTCAAAACGGATATTGTCATCAACCGGTGTGGCGACAATTTCCTCTACAATTTGTTTTGCATGTTCACAGTCAAAAGGCAAATTGCGGATTGTGGTATCAATATCCATTGTCGATCTGTTCTCTAATCCTACCATAGCAGAAACAAGCATACCACCTTTTAAGATAAAGTTGTTCTTATACTTTGAAAGGGCGATACGCTCTAAAAAGCGTTCCATAGCATAATTTCGGATTAGCAGTTGCGATTTGCCGCTGTCACCTTTTGCCATGTTGCGAATTAAATCTTTTAGCTGTCTTGACGTTTTAATCATTAGAATAGTACCCCCATTGTTTCCCGGATTTTCTTTTCAAGCCGCATGGTCTTTGCATACCCCATAAGGCGATTAAGGTTTTTATCTTTTCGCTTCATAAACTCCACTATCGCATAATTAAAAGCAAAAATATCCATATCTGCCCGTTTGCGGATGATATCGCAAATGGTACGCTCCATATCGTAAACAGCAATCGAATGTCCGGCCGGGGAGGGCATTTGGCAAACACCCAGCGTGTGCCACTCCTTTTTTACATAAACAATCTTCACACCTTTTTCTGCAAGTGTCTGGCTGTTATATTTTGCGGGAACAGTTACCGTAAGCGGTACTGGCTCCATTTCCGCGAGATCGTGCAAGTACAGCGCGGTTTCGTGGGAGTATATCGCTTTGGGAATTTGGGCTTGCAGCAGATACATTTCATCTGCCCATGCAGAGGGCGAAAGGTAAATCCCATGCGCAGCCTTTTCAAGCCCAGCACTTTTTGCATATTTGTAAAATGTTTCTTTGGAAATGCCAGCGGCGACAACATCAGCCGTTTTTAAAATGCCATTGTTTTCCGCAAGCAACTTTTCAATCATGTTTTTCTTCAAAAAAGTCCACCAACTTTCATACGGATAGTATGTCACAAAGACCGTATAAAAGTCAATTTATTTTTTGTTTTCAAGCAGAGCTGAAATAAAGCCGAAAATCAATGGATTCGGGGAACTCTCCGGCAATGTACCTCAAACTCCTCCGTTGCAAAAACAATCCTGTCTCCGGGCTTCAGCTCTGTCGGTGTATTCATAGGAAGCAGCCTGCGATTCAGGTAAGTTCCGTTGGTGGAATTATAGTCTTCTACATATAGCATATCATTCTCTGTATACAGCCTCGCATGTACCCGGCTGATCGTGCGGGATTGGAGAATTCCCTGCACTTTATTTCTGTCCGTCCCTACAAGGTATGGGAAAGACTCCGGCTGCAGATCCTGCTCCAGACCATCTCCTTTGTAAATCAGCTCCCACCGGTTTTCTGTATCTTCGTCAGAAAAGCACTCCGTATAATCCTTTCCCTGAATCTCCTCTGCCGCATAGAAGTTGCGCTGCTCCTCATCCAGAATCTCACTGTAATCTACCATCCGTTCCTTCTTTCCCCGGCGGCGTTTCCTTCGGTGTCCGCGCCTTTTCTCCTGGTCTGGACGCAAAAATTCCAGTTCCTGTTCCGCCCCGGTATCCGGCGCCGCTTTCATCCGGTACTGCCTGTCGGCAGACAGTTCCTCTTTCTTTACAAAATCCTCTTCCCATTCCGGATCCGCATATTCTGTCCCTGAATCCGCTGCCTGCTTCTGCCGTTCCTCCTCTCCCGTCATGTGGTTGGTCAGGCACTCAATACAATCCTCCACGATAAATTCTGACTGCATACTGCGTTCGTACATATCATATCCCATACGTACCGCTATGATATCCGAATGATCCAGATGCTGCAGGATTTCTTCAAACAACTCCCGGATTCCCCGGTTTGTTTCCTGCTGCACAAACCCGGGTATATAACAGAAACGGATTCTGTCGGCGAACCGGTCATAATAAATCATGGAAGGTGAAAAGCAGATATTCTCATCGTCCAGCAGATATTCTTCCATCTCCCGCTTCAATTCTATGATGTTCTGCAGCAAAAATCGCAGCTGCTTTTCCCGGACAGGCACAATCGAGAGCTGCTTCTCCAGCGACTGCATTCCCGTCACATTATACCAGTACTCTGCGGATCCATCTCCCACAATCACCTGAAATTCCAGAAGGCTTGGGATGTCATTATGCAGAATCATCTGCAGCTCATAGTTCTCGAACGCATAATCCGCATTCTTTATCATCATATAACTTTTTCTTGATGTCCTTAAATATTCAACATTCATACCTCTCTCTTCTCCTCTTCCCTGATGTTATCCTGTCAGCCGGAAATCTGCGAAGACAGCAGATCCCTGACCGCTTTCCATTCCCCTATGTCAAGAAAATATGCTCTCGTATCCAGCTGCTGTATGACCTCTGTGCTCCCTGCCGTCTGTTCTACGCTTTCATACCAGTCCATCGATACATACAGGACAAAAGCCAGCAGGAAAATGATCATCGGCATCAGAAAGACAGCTTCTACCGTGTACGATCCCGGCAGCCGGAACAGCCTTTTCCACATGTGCATACACCCCCTTTTACCCGGACAGCGCCAGCATCAATACATCTCCGGCCAGGACGAATGGCAGAAAAGGTATTTTCCCCTTTTTGGTACACTTTTGCAGCAGCAGCAAAACCCCTGCGCATCCTGCGGCACAGACGGCAGATAAAAATAGCAGGAGCAGATTCTGCCAGAATCCCAGATATATGCCCGACGCGCAGAACGCCAGGGCGTCTCCGGTCCCTATACTCCCGCGGGATGCCAGAGCTCCCAGCAGTAAAATCCCGCCAACCAGCAAACCACCCATCATTTCTTTCCATTGCAGGGTCTCTGATAACCACCCTGCCAGACACCCGCCGCCTGCAAAAATTCCCAGAAACAGCAGCGGGATTTCCCTTTTCTTCCAGTCGATCCATGCCAAAATCAGTAAAAATCCCAGCAGCATGCATTCCTGTACCTTCTCTATTCCCATACCATTTCCCTTTCTTTCCTCCAAACGCCTACGGGCAGCACTTGGCGCAGGCATGGCGGTTTCCGATCTGCGCTTCCGGTATCTTGTAAATGGTCCGCTTCAGGCTGCTGCAGCTTAAATCTCCGTGATACTCCGTCCCATAATCTGTAATGTAGACTTTGCTTTCCCCATGGAAACAGCTGCAGGCATCATAAATGCTGCCGTCCTGATTCCGAAGCGCCTGTACTGCGGCTATGGAAACAGACCGTGTGGAAAGCTTTAGATAAGAACACGCGGAGGTGCTGTGATAAGCGCTCCCTGTGGGCGTCACATACACATACCCTTCTTCCGCGCCGCCTGCAGCCTCCGGATCTGCCCCCGTCCACTTTTTCATCCGCACACACTGTTCCACGGGAAGCTGGTCGATCTTCCAGAAAGAAATCGGCAGCTGCGCCTGGTAGCTGGCCGCCAGCAGGATATAATCCCCGGAACAGTCTGACCGCAGCAGAGAAATACTGCTGATTCCTCCCGGCAGCGCCGCCTCTGTCCACCCATATTTTTTCAGATAGCTGCGAAACAGGAGCTGTCCCTCCACAAAGGCCGCAGCGCTGTGATCCTCCTCCGGATCCTGACAGGAAACCGCCGTCATCCTGGCGGCATACTGCAGCGCATGGTTGACCTGTACCTGCAGCTGCAGGACCGGGAAAAAGCCCAGTATCACCAGAACGGCAAATAGAAAGAGCGGAAACACAAAAGCTGCCTCAACCGTAAAGCTCCCTCCCGGGCGGGCACATGGCAGTGCTCTTGCATGAAAACATATCGGGGATAACAATGAAAATAAATGATACCGTATCCGTTTCAGATGAGAGAGAGAATTTGATTTTTTATTGATACAATCCGTTTCATTCCATTTTTTCTTAAGATCATGCAAAAGCACTGTAATATGCCCGCCCCTTTCTTTCACCCTGTCATTCTGTCTCTGCGCAAAAGGAAATCTCTGCCTCTTCCTCTATCTGATATGTCCCAAAGGAATGTTGTCCCAGCGTAATGAAACTCCAGAAGACAGCAGGTGCTTCAAATGTGTAGCTGCACTCGGCCCTGGACACCAGGCTGTCCATCTGTACGCCTGAGTTCTTTTCCATCATATCCATCCCCCGCTCCGCCAGGCGCTGATCCTGCATGGTCCACAAAAGCAGCTGCAGATAATTGGAATAGGACAATCCTTTTTCCTGCTGTGAATGATCTGCCTGCGCAAACGATGTGGAAAGATGAAAAATGTCCGTATGCCATTGCTCCTCTGTTTTTACCGGCATCACCTTTCCGCCGTTTAACAGAATTTTCATATCACTGAGGGATTCCGCATAAGCCCAGGCTGCCAGCACCCCCTGCTCCACCAGCGGCTGCAGCTCCGGATGCCCGATCGCCGAGGTCAGCGTCAGGGCAATGGCTGCCGTCTGCTGCCGCTTCGCCGCATTGGTCTCCAAAAACAGCAGATTTGCCGCCTCCCGCATCAGAAGCAGCCTGCGTACCGTTCCTTTCAGGTTCGCCTCATCTTTCGCTTTCCCGACAATGATATATTCCAGCTCATAGTCCAGCGCGCCATCTTCCGCTTCCTCCGATGCGTCAAGGAAGTACTGATCCAGATACAGCCGGAACAGCAGTTTCTCCATGGCCTGGCTGTTCTCCCCCTGCGGATAATTTCCCTCATTCAGATCACGTTTCCCCACACAGGTATCAAGATCAATGGACTTCTGGGAAAGCTCCTCCTCCGGCATCAGAAACGCGTAAATCCCGTTTTTCTGTATTTTCTTCACCCATTCCAGGGGATTCTCAGAAACTTCCACGGCCTGCTCCGGCAGTTCCGTCTGCGGTTCCGCCGCTTCTGCGGCCGCCTCTCCCGCCCCTTCGGTTCCCTCCTGCCGGTCTTCCGTACTCTGCTTCGCATCCTCCAATGTCTCCAACGCGCCCAGCGCCTGATTAGCCAGATCGTTTTCTTCCTCCCGGATCCCTCCCGTACCGTTCAGCCAGTCCAGGACTGCCTGCAAGGTATTCTGTCCCGCTGTCTGGCGCATCATTTCAGCAGCCTGTCGCCGGAACGCCGCCCCGCCATAGTCTGTCACCAGCTCATACTTCTGTACTTTGACCGTATCCAGGCTCACCCGAAGCAGGTCGTAGTTTTTTCCGGGAAACAGATGATCTGTGCGGTTTCCGTTTACCGCCGACTGCTGCAGACCGCCCAGCGACTGCAGTTCCGGAAAATCCCCGCCGGACTCCCAGAACATCAGATGATACTTTTCCCACAAGTCCCTTTGATAGGAAGCCAGCACCGTGTCCCCCGCCTGCAGGGCGCTGACCCCGGCGTTTGCCTTCAGCCCGCTGACGCGGGCAGCCTCCAGAAATGCAAAGACTGCCGAAAAGAAACACGTCAGCGTCAGTACTAGGAAGACTGTGATACTTCCCTTCCCTTTCATTACAATGTCCCTGCCTTATTGCTGATTTTGGAAAATGTGTTATTCACCAGTGTTGTCAGCTGGCTCTTAAAAATGATGATCAGACCAATGATGACAACAAGAATCAGAATGACTTCCACGGTTCCAATCCCGTCTTCTTCCATGAAAAATCGTTTCAGTTCTCCCATTTTTCCCCCTCCTTCTCTCATACCCTGCTTCTCCTAAAGCCCGGCCAGCGCCGGTAAAAGCAGGATCATCAGAATCAAAAGCAGCATAACCAGCATGGGAAACAACATTTTCGTCCCAGCCTCTTCTCCTGCTTTTTTTGCCTGGTTTTTCCGCATTTCCAGTGCTTCTGCCGCCTCTTTCCGCAAAATCTGCTGCATATCCCGGGTTCCCTTCAGAAGATTCTGTGTCAGAACCGAACTGAACCGGCGGTACGGAAGCAGCCCGATCCGGTTTCCAAACCGCTCGTAGGCTTCCCGTTCGCCTCTTCCCTCCTGTATTTCACGGTACGTGACCTGCATCTCTGACAGACAGATCCTGTCCGGATGCCCCCGGTCAGGTTCCCGTCCAATCATCTGTTTCCAGGCACGCCGGATCGTCATCCCGCTCTCTAACAGAACCGTTATCTGTTCTACCATTCCGGGGTACTCCAACAGAAGCTGCTGCCTTCTTTTTTTCTCCCGGATCTTCTGCGCTTCTTTTTCTTTTCGCTCCAGGCAAATGGCCGAAACCGCCCCGAAAAACAGAATCAGGAGCCACTCCATATTCTGTTTTTCCTCCCAGTAAATCTTCTGTCCGGCGATTTCATCCGGCAGCGAAAAGCTGCTTTCCTGTCTGGTGGAGGATTCCACCTGCCGGATCTCCTCCTGCAGCTGCATACGAATCCACGGAACACTGTATTTTTCCGGCGGCATAACCTTAAGCGGAATTACTTCCGTCTGCCTGTAATCTCCATAAGAAAAATGAACCGTAAGCTCTACCAGCTTTCCTTCTTCCGGCAGTTTCTCCGGAACAATTTCCCCATCCGGCTGCAGCACACTGCTGTCGCTGCTTTCATAAGTAACCAGGACCAGACCGCCGCACAGCTCCTCCGGCAGCTCCAGCGCTGTCCGGATTTCCTCCGGAGAAGTATTTCCGCCCAGATAACACTCCTCCCACTGGCTGCAGGCTTCTTCTATGAGCTGCATGGCTTCTTCCATGGAACGCTCCACCGGCGCGATCTCCACCGTCATCTCCTGTTCCCCTGAATTCTCCAGATGAAAGGAGAAGGTCTGGCTCCGTATGCTCCCGCCTTCAGCCTCCCGCTCCGCCTTTCCCGTAAAATCCTGCGCCCCGGCGCGGCCTTTGATCCCGAGTACAGCCGCCGCCAGCGCAAAAAACAGGAAAACAAGAACCGCCTTTCTGTGCCTCCGGATCAGCCCCGTCAGGATGCTTTTTTTCCTGTCCACCAATCGCCCCTCCTTCCTGATCCTCCTGTCAGACTGCAATATCCGTCAGTTTTTCTGACCAGGTCAGACATCCCAGATACCCGCCCAGACAAATACTCATCGCCAGCACACCCAGACTGTTATGGTACAGCGCGTCCACATAAGACGGCGAACTGACTGTAATAAAAAACAGCACTCCCGGCAGCAGAATATTCATCAGTCTCTGCTCCATCTTCCTGGCTGCCACCATATGTTCAATCTCCTGCAGGACTTCCGCCTTTTCCTGCATCTGCCTGACAACATTCCCGATGATTTCTGTCAGATTGCCTCCGCTCCGTCTGGCATACCGGAAAATTTCCGCAAAATCTGAAATCTCCTCCACGCCGCAGGCTTCTGCAAAATCCTTCAGAATATCCTCCAGTGGTTCGTTCATGGCCAGCCGCTGGTTCACCTTCTGCATTTCCCTGCAAAATTCTCCCTCCGCGCCATATAGCCCGGCCATCTCCGTCTCTGCCTGTTTCCAGGCATTTTCCATAGAATATCCCGCGTTCAGGGACCCGGAAACCATCTGCATACAGGAAACAAACTGCCGGCGTATCTGCTGCCTGCGCCTGTCCTCCCAGTGTCTGACACACCGCCGGATATAAAACGGCATCAATATCGCTCCGGGCAGAATCCCCCAGACAGAACGGTAAAACAGAAACGCTGTCCCTGCCGTCAGCAGGATGCCTCCCAGAAAAATCCTGAGCCGCTCTCCCGGCGGCAGCCGGATCCGGGGAGGCAGCCGGATCCTCAGAGGCCTGACGGTATCAGAATGTTTTTTTAAGAAATTCCTCATAAGGTTTCCAGAGCCCTTCCGCACGGAGCTTTTCCGTATTCTGCAAATCCCCTTCTTTTTTCCAGATCCCATAAATCTTCCCTTCCTTCTCTTCTGTCTCCTCAAACTGGTACAGCGTCTGCAGTCGGACGCTGCCCCGGCGCACTCCGCAGACCTCGCAGATGCGCAGAAGCTTCCGGCTTTTATCCCGCATCCGCCCCAGATGAACCATAAGATCGATTCCCGACGCGATCTGTCTCCGGACCGCTTCCATGGGAACGTCCATCGCCATCAGCGTCATGGTCTCCAGCCGGGAGATCATATCCTCGCAGCTGTTTGCGTGCCCCGTAGACAGTGAGCCGTCATGCCCCGTATTGAAACTCTGCAGCATGTCCAGCGCCTCCGGCCCCCGCACTTCTCCCACAATGATCCGGTCCGGCCGCATCCGCAGCGCCGTCCGGATCAGGTCCCGGATCGTAATTTCCTCCGCGCCGTTCCCGTTGCTGCTTCTGGTTTCCATGCGGATCAGATTCGGAATCCCTTTCAGCTGCAGTTCTGCAGAATCCTCAATGGTAACCACCCGCTGTCCGGCGGGAATAAATTCTGACAGGGCGTTTAAAAATGTGGTTTTCCCCGATCCGGTTCCTCCTGAAACAAAAATGTTATATCCCGCCTGAACCAGAAGCATTAAGAACGCCGCCGTCTCCTCCGAGAGCGATCCCAGCTCCACTAACCGCCGCAGCGTCATCGGTTCCCTTGAAAATTTCCGGATTGATACCGCCGAACCGCCCAGAGACACCGGTTCTAAAACCACATTGACACGCGAGCCGTCCGCCAGACGGGTATCAACGATCGGCCTGGCCTCGTTTACAAAACGGTTTGCACTCCCCACAATCTGCTGTATCACATCCGACAGCTTCTCCCGGGAAAGCTGCCCCGCCTCCCAGGGATACATCCGCCCGTCCTTCTCATAAAAGATACGGCCCGGCCCGTTGATCATAATCTCTGTGATTTCCTCATCGTCCAGCAGATCCTGAATGACATCTAATTTCCGCAGAGAATTGAAAATATGCTTCTGATAATTCTCCCGCTGTTTCAGTGACAGCAGATGCTCCCTGCTGTACCTGCTGACACTTTGCACAATCAGTTTCCTCAGTTCTTCGTCCGAAACCTCCCTGGATAAATCCATTTCATTCAAAATCTGGCTTCGGATCTCCTGCCACTGCTCCATCTGTTTCCTCCCCTTCTCTGTTCAGATATTCCCTGGCCAGCTGTCCCAGCGGACTCTTTGCCCAGTCATACAGCAGATGAATCCCCCCATTCTCCGCAGATACCGGAGGCAGCGAGATCTGGCTGACCGATACCGAAGGTTCCTGACGGCAGGTACGGATCAGCCGCAGCCAGGCCTGCCGGCTCTCCGGAAACGTTTCCCCCTCCCGGGTCAGGTGCAGCAGACGGGACGCCCGCTGAAAAAAAAGGTCACATCCGCAGCAGGAACTTCCTAGTGCCAGGACAACATATTCATACAGATCTGTCTCCTGGACTTTCCGTAAAATCTTTTCCACATCCTGCTCCCGGATCTCATGCAGAACCATGGGATTATCCGGCGGCAGGATACAGTCCACCTGCTCCAGCCGGCGCGTGAACGCCTCCAGCAAAACCCCTTCGTCCTGCCTCAGCTCCAGAATCATATCGCTGAGATCCGTCCCCGGATCCATCAGGAATAATTCCCCCATGCCGCTGCACTCTGACAGGTTCAGGTACAGGGTTCTTCCCTTCTGACTCAGCAGATATGCCAGCGTTACAGAGAACGCCAGCATCTGGGAAACCGTACAGTCCGCCGTCATTACCAGCCATTTTTGACGGTTCGTTTGGCTGACCAAAGCGGCGCCGCCCCTCTTCCTGCAGAAAAACAGGATCCGCTGGCATACTTTTTCGCAGGACTGGTATCTGCAGATCACCATTTCCTCTGTGCCTTCCTCTTCTGCCAGGACAATACAGCGCGCCCGTTCCACTTTTTCCCGGATTTCCCCGATAAAAGCGGCAGAGCCAACCCAGACCGTTTCCGGCCGGCATTTTGCCGTCTGCAGCAGATCCTCGATAATCTCAATCCTCGCCTGTCCTCCCACTTTTTTTGTCAGATACAGTGCCAGTTTCCGCATATATGCGATCTCCAGACCACCTATAGCAATGACACAATTTTGCAAGTTTTCACCCCCAGCCATACCATATACCCCAGGAAAATTGCCACAGAGAAGTGGATCGTATGCGATGCTTCCCCGGCTCCCGGATATCTTTCAATTTTCTTCTGCATCACCATTTGAATAAAGTATCGAAAACATTGAATCAAACTGATTTTCAGTTGTTTCAGACTCAGCAATCTGCCGAGAGAGATTCCTGCGCCCAGCAGGAAAGATAAAAAGATGCTGTAGAGAACATCTTCGCCGCCATTCAGACAGCCAACGGCCATAAACAATTTGATATCCCCGGCCCCCACCGCCCTCATGCGGAAAGGGATCCAGCCGATCAGGACCGGAATCAGAATCCCCAGGAAAAAGGAACCCGGACTCAGGACAGACCATGGGCTGCAAAAAAGAAACGTCCCCGTCCCCAAACCTGCACAGATCCACAGATTGGAAATCCGTCCCGTCTGCAGATCCGTCACCACTGCCCCGAACAGCAGGATCAGGGAAAAATAAATCTGTAAAAACCCTCCATTTCCTCACCTCCAAAATGTGTTTTCGGGATAAGCTGAATTATAAACCACCCCCTCTTCCATTGTCTACCCCGAGTTTTCATCCGTATTTACGAATTGTGCAGTTTCACAACAATCCCAGAAATAAAATACCATAAAGCGCCGCCATCCCATAAAAACCAAGGGTTCCGAATGTCAAAAGACTGATCAGGTTGAGTCCTACCGACACCGGGATTCCCCGGGAGGCAAGGAAGGTATCCAGGAAGTAGGACAGGATCAGGCATACTGCTGCCCGAACCGCAAAATTCAACAGAATCTGCGCCCTTTTCTTCAGTATTCCGATCACCAGGACCAGCGTACAGACGCCTGCGATCACCAAAATTCCGATTTCCGTATTCCCCATACTTTTCCCCGTATCCGGTCTTGGTGTAATATATTATTTTTGTGCAATTTTATGCCTTCTCCCGTCAGGTTTTCCGCTGCCAGATCCTGTATATTCCCGTTCATTTCCGACTATACTTATACAAGCATTCACTTTTTCCAGTAAAAAATGATTTTTGATTCCAAGGAGGTGTCGCGGAACATGAAGTCTTTTTCCACCCCGGCGCAGCCGCCCCGGGAATTTTCCCTGGAGGAAGCCCTGCGCCGGACAAAAGCAGATCTGGACTGTGCCTATATCAATTTTGACCATGCGCTGGATCCTGACCTGATCGACTGTTATATCTACCAGCTGAAATCAGCGCAGATGCGGTACCGCTTTCTGCTCAACTGCATGAAAGAAAAAGAAAACGGCCATTCCTGACAAAAACAGGAAGGATATCCCGCAGCTGAGATATCCTTCCTGTTTTTTCATTCCACACGGTGTCTGAATGCCGCTGAACCTACTGTCATCCGCCTTTGCGGATCCACGTTCAGCTGCCGCTTCCCGTCCCCACTGCATAATACTGGTTGCCGGAAGCTGAGAATTCCGCGGAAGCCGGCTCCAGCGCCCTGCTCTGCGTGCTCCCGCTTCCCGGATCATAAATTTCCACATAACTGCTGCTGTAGCCTGTGAGAATCACAGCACGCCCGTTCTGCACCGCATACACCGGGGAGCCATCGCCCACAAAATACAGCGCCTGTTCCAGACTGCAGCCTGTGAGATTATAGACAGCGCGGTCCGTGACGGTCTCACGCAATATATCATAGACAGATTTTCCATCCCGCAGCAGCGCGTCAACATCCGCCCCGGTTCCCGCGTAATTCAGCAGTACAGCCAGCGCTTTTGCTTCCGCGCTGTTTCCTCCTGCCTCATTCACCGACAGGGATCCTGACGCTTTTTTCGTACATTTCCAGACATAATTCTGGTTCACATCCACCACAACTCCGCGGTTCTCATCCGCACTGGCAATCGCCGCCGTCACATGGTCTGTGGCCATCAGGACCCGGCCTTTTGCATAAACATAATAGTCGCTGCCCGCAAACTGACCGGACATCTCCAGCACGGTAGATTTCTCCGGAACCACCAGCTGCGGGATCACCAGGCTCGGCGATGCGGGAAGCTCGTTTGAAAACTGCAGTATCACCTGCCTCTGTTTCGCTCCCTGGGTGGTTTCCGACAGATAAACCGGTGCCTCTTCCTGCATGTCCCGGTTGCGGATCATATCGGGCTCTGCCTCCACATAAACGCCATTCTGCCAGGCTGCCCGTTCCAGGTAAATGCTCCCGTTTTTTACTTCTGCCCCGGTTACATAATAACCGCCCCCGTCATATGTTTTCAGGACAGACAGCGCCTCATCCGTGGAATCCGCGATCACGATCTGATTCATGGCAAAAATACCGGCCTGCCCGGAAACATTCTGCGCCGCCGCAATCCCGTATACACAGTCAGATCCCAGAAATCCCAGAGGCCGGATACGGTTTCCTTCTCCAGCATTTACATCTCTGGTCTTTCCGCTTTCCAGATCTGTCACATGCATCACTTCCGCATCCGCAGCGTTCCCTTCCGTCCATGCAAGATACCGTCCGTCCTGCGAACTTCTGCTGTTCCCCGCCGTCAGGCCGGAAAGAAACACTTCGGATTCTTTTGTCGCCAGATCCACCTGATACAGTTCGTCTCCCATGACAAAATAGAAAATCCCCGTATCGGAAATATACATCGTCTCCCCGATCTCTTCCTTCATGATCTGGTAGGAATCCACAGACGGGATAAACAGCTGCTCCTCCACCGTGTTGGTGGTGCGGTCATAATGGCAGACGCTGATGCCCACCTGCCCCTCCCAGTCGCCCCGGTTCATATAACCGTAGACAATAAAATCAATGCTCCCGCTCTCATTCGCCCGGATAATGCGGATATCATGCTCATCATAATTTTCCCTGACATCCATCCCCTCTGAACTGCGGAAACTGTAGACCCTGGTCAGATAATTGGAGTCCATATTATAGCTCCAGAGCTCTCCCTGCTGCACAAAACAGACTACCGTCCCGGCTTCATTCGCCATAAAATCCACGTCCGCAGAACGGATCCCCAGGTTCAGCGCGCTTTTCTGCACACGTTCGCTGTCTCCCCGGAAAATCTCTTCCACTGTCCGCTCAAAGCTGAGCAGGTACATCTTCTCCGTCCCATAACGGACACGGTAATACTCCTCCACATTGTAATATTCCTGTCCCCCCTCCTCTGTAGCAGAGGACAGAATATAATTGAGCAGGATCACATTATAGGAATCATTCATCTCCTTCACAGAGGCAACCGGCTCCGTTACCTCCTGACATACAAAATCTCCCCAGCAGGCCTGCGAGAGACTGTTGTGGATGGTCACCGTCTGAAGCGTATCATTTTCTGCTCCGCTCTCCGGCTCCATGAAGGAGGCCAGTTCACTCTGGCGGTCCTTGTCCATCGTAATCTCATGGAAAGACTTCACGAAAGAAATACATTCTCCGATATGGCTGTCTCCCTCCTGCGTGATCCGCGTGTAAAAGCGGCAGGGTTCTCCGTCAGTCGTCACCTGCAGGATCAGCAGATATTCCTGTTCTGCGCTCAGCAGGTTCCCGATGGGAATCTCTGCCGTTGCCAGATCCGCCGCAGAAGACAGATTTTCCGCCTCTGCCTCCTGCACCAGCCGCGTAGTATCCAATGACCTTACCTCAAAGCTCACCGCCTTCACTTCCCTGCCATAGGAATCGATCTCTACAGACAATGTTCCTCCAGACTCTACCGGGGTCACAGTATCCCGCATGGAGGCAGCATTCACATCTCCGGTATAGCCATGCAATTCATTCACCCGCTGGCCATCTTCCATCACATACACCACCGGAAGCGACGCTTCCGGCATCTCCTTTGTCTCCACTCTGATCTCATGGTTCATCAATTTGGAAAAAACAAACAAGCCGACAATGAATACCGCCGCCAGAATCAAAACCTGTCTCAAAATCTTATTCATCAGATGCATCCTTTCCCTTTTCCATCAGAAGAGCCAGCGTCGGATCCACATGCAGTTCCTCCATCATCCGACGCAGCCCCGGTACCTCTCTCTTTTCTCCGCCTCTCACAGCACGGAGCAGAATATTTTTCGGCGTATGCTCCATATCAATAAACTCCAGTACCTGCACCCGGTACCCGGCCTCCTCCAGCAGATTGGCGCGGATCGCATCGGTAAAAAGCGCCGCCATCCGTTCCCGGATCAGGCCATATTTCATCACCGGCTCCAGCAGCCTGCTGTGGATCTGTCCATTCAGTTCATGCTGGCAGCAGGGTACCGACAGGATCACTTTCGCTCCCCAGCGGACCGCCCTTTCCAGCGCATAATCCGTCGCCGTATCGCAGGCGTGGAGCGTTACCACAAGATCTACCTGATCCACACCCTCATAATCCGCAATATCTCCCACCAAAAAACTCAGCTTTTCATAGCCATAGCGTTCCGCCAGCGCCTGGCAGCGTTCTATCACGTCCGCTTTCAGATCCAGCCCGATGATCCGCACATCATATCCCCGCAGCTCATGCAGATAATAATACATGGCAAACGTCAGATACGACTTCCCACAGCCAAAGTCAATCATCACCAGCTCCCGGCCGCGCGGAAGCTCCGGCACAATATCCTCAATAAATTCCAGAAACCGGTTCATCTGCCGGAACTTGTCATACCGGGACTGTACGATCTTTCCCTCCCGGGTCTGTACCCCCAGATCCATCAGAAACGGAACCGGCACCGACGGATCCAGGATATATTTTTTCTTCCTGTTATGCTCTAAAGAGGCATCTGTTTTCACCGGGCACACGGCCTGTGACCGTTTCACGGTAATCCTGCCCTTTTTGCTGACCAGCACATGCAGCCGCCCCGCCGGGTGAAGCGCCTCTAACTGCCTCATATCTTCCATCCACCGCGCAATCTTTTCATACACTTCTTCTTCCGACAGATTATAATGCTGCACCTGTTTCTGTGTGTAGGCTCCCGCCTGGAACTTCAGCTCATGCTTCAGCAGCACAGGCCGGATCTCCACCTTCCGCAGGCCGTCTTTCTTCCGGGGATTGCTCAGAATTATTTTCCCCAGCTCTTTATTTAAACAGTATTCCAGTATTTCCTTCCACTGATTCATCCGTTATCCTCATGATCCTCCGGGGCGCCATGCCCTCTGTTAAAATCTCCTGTTAAACCGTCCCATACCACCGGCGGCATCTGCGGTAGCGGCAGCGCCTGCGGTACATTTCCTGGGCCAACATCACTTCCACCAGCTGCATCCGCGGATCCTCCCTGTCCGGGATCCTCTCTGCCCCATCCTGTCCGCCATCCCACAGTTCCCGGCAGATCCTCCTGCACAGCAGGCGGAACAGCAGACGGTCCGGATACTCATCAAACATCATGCTTCCCTCGTGCTCCATTTTATCGCACTCCCGGGATACCAGTCCCTGCACCCGCCTGGCATCCTTCGGATACATTTCCTGCAGGCGCCGGCAATCCCGGTCATATTCCGCTTCCTCCAAAAAGGTATTGCGCATAGGATACGTCATATAAAACGGGACTTTCTCTCCGCCCTGGCCGCCAAACATATCATAATATTCCTGTCCAAAATCCATCCTGGTCTCCGAAAAAGCATTCTTTCCCACAGAATATGCAATTTCCCCGGGAAAATCTACTCTTTTCCGAAAAAATTAACAAAAATTTCTCATACTCTGTTACGGTTCGCTCTGTTCTTCCCAGTCCAGAATACACTGCTCTAATTCCTCCGGTGTGCTGACCAGATGCTCCGCTCCATGTTCTTTCAAAAACTCCGTCGTCTTGAATCCCCAGGTCACGGAAATACAGGGAATTCCCGCATTCGCAGCAGTCTCAATATCCACCTCGGAATCTCCCACATAAATACATTCCTCCGGCCGGGAGCCCAGCTCCTGCATCGCCGCAAACACGGTATCCGGCGCCGGTTTTCTCCGGATCCCCTTCGCCTGTGCCTCACCGATGGCAACTTCAATCTGCCCTGCGAAAAACCTGGCGTTCAGTTCCTTGACTGCCGCGTCAAATTTGTTGGACACAATCGCCAGGCGGTATCCCCTGCCCTTCAGATCCTCCAGCATTTCAGAAATACCCACAAACGGCCTGGTATGATCCAGCATATGCCTTTCATAGTAGTCAGAAAAGTCGCGGATACAGGCATCATAACAGGGATTCTCCCTGCCGCCTGCCAGGGCGCGCTCCATCAGGACATAAACTCCCTTTCCCACCATCTGCCGTACCGCAGCCCGGTCATAGGCCGGACAGCCGTTTTTTTCCATACAGTAGTTCACACTGGCCGTCAGATCGTCCAGTGTGTCCATCAATGTTCCATCCAAATCAAATATGATCGTATTTTTCAATGATCTCCTGCTCACTTTCTTCCCCGGTGATCCCGGCACCGGTTTGTTCCCGGGAGATTCCATCTCCCATATCCTGCCCGCAACTTTCGGCAATCCCGGTTATTCTCTTCAGAATATCCATAACCCGCTCCAACGCCTTCCGGTTCGCCTTATAACCCAGGGAACCAGATCTCACCCCATCGTTTGCCGCGATCATCTCCAGATCGATGGTTTTTGTATAAGGATTGTCCAGCACAATGTGGACCTTCATACTATGGAGCATGGCGGCTTCTTCCTTTTTCCCTCCGAAAAGGGTACCGAAAACGCCTTTTTTCTCCTCCTCCTCAACCGGCTGTCCATCCTCCAGATACTGGAAATCCAGGATCTCACCATAATCAAAAAGGGGCGGATTCTTCTCCCTGCGGTTCCTGATACAATACCACAGCATCTGAACCTCATCCACGCAAAGCAGCGATAAACCGGCCTTCGCCTCCAGCGTGGTGTGGAAACGCTCGTACTTTTCCAGATTCCGCTCCCGGTAAGCCAGATGCCGCTTCATGTCCTCCGCAGACTGCAGCGGAATCAGCGCCGCGTCCATATTGACCATCGCGCTGCACTCCCTGCATAACGGCACGTTATCTTTGATCTTCACTAATACGTCGCCCCGGATCCGCTTTCCGCAAACCGGGCAAACCTCTTTGCTGCCAAATAATCCCATGGAAACGCCTCCTATCTTCTTTCGCATTCCCGCCAAGCTGCTGTCCTCTGTCTCTTTACATCGCTTCTCTGCTTTCCGGCTGTTCTGATTTTATCGCGAAAAACACAATCCTGCAACTGCTTTCTGCGCTCAGACCCATACAGAAATTACCGCTCAGAATTTTCCGCTGGAGCTGGAATATCCTCCGCCGCCTCCGCCGGAACTGCCGGAAGAGTGCGTCTCAATTTTCACCCGGGTCTGGGTCATATGGGTAAACTGATCCCGCCGCAGCGTGATCCTGACCCCGTCCTCAGAGACATACTGATCCGCCTGAGTCTTTTCCGCCACGTTGTTCATCCGGGAACGGATCAGCGCCGCAATCACCAGCCCGACGGCAATTCCCAATCCTAAGGAAATCAGCCATTTCAGCAGCTGATACTGCGGATTACTCTCTCTGGTCAGCGGCGTTCCTTCTGCGGAAAGCGCCAGCATATGGCCACACTCCTCTATGTAATCCGAAATCCCGGCCGGGAAATCATTTTCCCCAAACTCCTCCAAAAATGCATCCGCCAGGACATCCCTGGCATATTCGCCGTAAGTCTCATTGGCAAATACTCCATGCACCAGCAAAATGTAGTCCCGTTCCCGCATGGACAACAGCAGCATGATCCCGTCCCGGTCGTCCCGCAGCCCCAGCCCCAGCTCTTCATATATCTCCTGTGCCGCCAGATCCAGGTCTGCGTCCCATGCTTTATAATCATTGACCATCACCATATAAACACCGCTGTCATATGCCCCGGAAACCTCTGCCGCCCGGCTGTTCAGGACGCGGGAGGCGCCATCATCCAAAAGTCCCTCCTCATAGTAAATATACTGGTCTCCGCTGCCCGCCGGCTCTGCTGCATTCACGGTTCCTGCCAATGACAGCGCCATCATAAACAGCACAACAGCCATGCAAATCTTTTTTATCTTCTTTCTCATCTGTCCGTGCCTCCTTTAAACAATCAGGGAGGCCAGCGCGCCGCCGACACCGACCAGCCCAAACAGCAGTGTCAGCCCTCCGATCAGACACAGCCGCAATACCGCGTATTTTGCTTTTGACACGGGAAGATCCCCGGCTGCCTTGCCGGTCTGTCCGTTCATCATAAACAGATAATTCTGATCTTTCCATCTCGTATTCAGCACCCAGACCGGCAGCATCGCGTATTTTACAGCCCCCCGCTGCAGCCGGATATCCCGTCCCGTTTCTGCCACTGTCTGGTACCCGATCACATCCCGCCGCAGCATTCCCTCCAGGGAATTTGCACAGCGCAGATCCGCCCGGGACGCACATTCCTCCGCAGACACATCGTATTTATTGGCCAGATACCCCGGCAGATAGGCCGTGGAAAACTCCCGCATTTCCCCATAATCAAACGGCTCTATGGAATCCATATAATCATCCGGCATCTGCCTGGACGCGTCTGCGGGAATCCGTTCAAAAGAAGCGCTCCCTTCCCGCTGTACCTGAAAATGGGAGGTATTCGTTACCCGATACTCACCTTCCCGGTGTGTCTCGCTGCGTGTCGCCGCATAGGAAACATGTCCCCAGGCTTTCGCATAAAACAGCCAAAAGGGTACGTACACCCCCTTGATTTCCTTAATATGGCTGCTGTCGCTGAAATTCTTCGGCAGAAGAAACTTTCCCCGGTATAGCTTTTTCAGCGCATTTTCCGCATCTTTTTTCCCCATCCTAAATGGAATAATATAATCCGGTTTCAGTGTCCCTGCAAATTGCCCCGGGATAATCGTCGGATTTCCGCAGTAGGGACAGCTGCCTGCCGCTGTGGAGGCCTCGCAGATCAGCTCCGCCCCGCAGGACGGGCAATGAAAAGCCCGCATTTCCTCTCCTTCCTCGCCCCAGTCGTCATTCACCCCGGAAGTATCCCAGGCTGTTTCCCCGTACGCGTCTTCCGCATCAGTGTCCTGCCTGGTTTTTCCCACATCATCCTGATGTTCCTCCCGCTGTGTCTGTTCTTCCTGCGCAAACGCCTCCGCAGCTTCCTTTTCCTTCTCTGCATAGAAAGCCTCAATCTCTTCTGCGGAGTATGAATTCCCGCAGTATTCACACTCCAGCCTGCCGCTGGACCCATTAAAATGAAGCGGCCCGGTACACGCCGGACACTGATAATTTGTCATTTGCTCCGCCATTTGTCTTCTCCCGTTCTGTACTTATCACTTATTTGAAAACATATCTGCTGAAAAAATTTGTATTTTCCTGTCGTTTTACAGATTTATGTTTATTATACACTGACCGGAAAAGAACGTCATCAGAAATTTAATCCGCTTTTCACAGAAAAGCTGTTCAAAACACATTCATGCTTATAACAAAAAAGGATATCTTTCGATATCCTTTACAGTGAGCGTGCCGGGGCTCGAACCCGGGACAACTTGATTAAAAGTCAAGTGCTCTACCAGCTGAGCTACACACCCGCATATTCCATTCAAAATCTTCCATGATCCGATGCCTGTATCCTGACGACACCTGCCGGACAATAAGATGAATGCCCAGTTCCGGAATCGAACCAGAGACACGAGGATTTTCAGTCCTCTGCTCTACCAACTGAGCTAACTGGGCATTGAGTTGCGGGAGTAGGATTTGAACCTACGACCTTCGGGTTATGAGCCCGACGAGCTTCCAGACTGCTCCATCCCGCGATATAAAGTTTATATAGAGCTTTCGCTCTGAATGGGCGGAGGTGGATTCGAACCACCGAAGCAATTTGCAGCAGATTTACAGTCTGTCCCCTTTGGCCACTCGGGAATCCACCCATTACACATTATTCACAATTTTTAAAATTATGCCTAATGTCAAGCCGATGATCGGACTCGAACCGATAACCTGCTGATTACAAATCAGCTGCTCTGCCAATTGAGCCACATCGGCATACACACATTCTGTCATAAAATGGGACCTATAGGGCTCGAACCTATGACCCTCTGCTTGTAAGGCAGATGCTCTCCCAGCTGAGCTAAGATCCCATATGAAATTTTCATTTCATAACGACCCAGACGGGACTCGAACCCGTGAC
>CALWGM010000060.1 GCA_944380065.1 uncultured Lachnospiraceae bacterium
AAAAGCCCGGATGTTTTCGTATCCCTGATACCAGAATCCATACTTTTTGAAAGCTATTCCTGCTGCTCCGCCTCATCTGTGCTGAGCTCGCTCTCCTGCAGATAATCCGCATAAATATCATAATTGTTGACCGACATACTGGTGACCATCCACAGCAGCACAATCAGCATGGCGATTGTGATCAGCACAATAATGTTTCTCTTCTTGTTCGGTTCCCGTTTCATTGATCTTCCTCTCTCTCTTTAGGCTAAAACCTGTTCCCTGATCCTGATGCTGTTCCCGGCAATTACCGGAAGCTCTTCACCCAGTTCACCAGCGAATCATGCCAGACGTTCTCATCCACCGTCCGTTTCATTTCCTCCGTAACCGGCCCGTTCTCTGCCATCTTTTCCAAAACGGCAGTCTGCAGTTCCGCGACGGTCATCTCCTCATAGGATTTGTGAACCGGCACTGTAACAGGCTCCTTTTCTGCTGCCTGAACTGCCCTGCCTTCCGTCGCCATCGGCTGGCTTCCTGCCTCCTGTTTCGGCTTTCCCTTGGGTTTTGCCGCTTTGCCTTCCGCGGCCTGTACCGGTTTGCTTTTCGGCTCCGGAGCCTTATCCGCGGCGGCCGCGGCAGCGATCCCCATCGACGGATGCGCGGCCTTTCCAACCAGGATCTTCTGCTGCTTCCGGGGCTTTTCCAGCTCCCCGGCTCCCAGCGGAACCCAGATCTCGCCGGAATTTCCGTCCACAGAAACAGCAATCTGTCCATCCGACGCCACGGCCCGCTCCCCGGTCAGGACTCCGGTATACACTGCCGCATCTCCGGCCGGAAGCTGGAATCTGGCATCGGCGTCATCATTATTGACCGTCACCAGCACAGCCTGCCCCTCCAGGTTTCTGGAAAAAGCATACTGGCGGTTCGTCAGCAGCAGCTCCTGATAATCGCCGCAGGCCAGCGCCTTCAGCTTCTGTCTCGCATGTCCCAGGGCAGAGATCAGCGCCGTGCAGGGATTCTCCTGAAGCGCTCCCGCAAAATCCTCTAAATTCAGAGCCGGACGCAGGGAATCATCCGACCACCGCTCCTTTTTCCCTTCTATCCCAAACTCTGAACCGTAATAGATGGAAGGGATGCCGGGCAGCGTATACAAAAGCACATGCACCGGCGCAAAATGCGCCTTGTTCTGCAGCTTGGTATAGATCCGCTCCACATCATGGTTGTCCACAAAATTGTAAAGCCTCAGCCCGTCCGGCCGGTTGCCGCCCATTCCATACAGGCGGCGTACCGTATGGGCGATTTCAAAGTAATTATGATCGTTGTGTCCGGAGTACAGCGCCTTGTGAAGGTGATAATTGGTCACCGAATGAAGCGTCCCCTCATTCACCCACCGGTTATAATCCCCGTGGATCACCTCCCCCATCAGCCAGAACTCCGGCTTCACCTGGTTGGCCACCTGCCGCAGCGCTTTCATGAAATCAAAATCCAGCACATCGGCGGCGTCTAAGCGGATCCCGTCCACATCAAACTCCCGAACCCAGAACCGGATCACATCGCAGATATAATCCACCACCTCCGGATTCTTCTGGTTCAGCTTCACCAGCAGATTGTATCCGCCCCAGTTGTCATAGGAAAAACCATCGTTATATTCATTATTTCCCCAGAAATTCACATTACAGTACCAGTCCCTGTATCTGGAACTTTCCCGGTTCTTTTTGATATCCTGGAACGCGAAAAAATCCCGTCCGGTGTGGTTGAACACCCCGTCAAAAATCACCCGGATCCCCTGCGCATGACAGCGCTCCGCAAACTCCTTCAGATCCTCATTGGTTCCCAGACGGCTGTCCAGCTTTTTATAATCTGTGGTCTCATAGCCGTGCCCCACGGACTCAAACAGGGGTCCGATATAAATCGCATTGCAGCCGATCTCTTTGATATGGGCGATCCAGGGAAACAGTTTCCGGAGACGGGGCTCCGGCTTCCCATAAGAATTCTCCTTCGGCGCTCCGCAAAGTCCCAGCGGATAAATGTGATAAAAAACTGCCTCATCATACCAGGCCATACTCAATACCTCCTTCGTTTCTGCCTTTTCTACTATACAGGATTTTCACCAAAAACTCAACCAATAATTTGTTATTTTTTGGTGATATTTGTTAATTTTCTGTGATAGCGGAAGATAACAGGCGTCTTTTTCCGCTCTCTGCAGTTTCCCTTTCCTTTCCGCCCGCAGTGTAACCGTCAATCCTCTTGATTGTTAACCATATTTTATTTTTTGGTTGACAATTATCCATTCCCTGTATATACTCATATTCCAGACACCCCCGGCAGTCCATTCTGCCGTTCACTATGAGATCCGAGGAGTTTTGATTCTATGAAGCAAAAACTGACCACCCAGGAACTGACAACCATGGCACTTCTGGCAGCGCTTCTGTGCGTTTCCTCTTATATCAGCATCCGCCTTCCCTTTTCCGCCGTCCCCATCACAGCCCAGACGCTGGTGATCAACATGGCCGCCCTGCTTCTGAAACCGAAGAAAGCCGGCATTACCATCGCAGTCTGGATTTTGCTGGGAATCGCGGGACTTCCGGTATTTTCCGGAGGCACCGGCGGTTTCGGCGTTCTGGCAGGCTCTACCGGCGGGTACATCATCGGCTATCTTGCGGCAGCCATCCTGATTTCCCTGCTGCGCGGACAGAAGAATCATTTTCTCCGCAGCCTGTTATCTGTTTTTGCCGGAATCATCATTATCTACGCCGTGGGACTTCCCTGGATGAAAGCCGTCATGCACCTGAACTGGACAGCCGCCATTCTCACCGGCATGGTTCCTTTCCTGGCTGGCGATATCATCAAATGTATTGCCGCCGTCTTCATCTGCAGGCCCCTGTGGGGCATTGTAAACAGCGGGAAACGTTCTTAGCTCTTTCTGCGGTAAAATAACGGCGGCCGAAACCACGATTTGCTTGATTTGTAAAATCAGGAATGTTATGATAAGCGTTAGAAAAAACGGATCCTTCCTGTTCCGGGGATCCGGATGTGTCAGACACAGAAATACCATACGCAAAGGAGATTTCCCATGAACGTAAACGAAAAAGCATTACTTTTACACAAACAGTGGAACGGCAAGCTGAATACTGTTCCCAAGGCGCCGGTGAATACTCGCGAGGATCTTTCCCTTGCCTACACCCCGGGTGTGGCAGAACCCTGCCGGGTCATCGCCGCCCATCCGGAGGAAGCTTATACCTATACCATGAAAGCCAACACCATCGCCGTTGTTTCCGACGGAAGCGCCGTCCTCGGCCTGGGAAATATCGGCGCCCTGGCCGCCATGCCGGTGATGGAGGGCAAATGCGTGCTGTTTAAGGAGTTCGGCAATGTCAACGCCGTTCCCATCGTCCTGGATACCCAGGATACGGAAGAGATCATCCGCACCGTAGCCGCCATCGCACCTACCTTCGGCGGTATTAACTTAGAAGATATTTCCGCTCCCCGCTGTTTTGAGATCGAGGAGCGCTTAAAGGCCATGCTGAAGATCCCCGTATTCCACGATGACCAACACGGCACAGCCATCGTCGTCCTGGCCGGCATCATCAACGCCCTGCGGGTGACCGGAAAGAAAAAAGAGGACTGCCGCATTGTCATCAACGGCGCCGGCAGCGCAGGCATCGCCATTGCCAAACTGCTGCTGCGGTACGGTTTTTGCCACATCATTCTCTGCGACAGCAAGGGCATCATCAGCAAGGACAACCCGAACCTGAACTGGATCAAAAAACAGATGTGTGAAGTGACCAACCTGGAAAATAAAAAGGGTACTTTAGCAGACGCCCTGACAGGCGCGGATATTTTCATCGGCGTTTCCGCTCCCGGCAGCGTGACAGCCGACATGGTCCGCTCCATGAACAAAGACGCCATCCTGTTTGCCATGGCCAACCCCACGCCGGAGATCATGCCCGATGAGGCAAAAGCTGCCGGAGCCAGGGTAGTGGGCACAGGCCGCAGCGATTTCCCCAACCAGGTCAATAACGTCATCGCTTTCCCCGGTATTTTCAAGGGCGCCCTGGAAGGCCGCGCCGAGCAGATTACCGAGGAGATGAAGCTGGCCGCTGCAGAGGCTATCGCTTCCCTGGTCAGCGATGAGGAACTGAACGAAGACTTTATTATGCCAGAGGCCTTTGATCCCCGTGTGGCAGAATCTGTCGCAGCTGCAGTCAGGGCACATATCCCACGTCAGTAAAAGGAGATGCCCCATGCAGATACCGGAAATGTTTTCCGGATCCGGAAAACGGTTTTACTCTGTGGATCAATATTTAAAAGAACAATTCGGAGAGAAGGTTTACCGGATCTCTCTAAACGGCGGCATGACCTGCCCCAACCGGGACGGAACAAAGGGAAGCCGCGGCTGTATTTTCTGCAGCCGCGGCGGTTCCGGTGATTTTGCAGGGGATGCCGCTTCGTCTGTGGCCCAACAGATCGAAGACGGCAAAAAGAAGCTGGCCGGGAAAATTAGCTGCCGGAAGTTCATTGCCTATTTTCAGGCGTATACCAACACCTACGCGCCGGTTTCCTATCTGCGGCCGCTTTTTACCGAGGCCATCCGGCATCCGGACATTGTGCTCCTGTCCATTGCCACGCGCCCGGACTGCCTTTCGGAGGAAATCCTTGACCTGCTCTCGGAGCTGAACCGGATCAAGCCGGTGTGGATCGAATTCGGCCTGCAGACCATCCATCCCCGGACAGCCGCCCTGATCCGGCGGGAATTTTCCCTGCATTGTTATGAGGAAGCGCTGCTGCAGCTGAAAAAGCGGGGGATCCCGGTCATCACCCACATCATCCTGGGACTTCCGGGCGAGACGCGAAAGGAAATGCTGCAGACGGTTGATTCCGTCGCCCGTTCCTCCGTGCAGGGCGTAAAACTCCAGCTTCTCCATGTCCTGAAGGGGACAGACCTGGCGGATCTCTACGCCGCCCGCCCCTTCCCGCTTCCGGATCTGGATGCGTACTGCGACCTGATCGTGGACTGCCTGGAGCGGCTTCCCCCTGATCTGGTCATCCACCGGATCACCGGAGACGGCCCGCGCAGGCTGCTGATCGCGCCGCTCTGGAGCACCGATAAAAAACGGGTTTTAAACACGATCCTGAAACGCCTGCGGGAACGGGACACCTGGCAGGGAAAACGATACGAAACACAGATGGGAGATGTAAAAAATGACTGAGCTTCATACCATGTACCGCGTCATGATTCTATATATGCTGAACCGGCTGGAATACCCGCTCACCAACACCCAGATCACAAATTTTATTCTGGAAAAGGATTATACCAATTATTTCACGGTGCAGCAGACCATTTCCAACCTGCTCTCCTCGGGGCTGATCACAGCGGAATCCACCCACAACAATACCCGCTATCATATCACAGACGAAGGAAAAGAGACCCTGCGCTTTTTCAGCGACAAGATCTCCCCGGCAATCAAACAGGATATTTCTGATTATTTTGCTGAGCACCACTATGACCTGAAGGAAGAAACCTCCGTCTACGCAGATTATTTCAAAGCAGCAGGAAACGGGTATCAGGTCCGCTGCCAGATCAAAAACCTGGACGAAACCATCCTTGATCTGACGCTCCGCACTGCGAACCGCGAACAGGCCCAGGCCATCTGCGCCAACTGGAAGAACCAGAAGGACGATGTGTACGCCCTGCTGATGGATCAGCTCCTGAAATAATCCGGCCGTCAGCCTTCCCTCAGATCCAGCCAGGCGCACTCCTCTGCGGTCAGGGGAAGTTCCACTGCCGCCAGCGCTTCCCGGAACCGTTCCGGTTTCGCCCCGCTGAGAATCGGGAACACATTCAGCCCCTGGCCAAACAGGTACCCGATGGCAATGGATGCCACCGGACAGCCGTACTTTTCCGCCAGCAGTTCTGCCCGCCGCAGGCGTTCCATGTTCTCCGGAGCATAATATCCCTTCTTTGCAAACGCATCTAAAACCATCTCCGCTTTTTCCGGTTCATCACTGTGGAATTTTCCCGAAAAAAACCCATGGGCCATACTGGAATAGGCCAGCACCGGGATCTGGTTTTCTCTGCACCACCGGCGGTCAGCCTCATGCTCCGGCCCGGTCAGCGTTGTGCTGCCCCAGCCCCAGAGATCCTGCACCTGATGCGCCAGCCCAAAATTGGGGCTGATCACAGAGAAGCCCTGATATCCATTTTCACCGGCAAACCGGTTTGCTTCCACGATCCGCTCCACCGTCCAGTTGGAGGCGCCGAAAATCCCGATCTTTCCCTCCCTCTGAAAACGGTTCATGGTCTCGATCACAGTCTGGACAGGAACCTTCACATCATCCCGGTGCAGCAGATAAATATCGATATGATCTGTCTGCAGTTTCGCCAGGGAATCATGCAGATCACTCTCCATGTCAAAGGGCGTCACCCGGTTCCGGTAACGGTTCGGATGGGCGCATTTTGTCACGATCACTGCCTCCTGTCTGCGCTTTCTTGCCGTCAGGTATGCCCCGAGCTCTGCCTCACCGTAAATCGCGGCGCAGTCATAAGCATTCAGTCCCATTTCCCACAGTTCGTCCAGCAGGCGGAACCCCGGCTTTTCTTCCCGCCTCACAGTATCATCCTCTGTGATCTGCGCAATGACCGGATGGGACATGCCGACGATAACCGGCGGCAGCGTCTTTTCCATTCCTTCTATACTTCTTCTCTTCATGATACATCCCTCCCTGAACGATCTGCTCCCGCAGGTTCTCCTACAAAAAGGGCAGCCCCGTTCTTTTCCCGGCCGCCAGTTAGGTCAGCCTTCCTGACCCGTATTCTGCGGCTCCCGGATTTCCCGGATCATTTTCATTAACTTTCTCATATAAAACATCGTCACGAAAAATCCTACCACCTCCGCGATGGGCAGGGAAAACCACACATAAGTCAGGTTTTCCAGCTTTGCCAGCAAAAATGCTGCCGGAAGCAGCACAGCCAGCTGGCGGAGAATCGAAACGATCATACTGTAAATACTTTTCCCGGTTCCCTGGAACAGGCCGCTGGACATGATGGAAATTCCCGCAAAGATGAACAGCAGGCTGATAATCCGCAGCGCCGGCACGCCAATCTCCAGCATATAATCGGAGGCGTTGAAAAATCCCAGCAGCCCCGCAGGCGCAGCCTGAAACAGAACCATCCCGGCCGCCATAAAAACAGTGGCGTAAATACAGCCGATCCGGTATACCCGCCGGATCCGGTCCTGTTTCCCCGCCCCTAAATTGTAACCAACGATGGGGATCGCTGCATTGTTCATCCCAAATACCGGCATAAAAATGATGCTCTCAATTTTGAAATAGACGCCAAAGACCGCTACCGCCGTAGAACTGAAGGCCATCAGGATCTTATTCATACCAAAGGTCATCACCGAGCCAATGGAAATCATGATGATCGATGGGATACCGATCTTATAAATATCCCGGATCAGGGCGAATTTCGGATGCAGGATCATACGGACAGACAGCCTGATTTCTTTATTGTACCTGGCGTTAAAAACCACGCCCAGTACCATGGCTACGCACTGACCAAAAATCGTTGCCAGGGCGGCTCCGGCCACCCCCAGCTCCGGGAACGGGCCGATGCCGAAAATCAGGAGCCAGTCAAACAAAATATTGATCAGGGCGCCCGTCATCTGCGTCACCATCGGAAATACCGTGCGGCCGGTGGACTGCAGCAGCTTCTCGATTGCCACCTGCCCGAACATACCGATACTCAGCGCCATGACAATCGTCATATAAGTCGTGCCATAATCCACAATACTCTGGATATCCGTCTGCGTCATCAGGAATCTTCTGGAACAGGTCAGCCCGATGACCAGAAAAATCAGATAGCTGAGAAACAGCAGAAAAATACCGGTGTTTGCCGTCTCATTGGCCGCCTGCTGGTTTTTCTGTCCCAATTTGCGCGCAATCAGCGCATTAAAACCGACTCCGGTCCCGGCAGCCACCGCAAACATCAGATTCATAACCGGCGCAACCAGCGATACCGCCGTCAGCGCGTCCTCGCAGATCCAGGACACAAAAATACTGTCCACCATATTATACAGGGACTGAATCATCATGGAAATCATCAGGGGAATGGACATGGATAGAAACAGCCGATGAACCGGCATCTCCCCTAACTTTTCCGAACCTTTTTGCTGTAATGCTTTCTCTTCTGTCATTTTCCCAAACCTCTCTGAAACCCTATTTCCCCAACGCAGTTTTGCCTGACCTGCTCCTGTCCGGCGTCAGATGCTGATCTTCTGCGCGTCGGTGATATTCCGTTTTGAATACACAAATACAGCGTCATTTTGCTGCAGCACCGTGGATCCGTTGGGGATCAGGGCTTTCTTATCCCGCCGGATCATCACGATCAGCGTCTGCCTGGAAATATCCAGGTCTTTGATCGCATATCCCACCCACGGGTGCCGCTCTCTCAGGACAATCTCCTTCAGCGTGATCCCGATATCGCCGGAGCCGCCCTCCGCTCCCAGTACAATACTGTCCTCCGGTGCGATCACGGTATCCCCCCGGGGGATGATCGTCTCCCCGCCTCTCTGGATGACTGCCAGGATCAGCCCGGGCGGCAGCGGCAGCTCCCGAACCGTTTTCCCGGCCCAGGGATGCGTCTCATCATTCACCTTCAAACGAATAAACCGCAGTTCCTCTTCCATCAGATAATCCATGGAATTTTTCAGGATCGTGTACTGCTCCACGAATCCGGCAGACAGAATACCTGTGGGGATTGCCACCATCCCGACCCCAAGGAAGGTGATCACGATGCCAAAAACCTTTCCCGGCATGGTAATAGGATAAATATCTCCATATCCCACCGTAAGCAGCGTGGAAACCGACCACCAGAACCCGGAAAACGCATTTTCAAATACATCCGGCTGCGCCTCATGCTCCAGCCCGTACATGCACAGGGAAGACATGACCATCAGTACCAGGATAATGAAAATAGAGGATAGAATCTGATCCTTTTTCCTGCGGATAACATCCCCGATCACATTCAGCGCATCGTAATAGACATTGATACGGAACAGCCGCAGGATCCGCACCACCCGGAACATCCGGAATACCACGATCCCCGCCGGAAACATCACCGGCAGATAGAAAGGGAGAAAGGACAGAAGATCAATGACCCCATTAAAAGAACCGATATACCGGAGCTTTGCCTTTCCCCGGGTGAGGTTCGGATACAGGTATTCCGCCGTCCACAGCCGCAGTGCGTACTCTGCCGTAAACCCCACCACTGTGATGGTCTCAATCAGGTTCAGCACATCCGCATAAGCCGCCGACGCGTCAAAAGTATCAAAAATGGCAATAAAAATATTTGCCAGGATCGCAACCGTGATCAGCGCGTCAAACAGCTTACTGAGAAAATCTCCCGCATATCCAATCTGTATGATATCAAATATCCGTTTCTTCTTTGACCGATCCATAGATATCCTTCCTCTGCACCGTCGCCTGGCTTCTCAGCCACGGCCAATTCCCGTTTACCTGAAATAAAATTTTATCACATGCAGTTGCGGATCACAAGACATGAAAAAGGAGCCCTGTGAAAAATATTCCGGGACTCCTGCACGATATCTTTATAGCAACTATTCCATTTTAATTTTCAAATCCCCGTCATAGATCCCGACTGGTATTTCATCTGCAAAATCATACACATTTATTTCATCTTTCTCATATAAATAAACCATCACTCGATTTTTATCAGGATCCACAATCCAGTATTCCTTTACTCCAGCTGTCTGATATTTGAACAGTTTGATAAAATAATCCATTCTTTTACTGCCCGGTGATACAATCTCAATCACCCAGTCCGGAGCGCCGTTACAGCCTCTGTCATCTAACTTTGACGGATCACAGATTACAGAAATATCCGGCTCTACATAGGTTTTGTCATCTGCATTCAGAAATACAGCAAACGGAGCCGGGTATACTTCGCAGTTTCCATTCTTATTACGGATATAATTACCGATTTCCAAATGCAAAAAAGACAAAAGTCTCTGATGCTTTCTCCCAGGCGGAGCCATCATATACATCTCACCGTCAATCAGCTCAGCACGTGTTCCATCCGGCAACGCATAAATATCATCCGTGGTATATAGTTTTTTCTGTGCCAGTGCCATAAATATCACCTCTCTTTTCTTTGTATTTTAACATAACCTACCCAGTCACTCAAGTTTTTCATCCGTTCTTAACAGCATTTATACATCACTAACTCATCTATAATAGAACTTATTCGGATTCTTTATTTGCCAAATCTGCAGATACTTCCGGCAATCCGACGATACCTGCCGCAAAGGATAAAATACCTGCCAATGTGGATCTGGTCAACTGGATCTTTACCAGAAAAAGGAAAACTGAAGCTGACTTACGATAAATACCGCCACCGGTTTGACAAGATTGTTGAACAGTTAAAATTAAATGAGCAGCACCGCCCCCATGATCCGCGAAATCATTTCATCACCATCGCAAAAAAATACAAGGTAGATGAATATGCCATCAAATATATGGTTGGACATGAGATTCAGGACATCACAGAAAAAGTAT
>CALWGM010000061.1 GCA_944380065.1 uncultured Lachnospiraceae bacterium
TTTATGGTCGATGGGGATCCCGTCGATATACTCCATCACCAGCACCTGCGGCGCGGTAAACTCCCGGTACAGCTTCGGGCTGGCCACATAGGCCACATCCTGGTTCAGATGCCCAAACTCCTCCATGTTTTTGGCTTCCACCAGGAAATTCATCTCCTCCTGGGCCACCATCCACATCTCGTCCAGGATCTTGTTCATATCCACCAGCCCGTTCATGTTCACGGCGGGCATCACCCGCAGCGCCCGGTGCAGGAATGCAATATCCCGGGACATCGTCTCATAGATCCCCTGCCGCTGCACCTTCACCACCACCTCTTCGCCTGTCCGGCGGAGGGTGGCGCGGTGAACCTGCGCAATGGAAGCAGAGCCGATGGGTTTCTCCTCAAAACGGGAAAAAACCTCCTCCAGCGGAACGCCGTAAGCCTCCCGGATCACCTCCTGCACCTCCGAAAAGGGCATAGGGGTAACCTCATTCTGCAGATGCATCAGCTCGTCGCAGATCGCTTTCGGCAGAATATCAGAACGCATGGAGAGGATCTGACCCAACTTGATATAAGTCGGACCCAGATCCTCCAGGATCAGCCGTATCTTCTCCGGGGAAACTCCCCGGGCTATGTTGTGCTTGTGAATCACCGACAGGATTTCTCTCAGCCGGCTGCGGTTGGGATCCTTATACATCGTGTCTTACTCTTCCCCGGAAACTTCCTCTTCTTCCTGGTCTTCCTCTTCTTCCATCCTGGCCAGCTGCTCTTTGAGGGCGGCAATCTGCTCGGGAGTCATTCCCTTCAGAAGATCAGCCGCTTCTGTCTGTTCATTTTTGACAGTCTTCTTTACATTGTGCTTCAGCTCCTCATTCAGAACCTTGCCCTGCTCTACGGTCAGCTCACCCCGTTTTACCAGGTCATCCAGGATCTCTTTGGACTTGTCCGCTGTGGTAGCCGCGGCGCCGATGCCCGCCAAAAGAATTTTTTTCATGCTTTCACTGAGTTTTTCCATACATAATACCTTCCTTTCTGGTTTATTTTATCTGAAACACAGAGCGCTACTCTGTGATCATCTCATAGCCATAATAATCGAAATAAAATCCCAGCCTGCTGTTGATCTTGTCCCTCAGCTTCGGATTTAGAGTGAACTGATTCTTCTGGTAATCCTTCTGGCTGTCCAGGTATTTCTCAAAATACGGCCTGGCCTCCTCAAAACCGCCGAGACCCAAATGCCTGTAAATCGTTTCCACATACCTCAGGGGATCTTTGCAAAACTCCTCATAGCAAATGTCGATCCGGTCCTCCTGCGGCATCTCCTCCAGCTCCCGGATCGCTTTGCGGTAGATCCTCTCAAACAGGCTGATGGTCACTTCCTCGATCACCTCATAGGGTGCCGGCTCATTCAGACAGAACAGCCCCATCTCCTTGGTAAACATATTGATGGTGGACATCACCACCTTATAGGGATTGCGGAAAATATTGATAAACTTCGCCCCCGGATAGCAGCGCTTCAGCTCGCCGATCCGGCAGGTGTTTTCCGGACTCTTTAAGAGCAGCTGCTTTCCATGGCTCAGGTAGGTCACCTTGCGCAGGATGTAATCATACGCTTTGCGCCACTCCCTCTGTTTCTTTTCATTCTGTTCGTCAATAAACGCTGTCTCAATATACTTCACGCCGTTCCCGCCATCCGGGAACACCAGCATATGGCTGATCGCCTGCGTGGAAACCGTGGCCTGGGCGAACACCTCTTCCATCGGCAGATCCAGCGTGTACTCCAAATTGTCCATGGGCCGGGCCCCCCGCAGGAGCCGTTTCTGGGCAAACGCCATCACATGCTTCATCAGGATACAGTTATTGAACGTCACCGTCTTCACCGGATCAAACCACGCAAACTGCGGATCCCTGGTCAGCAGGTTCTGCAGGAAGGTCGTTCCGGAACGCCAGTATCCCACAATATAAACCGGATCCTTCCTGATCTGCGTCCGGGCGATGGCCCGGTGGAAAATAGCCCACTCCAAAAAAGCCGGGATCCCCATGGCAAATGTCACTGCCGTGATAAAACGGGCCTGTTTTTTGTTGGTGATGGGATTCTCCTTTTTCAGCCGCAGCCAGTTGTCAAACCGGCAGCCAAGCAGATTATGTGAAAAATTGATCTTCGTCTTGTCCATAGCGATTTACCTGTTTCTTCTGTATCTGTCTTTATTATAACTGACTGGATACCTGTTTTCAACCGTCAGTTGCCGCGGCGGCCTGCCCTGACAGTCAGACATTATCCGGGAAGAGCAGCACCATCAGGGCGCTGTCGGCGTTTTCCAGATACTGTACCGAATCGATCCCGTCACAGTATTCAAACAGATGGCTGTCCTCCACAAAATACTGCATGGCCTGTTCATACAGCTCCACATCGGAAAATTTGATCTGCACCGTAGTCTGGCCCGCCTGGTAAGCGTCCCCGATGATGCCGCCGATCCAGGCGGGATCCCAGGCGTCCACATACAGTCCTTCGTGGATGAAATAATTGTCCGCCGTGGCCGTGCACTCCGGCAGCGGGATCTGGGGATCCGGCGTGTGGGTCGCCAGGATCGTCTCCGTGGTCGCCCCGAAATAATCATAATCCAGGAACTTGGAAATCCCGGTCCCCGCATTCTCCCCATCCTGGTACATATACTGGGAATTCCCCCAGGTGGTATCAATATAATAATACTCTCCGTCCATCTGCACTAAATTCCAGGCATGGTTTTCCCCGCGGGCAGTCCCCGTCACCGTGGTACAGGGGATACCCAGCCGTTCCAGCAGATACTGGGTGGCATAGGCATATCCCTGGCAGATGGTCTCATGATTTAAGAATACACTGATAATGTTCTGATTATTCTCTGACCCCAGCACATAGTCCACCTCCCGGATCAGAGTCTCATAGACATAAAGCGCCTTGTCAAAATCGCTCCCGTCCACAGGCGCCCCCGACAGCATCCGCTGCGCTTCCTGGTCGATCTGCTGCTGAATCTGGTCTGCCTCCGCCTCCGACATCGTATAGGAAGGGGAGATCTCAATGGCCGTAACCGCATCATCCCTGGTGTACGTCACATAATTCAGCTGATCCACCCAAAAAAACTCACAGTAATCATAGCGCACCGCCTGATACGCCAGTTCCATGAGCGCCACATCCGTGGTGGCGATCTGCACCTCCGATTCATGGTTCTGGATCGTATAGACAATGGCGTCATACACCTGTTTTGCCTCTTCATTCAGGGTCTGATAAGCATATTGATCCTCAGAGACACTCTCCACCACTAATGTATTATCCCCGATCAGTTTTTTCTGTACCTCTTCCACTGTGGATTCCAGCTCCGGCGCGCGGCCGCAGCCGCTGACCGCAGGAAGCAGCAGCGCTGCCGCCGCCAGCAGACAGATACCGGTTCGTTTTATTTTCAAACTCCCATCCTCCCTTTTCCCGTCGTGTTACTGTTTTCTGTTATCGTCCTGCCGCAGTCTCTTTTCATTGCTTTTCTGCCGCCCACCTTTTATAATAACAGGCAGAGGACATACTTCTGAAAACAGGACGGGCAATACCTGTTACTTTGATAGCTTATCATAGCATATTTATCGGAATTTGTGAACAGGAGTTTTTTATGGTAGCACTGGAAATTACTGAGATTGGCGCTCTGCTCCGCCAGATGCTGAAGGGCAGTATGTTTGACCATTTCTTATTACAGGAGGCTGTGATCCATACAGCCTGCGAATATCAGATCGACGGCAGACTGACAGAAGATTATTATTCCGAAGAGGAACGGGCTGACATGGGGATCGCGGACTGCC
>CALWGM010000062.1 GCA_944380065.1 uncultured Lachnospiraceae bacterium
AGCCTGACGTTACCGCTTCGGCTCCAAGGACTCGGTACAGGCGGTTGGTTAGACCTTACCTGGCAGGATTTTCCTGCTGTATCATTATCAGCTTACCAAGGCTTGCAGAGTTCCCTCTGCCTGCCAGAGGAAATCAGCTACGCTGATTTCTCAGTTCGCCCAGTGTTCACATGATACCATACTCTGTTCATACTGCAATACCACCCTGGAATTCAGATTCCCCCATATTCTGCATCCTGTCCATGCACTTCAGCAAGACCTGCAGCGGAACATTTTCTGTTTCCCGCTTCCAGGCAATCCCGATTTCCGCCGTATGTCCCAGCCGGCAGGAACGGATATGCCTTCCTGCGGACACACGAATCCAGGAATGGCAGACCGTTACACCCAGCCCGCTTTCTACATTCATAAAAATGGATTCCATGTTATGCATCACCTGAATATCCGGCACAAATCCATAGGCAATCCCCAGATCGCGGACATATCGGATCCGGTCTTCCTCCATGTCATCTCCCAGTACCAGAAATGCCGCTTCACTAAAGTCCTTCGGGCTGACTTTCCGTTTTCCCTTCCCAAAATATTCTTCCGAATACAGGATTTCTTCCGGAACCCGGTCCACAGTCCTGGTCTCAGCTCCAAAAATACCGTCTGCCTTTTCTTTCAGTGTAAAAATAAGATCCAGCTGCCCCAGACTGAGCCTGGATGAAAGCTCAGGAATACTGCAGGCCTCCATGGACACGCGAAGTTCGGGATATTCTGTATGCAGCCGCCTTAACACCGGACGGATAAAATCAGAAAGATTCCAATCTCTCACATACCCGATATGGATCAGCTCCCGTCCGCCATGTTCCATGCGCTGTACCTGTTCCCTGGCCTGCTCCATACAGGAAATCATTTTCTGGAATGCAGAAAAATAAATCGTTCCTGATTTTGTCAGTACCGTCTGCTTCTGGCTGCGGTCAAACAGTTTTGTTCCCAGTTCTTTTTCCAGCCGCGCAATATTTCTGCTCAGATTTGGCTGCGAAATATAAATTTTTTCTGCAGCTCTGTTAAACCCGCCTTCCGTTGCAATCGCCAGGAAACTCTGTATCAGTGTATCATTCATGCTCCTCTTCCCCCTTGTCCCGTATATCTCCGAGCCATCCCGGATCATCTTTCTGTATGGACTGATCATAACAGAGAAATATGACAGCACGATGAAATGCCAGGAAAACATATCAGATCTGATATGGAAATTCTCCCATCCACTCCCATTTTCCCCTCTTTTTCATATGATAAACATATAGGATCCCATCCGGATCTGACTTTCCAGCCAAAATAAAAAAGGAGAAGGAACTTGCGACCTGTATTTGAAATCAGACATGTAAATTTTTCCTACCATACACTGCAGGGCGAAACCCCTGCTCTTTCTGATATTACCTTCAACGTCAATCCCGGGGAGTTCATCGCCATCGTCGGTCCCAGCGGCTGCGGGAAATCCACCCTGCTGAACCTGATGGCCGGGATGCTCGCCCCGGAGGCCGGCCAGATCCTGTTAAACGGCAGGCCACTGAATCCGGAAAACCGGCTGCAGATCGGCTACATGCTCCAGCAGGATTATCTGCTGGAATGGCGGACGATACTCAAAAATGTTCTGTTAGGACTGGAGATCCGGCGGGAACTGTCGCCGGAATCCATCCGCTATGCCCACAGGCTGCTGTCCCAGTACGGCCTGGAAAAATTTGAATCCGCCAGGCCGCACGAACTCTCCGGCGGCATGCGCCAGCGGGCTGCCCTGGTCCGCACGCTGGTCCTGAAGCCGGAACTGCTGCTTTTGGATGAGCCATTTTCCGCACTGGATTATCAGACAAGACTGACTGCAGGAAACGATATCGGAGGAATCATCAAAGAACAAAAAAAGACAGCCATCCTGGTCACCCATGACCTGTCGGAGGCTGTCAGCCTGGCAGACCGTATCCTGATCTTAAGCAGCCGCCCTGCCAGGCTGCGCCGCATTGTGTCCATCGATATGCCGGCCGGACTTTCCCCTATGCAGCGGCGTGGGCACGACACCTTCAAAGACTATTTCAATCTCATCTGGGAGGAACTGCATCTTGAAAACAAAACAGACTGAAATCGGTCAGGCCAATCTGACCAACCAGGAGCTGTTTCTTCAGACACAGCTCCGGCACAAACGCAAAATCCGTCTGCTGCGGATCCTGATTTTCGCGGCCTTTGTGGCGCTGTGGGAATTCGCTGCCGTCCTCGGCTGGATCGATGATTTCATTTTCAGCAGCCCTTCCCGGCTGCTGTTCTGCCTGTGGGAAATGATCCTGGACGGAAGTATCTGGCAGCACGTGGGCATCACCCTGTTGGAAACCCTCGTCAGCTTTGCTCTTGTGATTCTCCTGACCGTGACAGTGACGATCCTGCTCTGGTCAAACCGTTCGGTCTCGGAAATCAGCGAACCCTACATGGTGGTGTTAAACAGCCTGCCCAAATCCGCGCTGGCGCCCTTGCTGATTGTCTGGCTGGGATCCAATTACAAAACCATCATTGTCACCGGTATGTCCGTGGCTATTTTCGGCTCCATCTTAAGCCTCTACCAGGGTTTTATGGAGGTCAATGCCGACCAGATCAAACTGATCCGTACCCTGGGCGGGAACCGCCGGGATATCCTGGCCAAAGTCGTCCTGCCCTCCAACGTCCCAACCCTGTTTTCCATCATGAAGGTGGATATCGGCCTCTGTCTGGTGGGCGTCATCATCGGGGAATTCATTTCCTCCCGCCAGGGACTGGGCTATATGATCATCTATGGGAGCCAGATCTTTCAATTAGACTGGGTGATCCTGGGTATTGTCATCCTCTGTGTGATCGCCATGGGACTGTATGAAGTGATTGTCCTGCTGGAAAAAATGTACCGGAGACGGTCCTGATTATACAGCTAAAGTCATGCGGGAATTTCCGGCATGTACGAAACATCCGGGCGGAAAAGCCCGGATGTTTTCGTATCCCTGATACCAGAATCCATACTTTTTGAAAGCTATTCCTGCTGCTCCGCCTCATCTGTGCTGAGCTCGCTCTCCTGCAGATAATCCGCATAAATATCATAATTGT
>CALWGM010000063.1 GCA_944380065.1 uncultured Lachnospiraceae bacterium
ATGGCTTACTTAAAACATTTCCACTACCTGAACCAAGAATTAAGGTGAGTTTGTTTTACAGATAGTGTATGGAATATAAGGTGAAAAGCCGTATGCGTTAATAGCGCACGTACGGTTTTGTATAGGGGTATGGGGAGTAATCCCCATATCTACTAAAGTAGTGAATGTGAGCCGGAGGCGAACGATGAGGTTAGTGGGCAAGGTATCATGGATAGAGCAGATCGCTCAGAGGAGAGGTTGAAAAGATGGACAGGATATTGGTAGTGGATGATGATATTTCCATCCGCATGGGGATCCGCGAATTCGCGGAATACCAGGGGTATCAGGTGGAGCTTGCCGCAAATGGCGCGGAGGCGGTCAGATTGTGCCGGGAGCAGGAATTTGACCTGATCATCCTGGATATCATGATGCCGGGGATGGACGGATATCAGGCATATAAGGCGATAAGAAAAATAAGAGATATACCGGCGCTGATGTTATCTGCAAAGGATCAGGAGTATGACAAGCTGCAGGGGTTTGAACTGGGGATTGACGACTATGTGGTTAAGCCGTTTTCCATCCGGGAGCTGATGGCTCGTGTCCGGGTGATCCTTGCCCGAAACAGGGGACGGAAGGAAATGAAACAGGGCGTCTATGAATTTGGCGGTCTGAAAATCAATATTCCGGCCAGGGAGGTGTTCGTGGATGGAGAGCGCCTGAATCTGCGTCCGAAAGAATACGACCTGCTTTTTTTCCTGGTGGAGAATCAGGGGATCGTGTTTTCCAGGGATACCCTGCTGGAACGAGTGTGGGGATTTGATTTTATGGGAGACGACCGGACAGTGGACGCCCAGATTAAAATGCTGCGCCATGCGCTGGGGGATTACCGGAGATTTATTGTGACTTACAGAGGGGCGGGATATAAGTTTGAAGATCAGTGAGGCCGGGGCGAAAAAGCATCATCCGATGGTATTTGGTCTCTGGATCGGGTTTATGGGATTTGCGGGGATTGTCGCCCTGTTGTTCTGGCTGGTTTTGCATTTCAGTGTGGGGATCCAGTACCAGAAGCAGGTGGAAAAGGAACTGGACGGCGCGGTGCAGTCCGTCTGGGAGATGTACGGGCAGACAGATTTTGATACCAACATTTCTTTCCTTGCGGGTACCAGCAGCTATTTTATACAGATCCTGTCAGAAGAGGGCGGGGAACCTCTGTTGTCTGTCAACAGCCAGGGGGAATCTGCCAGGCCGCAGCAGGAAAATATCGCGGACGTGAAACTGTTTGAAAGACTGGATGCATCGGAAGGATTTTGCAACTATTATGTCGAAGACGAAACGCATGATTCCCAGTGGGCAGTATCTGCGGTGGTTCTGGCAAACCATAATGGAAACCGGGAAGTATTGGTTATCAGCAAATCCATGGCGGATGTGGATGCCCTGATGGATCTTCTGACCAGCCGGTACTGGATGATCACGGGTATTGTACTGGTGCTGGCGTCTGTAATTTCCCTGCTGCTGGCCAATTATTTTTCGAAACCATTCCGTCATCTGAATAAAAACGCGGTGCAGATGGCGGAGGGAAACTACAAAACCAGGTTTGTAAGAGAAGGACCCAGTGAAGCCAGGAAGCTTTCAGAAACCTTAGAGCTGGCGCAGGAGGAGTTTAACCGGACGGAGCAGCTGCGGAGAGATTTTATGGCAAACATCAGCCATGATATGAAGACTCCATTGACTGTCATCAAGATGTATGCGGAGATGCTGGAGGATTTTTCCGGCGAGATACCGGAAAAACGCAAGGAACATGCCAGGAAGATACAGGAGGAAGCAGACCGGCTGACGGAGTTTATCAATGATTCGATGGAACTGGCGCGGCTTCAGTCAGGAACTGTCCAATTGGAAGAATCCGTGTTCGCCATGCGGGACGTGGTCGGGGAAGCGGTCAGCCGGGCCTGCGCGGGCAGGGAGGATTTTGAATTTGATATTTCCTGTGACAGGGACAGCGCGGTAAAAGGCGACCGGAGACTGATAGAACGGGTGATTTATAATTTTGTGTCAAATGCGATAAAATATTCCGGGCCGCAGAAGCGGGCGAAGGTAAATATCCGTACCATTCAGAACAATGTGCGGGTAGAGGTAATTGATTACGGCATTGGGATTTCGAAAGAAGAACTGGATCTGGTCTGGAAGCGTTTTTACCAGGTACAGCCGCATGACAGGAAAAAGACCGGAATGGGAATTGGCCTGAATATCGTCAGTGAGATCCTGGATATGCATTATGCACCGTATGGCGTGGAAAGCGTTCCGGGAAAGGGAACCTGTTTCTGGTTTATGATGGAGGTCTGCAATGAGAAAATGTAGGTGGCTGCAGGCCGCCGCGGTAATTGTGTTTGCCTGTTTCCTGTATTGGGAATCGGTGCAGAATGATATGATTGCCCGGCGGTTTGAGGAGGAAATTGATGCCTGTCTGAAAGACGGCTGTCTTCCGATTGCCGTATTGTCCCAGGAAACCGGGGCGTATGCATATGTGGGACAGCCTGCTTTGTGGGCGGCGCAGTATGCGGTGGATCAGGTGAACCGGGAAGGCGGGGTGAACGGCTGTAAGGTGCGGCTGGTGACTGCGGATACCGGATCTGAGAAAAGCCGGGCGCTCAGCCTGTATCAGGGGGCGGGCAGGAAGTGCTGTATTGTGCTGGGACCGACAGACGCGCCGGAAACAGCCTGGATTTCACAGAATGCAGATGCGGATGACCATACGGTACATATTGCTGCGTATTCGTACCGGGAATCCAGGGAAAAACGCGCGCCATATGGGATTTCCTATATGAGCGATTCTGAGGACGGCGAGCTTGAGGCTGTCCGTGTATTTGCCAAAGAAAACCCGGATATCCGGGATGTGGTTCTGTTTTCCATGTCTTCCGATGAAGCGAAAAACAGTTCCGCCCGGCAGTTTCAGGAACTGCAGGGGGAGCTGGGACTGCATTTTCTGGATGTGATCGATGTCAGTCCGGATGCACAGGAAAGCGATTACCGGCAGTATGCCATCCGCGCGCTGAACCAGAAAGCGGACGGTTATGTGTTCCTGCTTGGCAGCAGGGATTATGCGGAAATCCTGAAAGAACTGCGCAGCCATGGGATTGAAGAGGGGCGGAGGATTACAGCTTCTTTTTCCGCTTTTAACCAGGAAACTATGGAAATTGCACAGGAAGCATTGGATGGAACTTATATCTGGAACAAAATAGATCCGTATTATGAGGGGGAGAACTGGCAGAAACTGCGGGAGGCATATGGAGCGGCAGGGTATGAGGAGTCGCAGATTTCCCAGCCGGTGGCAGATTATTATGATGCCGTGATGGCCATCTGCCAGTGTTATGAAGTGTTTGGCATGACCAGCGAAAATTATGTGGATTTCCGGGGGGAGGAGCAGATTGCGGAATGGTTTTATGATTCCGGGGAAATGGAGGGCATTCAGGGAGCCTATTGCTGGCAGGAAGGGCAAAAGATGTCAGAATACCAGTTTTTTGTGTTTGACGGCACGGTTCCGGTGAATCTCAGATATCAAAACTGATATGATTTTATGAAAATTTAAGTATTTGATAATATATATTTTATAATTTACAATATCCTCAGTGGAAATAAAAAATTTTCAAGGAGGAAAAGAGTATGGTATTGAGTATGATTGGCATCATTGTCGGACTGGTATTTCTGATCGTGATGGTCATGAAAGGCTGGCCGCTTCTGATTATCGGCGCCTGTGCGGCAATGCTGTTATCTGTTTTAAGCGGCCTGGATGTAAAGGAAGCGTACCTGACCACTTACATGGGCGGTGTGGGAGAATTCCTGATCGGTCAGATCCCCATTTTCCTGTGGGGTGCGGTTTTCGGAGAGTGTTACGGCATCACTGGCGGGGCAAAATCCATTGCCCGCTGGATCAGCCGAATCTTCCGGGGCAAGAATGAACGTCTGAGCCCGATCGTGACAATCGTGATTGTGTTCCTGGCGGGTATTCTTCTTTCCTACGGCGGAGTAAGCGCAATCGTTCTGATGTTTGTAATGGCGCCTCTTACCATGGAGCTGTGCAGAGAGTCCGGCATTCCCCGGTACATGATTCCGGGTATGATTCTCGGATGTATCGCTACTGCGGCATTGTCCATGCCGGGATCTCCGCAGGTTCAGAACGTAATTTCAACCGGAACCGTGGGCGTGTCTTCCATGGCGGCGGCAGCGCCGGGATTTATTGCAGGTATCCTGATCTTAGTGCTGAATGTCATTTATCTGAATTTTGCGGCAAAGAAAGAGATTGCGAAGGGATATACTTTTGAAGACGCTCCCGGGGATGAGCATCCGGATGAGAATGAGAAGCTGCCGAACCCTATCGTGGCCCTGATCCCCATGGTGCTGGTATTTGTACTGTATAACGGATT
>CALWGM010000064.1 GCA_944380065.1 uncultured Lachnospiraceae bacterium
AAGCGACGTGGGAACTGATCCGGAGCTGGTGGCTGCTTATACGGCGGCCACAAAGCGGGGAACAAAGCTTCCTGTACTTGCGAAGATGACTCCCAATATTACCCGCATGGAGATCCCGGCAAGGGCGGCTGTCCGGGCCGGAGCTGACGGTCTGGCAGCGATCAATACCATCAAAAGTGTGATGAATATTAATCTGGAGTCTTTCGTGTCCGAACCGGTGGTGGATGGAAAGTCGGCGGTGGGCGGTTATTCCGGAAAAGCGGTAAAACCCATTGCCCTGCGTTTTATCCATGATCTGAAGAAAGAAGAAAGTCTGAAGGATGTCCCACTCAGCGGCATGGGCGGCATAGAAACCTGGAGGGACGCCGCAGAATTTCTGGCCCTGGGATGTGAAACCGTCCAGATAACCACCGGCATAATGCAGTACGGCTACCGGATTATTGAAGATATGATCGGAGGCATGGCAGATTATCTGAAGCGGATCGGAGCAGATTCCGTCAGAGACATTATAGGAAGAGCGCTGCCGGAACTGATTTCCACGGAGGAAATCAACCGCCACAGTGTGGAATATCCGAAATTTCTCCGTCAGAACTGTGTGGGATGCGGCAGATGCTGTATTTCCTGTTATGACGGAGGTCACCAGGCGCTGCGATTAGATGAAAACCGTCATCCGGTTCTGAATCCGTCAAAATGCGTGGGATGTCAGCTTTGCCGTCTGGTCTGTCCCGCAGGAGCCATTACTGCCGGATCGCGGGTGAAAAAACGATAGAATCGTTCTCAGATTAGAAATAAAAAAGAAAAGAAGGTGCAGATGATGTATACATGCAGTTTGGAACGAATGAAGGATAAAATAAAAACATTTTCTCAGTTTGGAGACGCCGGACACGGCGGAATTACCCGTTATTCCCTTTCTCCGGAGGCGATTATGGCGCGGAATGAATTCAGAAAGCGGATGGAGGCCATCGGAGCCACCATAGAAGTAGACGACGTGGCAAATATGTATGCGACCATCCCGGGAAGTGATCCGGACGCAAAGCGGATCGTCATGGCTTCCCACTGTGATTCCGTGAAAAACGGCGGAAATTATGACGGCATCCTGGGCGTGATGTCCGCCATGGAGGTACTGGAGACTGTGGTGGAAAAAAAGATTCCCCATAAGCATCCTCTCACGGCCATGATCTGGACCAACGAGGAAGGCTCCCTGTATCCTCCGGCCATGATGTGTTCGGGAATTGTCTGTTATGATTATCTGCCGGAGGACATCCGGAGCGGTTTCCGGTACGAAGATATGATGAATTCAAAGAGTATTCTGGATCATAAAAGTACCTTCGGAGAGGCCCTAAAAAAATCCGGTTTCAAAGGAGATAAGAAATACCGTCTTTCTCCCGAAAAATACAAATGCTATTTTGAGACTCATATTGAGCAGGGACCGATTCTGGAAGACGCCGGAAAGGATATTGGCGTGGTGGACTGTGTTCTGGGAATGTTCAATTACCGTCTGAAATTCTATGGACAGACCACACACGCGGGAACCTTCCCCATGCCGAAACGGAAAGACGCCTTCCTGGCGGCTGCGGAAGCTCTCTGTTATCTTCATGAGGAAATTGATAAGCTGGGCTATTCCGATCTCGTATATACCACAGGTGAAGTGGTGTGTCATCCCTGCGTACATACCTGCGTGCCGGATTTCTTTGATTTCTCCTTTGACGCCCGCCATGAAGACCCGAAGGTACTGGATCAGGTGCTGGCGATCGTGAAAAGCTGTGCAGACCGGACCTGGGCCGGCTGTACCTGCCAGGTGGAAAAGGCATGGAACCGTGATACGGTGTACTGGGATAAGAAACTGGTTGATTTTGTAAAAGAAGCGGCGGAGGAGCTGGGCGTATCCCATCAGTACATTCATTCCGGCGCCGGGCATGACGCGCAGTTTGCAGCCTATATGCTTCCCGCAACCATGATTTTTGTACAGTCCAAAGACGGATTATCCCACTGCGAGCCGGAATATTCCTCTCCGGAGCACTGTACAGAAGGCGCTTCCGTCATGCTGAACGCAGTATTGAAAGCGGACGCAGATTAAAATGAGGTCGGAAATATGAGAAAAATTTCAGTCAGCAAATGCCTGTATGGCAAAGAGGTGAGCATATGCAAAATTATGTAATCACAATAGCAAGAGGATTCGGGAGCGGCGGAAAGGATATTGCTACCCGCCTGGGCAAAGAACTGGGAATTCCCTGTTATGAGAGACAGATTCTTACCATGGCTTCCGATCAGAGCGGCATAGACGAAAGTGTTTTTGTGGAAACAGATGAAAAGCTGCGGGGAACGTACCTGGCCAATGTTCTGCGGCGGATGCCCATCAGCGAGACTGTGGAACCCATGGAAAAAGATTTTATCTCCGATGTGAATGTATTTAATATTCAGGCGGATATTATCCGCACCCTGGCAAAAACCCAGAGCTGCATCATTATCGGCAAATGTGCGGACGATATTCTCCGCAGTTATGACAATGTCATCAGCGTGTATATTGAAGCGCCCCGAGCCGCCTGTGTAAAATCCATCATGGAAAAGATGCATGTTTCCCAGAAAAGGGCCAATTATCTGATCCAGACAACGGACCGGTACAGGGCAAAATATTACCGTTATTATACCTCGGGAAAAGACTGGACAAACCCTATCAATTATGACATGGTGCTGAACAGTGACCGGGTGGGGCGGGAAAAATGCGTACAGATCATAAAAGAATATATTAAGATCAAATTTGGTGAAATTCCGGATGAAAAAGTATAGGTATCCACCCCAGGCAGATGCCGGGAAATGTCATGCAGAACCATCAGGTAAAAAAGGAAGGTTTTCCGGGTATCTGCATGCATCGGATACCCGGAGAATCTTCCTTTTTTTATCCCTCCTGTCATACGTAGCTGACGGGAGGGATTTTCGCATATCGCGGAATATTATTTTTTGAGAGAATTACCCATGGCGATCACATTTTCCAGCTTTGCGTTCATCGGTACTTCACATCCGGAGCCCAGCATCACACCGCCCTTCATGCAGAGATCTGTGATCAGCCCTTCACAATACTCTGCCACTTCGTCGGGGGTGCCGTAAGCTAACATGGCAGCCGGTACGTCGCCCCGCATACTCTGCCAGCCTTCTAAGATTTCGTAGGCTTTTCGCATATCGGTATCACCGTCGAATTCAAAATGTACGCTGCCCTTCGGAACCTGTTTGAAGTACTCTAACATGGGCAGCCAGTTGCCGTCCGCATGAACCACAGAGGTGATTCCTTCCTTCCAGAACGCCTCGATCATCATCTTCAGACCTGGCCAGCAGAATTCACCGAAGGTATCCGGGGAGACGAAGGTAGCGCTGGAACGCATGGCGTAGATACCGGCGCGGTTTCCGTGCACCTGCTTGATGGTACCGATGGTCTGACCGATCACATCGGGAGTGCTGGCCAGGATCACTTCTTTCACCTCATCCGGGTAATCAAAGATATCGTAGCAGAACTCTTCCATGGTATGGGCCTGGGAAAGGGTATCAAACACAGGCGCGCAGGCGGAGTGGCTTAAGGGAGCGATGCCCTGAGGGATGAAATGCATGGCCATCTTTGCCATGTTCTGCCCCATCTGGCCAAAACGGGCAAAGAGCTGGCCGGGATCCGTGTAAGGCGGGTTCTGAATCTTGCAGAGCAGCTCGCTGTACCAGTTCTGCCATCCCATTTTCAGGATACGTCCGTATTCCTGGCCATCCTGCAGGGCAAACTGATCGGTTTCCACAAACTGATACAGCGCATTGTCATCCAGATCTCTTCCCGGGATACGCACAGGAAGACCCATAATAAAGACAGTATCCTGTGTGGCAGTGCACATCATCACGTCCGGTTTTCCTACTTTTTCAAAGGTAATATCCAGCGCTTCGATATTTTTGTCCACGCTCTCCATCATGTCTTTCTGGGAGATCCCGGAGCAGGTGCCGGCCCAAGTCATGATCTGCGGGAAATAGGGAATTTCACTGCGGTCGCCTGGCTTCTCCAGGCGGAGCATTTTCTGTAATTTTTCTTCTGAAGTCATAGTAAACTCCTCCTCTTTCATAAACTTGTGTCTGATTGCGAGTCATATTCGGTTGGGTTGCCCCTGATACTGTTATTTCAACATATCCGCCGGAAATATAAAACAGATCTTTTATACGATAAACAAAGAAAAAATATTGAGATTTCGTATAAAATATACTAAAATCAAACAAAGAAACCGGTACGCCGAAGGAAAGAAGCACAGGATTGGGATATCAGAACAGGAGGAGCAGGATATGAAGCTGAGTATGTGGATGTTTGCGGACTGGCTGAAAGAATTTTATCCACAGCCGGATATCAAAAGCAATGCGTTTGACATCGAGGCTGTGCGTCTGTTTGCGTCGGACGTTGTCCTGGATCAGAATACCATGTATG
>CALWGM010000065.1 GCA_944380065.1 uncultured Lachnospiraceae bacterium
TATGTCCTGTCTACGGAGGACTCCGCAGATGCGACGCTTACCAAAACGCTGGAGCGGTATGAGGACGGCAGCAGCCATATTTCTGTGGAGTATATAGATCCGGCTGTGTCGCCGAATTTCTACACCACATACACGGATACGGCGCCCTCCCAGAACAGTGTGATCGTGGTTTGCGGAGAGGTTTCGCGGGTGATCGACTATGGTGATCTGTATGAATATTCGGTGGATTACTCCACTTATACACAGACGGTGGATTCCTATGACGGCGAAGGACAGCTCACCAGCGCCATCGCATATGTTACCAGCGGGGAGATCCGCAAGGTTTACACAGTGACCGGACACGGCGAGACTGCGCTGGGCGATTCCTTTACACAGGCGCTGGAGAAACTGAATCTTTCGGTAGAAGAGCTGACGCTTCTGACCAGTGACGCTGTGCCGGAGGACGCGGCGGCCATCATCATCAACGGGCCGACGGCAGATTTTTCAGAGGATGATGCGGCGAAAGTGGCAGATTATCTGGCAGGAGGCGGCAAAGCGCTGATCACATCTTCGTTTGAAGCCGTGGACGCCATGCCGAATTTCGATTCGATCCTGGCACAGTATGGCCTGCAGATCCGCCAGGGGATGGTGATGGAGGGCGACCTGAGCCGCTGTTACCAGTATCCCTTCTATCTGCTGCCCCAGGTGCAGAGTGCGGAGCAGACGTCCCGGGTTGACGGCTATGTTATGATGCTGGATGCGCAGCCGGTTCTGTTTACGGCAGAGGATTCAGAGAACCTGTCCTGCACTTCGCTGATGGAGACTTCTTCCTCCGCTTATCTGAAAACGGATCTGGCCCATCTGTCCACCTATGAAAAGGAAGAGGGGGACGAGGAAGGCAGTTTTATGATCGGCGCGAATGTTACAGATTCTGAGACCGGGGCTGACCTGACGGTGATCGGTTCCGTGGCGGCTTTTAACGACCAGGTGGACAGTTATGTATCCGGCCAGAACCTGGAGCTTTTCAAGGGGATTGCCGGCGGATATTCTGATACAGAAAATGCCGTATCCATTGATGCGAAACAGTATACCTATGATTCCCTGAGTATCAGCCAGGCGCTGATCTACAGCAGCGCGGGGATCCTGATTATAGTGATTCCGGCGGCTCTGCTGGTCTGCGGAATTGTGATCTGGTTCCGGAGAAGGAAGGCGTAAGCGGCAGGGCTCAGAAGACAGAGATTTAGTGAGAAACGAAAAAAGAGAGACCGGGAGGATGGTATGAGAAAGAAGCAACTGATTGTTCTGATCATTATTTTAGCAGTGATTGTGGCGGCCATTGCCGGGGTTTTTGCCGGGAAACAGGCAAAGGAGCAGAAAGAGAAGGAGGCAGAAGAAGCGGAAACCGTTTCTGTGCATCCGTTTGATACCGGCGAGGTAACTGCGTTTACCTATCTGATTGACGATCAGCTGGCGATGTTCAGTCTGGAGGATGGAACGTGGCTTTATATGACAGATACCACATGGCAGATCGATGCCGGAAAAGTGGAGGATTTTCTGGAGGAGATGAGCGGGATCACAGCCAACGCGGTGGTGGAAGATGCAGAGGATACCTCGGAGTACGGCCTGGATGACCCGACTCAGATGTTTGCGGTTGTCTTATCGGACGGCAGTTCCCTGACCTACCTGTTCGGGTCGGAAAATGAGGTGCTCGGCGGTACTTACCTGCAGGTGACAGATGACGCGGATGAGACCGATAACCAGAAGGTGTATCTGGTGGACAGCTCCATCGTAAGCTCTACGCTGGCGAAATCAGCGGAGAGCTTCCAGGTGGAGGAAAGCGGGGACAGTGCAGCAGAGTAAGAAGCGGGATTTTATTTATGGTCAGAATCTTTGGGGGCTGAAGCAGAATCTTCTGTGGAAGCTCCCTTTTTCAGCTGTTCCTGTGCGTCCCGTGCTTCCGGTGAATAATTCTTTTTCAGAAGACGGAAAATAAAAGAATACGCCCACAAAAGCACCGGGAGTACAATCGTCGCGTAGATGGCCGCCCGCAGCAGGCGCATGGCTGTATCGCTGCCGATGCAGGCCAGCACGATGGTGGAAACATAAAGTCCTAAGAGAACGATCACGCCGATCAGGGCAGTAATCTGTTTTAATCGTTTCATAAGTCCCTCCCTGTTGTTCAGTCTCATATATGCAAAGCATGTGTTTTTCTGCGATAAGTATAGCGGACTTCCGGGTAAAAAACAATAGGGAAATGTTCTGACATATCAGACAGTACATTCGTCAGGGGTTACCAGATTCCCAGAAGACGCTGCATGCCCAGGCTGGTCAGGGTGACAGAGGCCCAGCATCCCAGTCCCAGCAGGAGCGGCTTGCCGCCTGTGCGAAGGAGCGTTCGGATGTCGGTATTCAGCCCGATGGCGGCCATGGCGATGAGAATGAAAAAACGGCTGAGGGAACGGAAGGGGGTAAAGAGCTCCGGAGGCGCTCCGAGGCCGGAAGCAATGGTTGTAATGACACAGGCGCCGAAAAATGCCAGAACAAAAAACGGAAAGCTGCGGCTGGGGCGGGTTTTTGCCTGGGTATTCCCGGGTTTTCCGGATTGTGAGACGGCCAGAAACAGGGTCATGGGAATGATGGCCAGCGTCCGGGTCAGTTTTACCGTTACCGCTTTTTCCAGTGTGGCGCTGCCGAGATGATACATGGAATCCCAGGCGGAGGCAGCGGCAGTGACGGAGGAGGTATCGTTGATTGCAGTTCCGGCAAAGAGGGCAAAAGCATCTGCGTCTGACGCAGAAAAGCCGATCCGGCTGCCCAGCCAGGGGAAAAGCAGGGCGGCAGCGATATTAAAAAGAAAAATTACAGAGATGGACTGGGCGACTTCCTCATCATCTGCCTGGATGACCGGTGCGGTGGCGGCGATGGCAGACCCGCCGCAGATGGCGGAACCTGTGCCGATCAGTGTGGCTGTGCGGGGCGGAAGTCGCAGGAGCTTTTGCAGCAGGGCGGCTGCCGCCAGCGCTGCGAAGATGGTGGCGGCGATGACGGGAAGGGACTGTTTTCCTGTTTTCAGGACTGCGCGCAGGTTCAGGCCGAAACCGAGAAGGATTACAGCGTAACGGAGCATTTTCCCGGAGGCAAAGGAAATCCCGGGCTGCAGGGCGGATCTGTCCCGGAACAGCAGCGTGATGCCCATGCCCAGGAGAAGTGCGAAAACCGGTCCGCCGATCAGGGGAACATGGCGCCCCAGGCAGGCAGCGGCAATGGCGATCATCAGGCAGAGCAGAAACCCGGCGGCGCAGGGCTTTTTGGACTGGCAGCGGCGCCGGGGACAGAAACAGCGGTTGTTTTTCTGGGTTGTCATGAAATCCCTCCTTTGGTCGGGTATGTAATTCCCGGATGGCGGATCAGGGAAGGAATGTAACGGATGGCTGGCCGGGGCTTTTGGTGTGCAAAGAGAAATTCTCCGGAATCCGCGAACAGATTCCGGAGATGTCATAGGGGAGGATAAGTTATAGGAAGGCGGTTTTCGGGGGGTTTTGAAAACCGCCTTACTGACTATAGTATGGGCGGACGACAGGGAAATATGCATTGCCGGGGAAATTTTTTGGTTGACAAAGATAGTGAGGGCAAACTGGGAAAAAGTGAAGGAGGAAAAACAGATGTGTGAGGCTTTACAGGAATTGTTTGCAGATGAGCTGAAGGAATCGATGGAATATGGAGAACAGAGGAAACTGGTATCTCAGGTGTGTATCAAGTTAAAAAAGCGTATAGGGGCAGCGGAAATCGCAGATATCCTGGAAGAGTCAGAGGAGAAGATCCGGCATATCTGTAAAATTGCAGAGCGTTTTGCCCCGGAGTATCCTGTGGATGAAATTTGCCGGGAACTTATGTCGGGGAAATCAGAAAAACCGGCGGAATGAGAAAAGCTGAAAATGACACACAAAAGTGTTTGAAAAAAGTCCGCGGATGATGTATACTACCTTTGCGTATACGAAAATCAGAATTTCAGAAGAATAAGGTGGTATCAGAATGGGATTATTACAGGAATGGCAGGCGATTGCCTTTAATGAAAAAACCAATCAGCAGGAGCTCCAGAGATTCTGGAACCGTTATTTCCTGCTGGAGAAGGGCGTCTATGAGAAGCTTCTGACGAACCCGGACGAGGTGGTTGAGGGTACGGTGAAAGAACTGGCTGAGAAGTATGAGCTGCAGGTGCTGGAGATGGTTGGTTTCCTGGACGGCATCAACGAGAGCCTGGTTACCCCCAATGATCTGGAGGATCTCAGCGAGGACTCCCATGTCAGCCTGGCCTTTGATAAAGAGCGTCTCTACAAAAATATGGTGGACGCCAAGGCGGACTGGCTGTATGAGCTTCCCCAGTGGAAGGAGATTTTCTCTGAGGAGAAGCTGCATGAGCTGTATCTGGAGCAGAAGAAATCCGGTACGGTGATCAAAAAGGACAAGGTTTATCCCAACGATCCCTGTCCCTGCGGCAGCGGCAAAAAGTACAAAAAATGCTGCGGCAGAAATAAATAGGTTCCTGTGAATTGAGTGAACAGGAACAAAAAGAGTCGCTGCGGGGAGCGTCTCCGGAGGGAAGGCGCAAAAAGGCAGTTGACAAGGCGGTATCCCCTGCCTATAATGAGGGGGAACCGGGAGATTTCCCGGGGAGAATACAGCTGCTGTGATCAGACGCAGCAGTGCAGAACGCGACGACGAGACGAGTAGAATGTGGAAGGCTCCAGAGAGAGATGCCGTTGTGCTGGAAGCATCTTAGTACGGAAGCATTTGAAAACTACCTCTGAGTGGCCCCAATCCGGCCCGGTGATTCCGTTATCATCCAGCGAGAGGTTTCCTGTATGTCCGCAGGGACACTGCAGATATGGACGGCAGTGGTGCGGCAGGAGACAACCGGGGTGGAACCGCGAGCAGTATATTTGCCCGTCCCCTGTGAGATTTTCTCACAGGAGGCGGGCTTTTGCATTTGCAGTGACTGACCGCTGCCATGGAAGCTGACTGGGTTGGCGCATGGCGTGCGGAGAGGCTGCGGGCAGCAATGAAAAGAATAAAGGAGAGAGCATGATGATTATCACATTGAAAGATGGCTCCACAAAGGAGTACGCAGAAAGCAGATCCGTGTATGAGATTGCAAAGGATATCAGCGAGGGACTGGCCCGGGTGGCCTGTGCCGGAGAGTTAAACGGAGAGGTGGTAGATCTGAGGACGATCGTTTCAGAGGATGCGAACCTGAATATCCTCACAGCCAGCGATCCGGCGGGGCTGGCAACCATCCGTCATACCACATCCCATGTGCTGGCGCAGGCAGTGAAGCGTCTGTTCCCCAGCGCGAAGCTGGCCATCGGCCCGTCCATCGACACCGGATTTTATTATGATTTTGAGGCGGAGCCTTTTTCCAGGGAGGATCTGGACAATATTGAGAAAGAAATGAAAAAGATTATCAAGGAAGGCCATGAACTGAAACGCTTCACCCTTCCCCGCAATGAGGCGATCCAATTTATGGAGGAGCGGGAAGAGCCGTATAAGGTGGAGCTGATCCGGGATCTGCCGGAGGATGCGGAGATTTCCTTCTACGACCAGGGCGGATTTGTGGATCTGTGCGCAGGCCCGCATTTGATGACGACCAAAGGGATCAAGGCGTACAAGCTGACTTCCTCTTCCATGGCTTACTGGAGAGGCGATTCCAATAAGGCGCGCCTGCAGCGTATTTACGGTACTGCTTTCAATAAGAAGGATGAGCTGAACGAATATCTGGAGTATCTGGCAGATATTAAGAACCGCGACCATAACCGGCTGGGACGGGAGATGGAGCTGTTTACCACTGTGGATGTGATCGGCCAGGGGCTTCCCCTTCTGATGCCGAAGGGAACGAAGATCGTGATGAAGCTGCAGCGCTGGATCGAGGACTTGGAGGATAAGGAGTGGGGCTATGTCCGCACCAAGACTCCGCTGATGGCAAAGAGCGACCTCTATAAGATCTCCGGTCACTGGGATCACTATAAAGACGGTATGTTTGTGCTGGGAGATGAGGAGAAGGACAAAGAGGTATTTGCCCTGCGTCCCATGACCTGTCCTTTCCAGTATTATGTATACAAAGCCACCCAGAAATCTTACCGTGACCTGCCCTGCCGCTACGGCGAGACTTCGACGCTGTTCCGGGCGGAGGATTCCGGCGAGATGCACGGACTGACCCGTGTGCGCCAGTTTACGATTTCCGAGGGACACCTGATCGTGCGCCCGGATCAGATGGTGGAAGAGTTCAAGGGCTGTCTGGCGCTGGCGAAACATTGCCTGACCACCCTGGGTCTGCAGGACGATGTGACTTACCATCTGTCCAAGTGGGATCCGGAAAATCCGGAGAAGTATATTGGTGATGCGGATGTGTGGAACGAGACGGAGAACGATATCCGCCAGGTACTGACAGAGCTGGATGTTCCGTTTACAGAGGATGTGGGAGAGGCCGCTTTCTATGGCCCGAAGGTAGATATCAACGCGAAGAATGTGTATGGCAAGGAAGACACCATGATCACCATCCAGTGGGATGCCCTGCTGGCCGAGCAGTTCGATATGTACTACATTGACCAGAACGGCGAGAAGGTGCGGCCTTACATCATCCACAGGACTTCCATTGGCTGCTATGAGCGTACGCTGGCATGGCTGATTGAAAAATACGCCGGCAAATTCCCTACCTGGCTTTGCCCGGAGCAGGTCCGCGTGCTGCCGATCTCCGAGAAGTATCTGGATTATGCGGAGCAGGTGCGCAGAGAACTGGCGAAATACGATGTGGATGTGACGGTTGACAGCCGTGCGGAGAAGATCGGATATAAGATCCGCGAGGCCCGGATGGATAAGATCCCTTACATGCTGGTGGTAGGACAGAAAGAGGCGGAAGAGGGCACCGTATCGGTACGCAGCCGCTTTGCCGGCGACGAGGGGCAGCAGCCTCTGCAGACCTTCATTGACGCGATCTGTGAAGAGATCCGCACCAAGGCGATCCGTAAGGAAGAGCCGCAGGAGACGAAGTAATCCATGCTGACATTTGGAATTGACTGGGATGATGTGATTGCCCCACTGAATGACCGCGCCATTGAGATGGCGAATGAAGAATATGGTTTCGGGGAACCTCTGACGCTGGAGGATATTACGTCCTGGGAAAATACCGGGCGGGCGTCTGTGATCAAAAAGTATTATGACGACCCCAGACTGTATGACAGACAGTATGTACCGCAGGAGTCGAAAGAATTTATCCGGAAGCTGATGACCAAGGGGAATGTCTATATTGTGACGGCGGTATATCCCAGGTTTATGTCCCGGCGGATCGAGCAGATCAAGGAGGCGTTTCCGGATTTCCCGGAGGAGAATATTATCATGGGCTTCCAGAAATCCATGGTGCACGTAGATATCACCCTGGACGACGGCCCGAAAAATATTTTAAAGAGCAATGCCAGATTCCCGGTTCTGATGCGCAAGCCCTGGAACCGGGAGCTGACCGGACTTTTGGCGGTTCATAATTTTGAAGAGTTTTTCCAGCTGTTGGAGCAGATCAAGTCCTCGATGATTGAGGAGCGGGTGGAGGAGAAAGCCCCGGCGGTGGTGGCCCTGGTGGGTCCCAGCGGTTCCAATAAGAACCGGATCACCCGAAAACTTTGCGAAACCGGGAGGTTTATTGTTCCCCGGGCCTATACCACCAGGCCGGTTTCCGATGGGATCCATCAGCAGATCTCGGAGGCGGAATTTGCCCGAGACCGGAAGCAGTTTATCGAGACCACCATGTACGCCGGTTATGCGTATGGCACCAAATGGGAAGATATTACCCGGCTGATGGAGCAGGATAAATATATCGTGATGCCCATGGATTTAAGCGGAGCCATTGCCATGAAGCGTCATTACCCGACGGTGATTATTTTCTGCAAGTGCAGCAGGGAAAAGATGATCGCCGGGATCCTGGAAAAGAATATGACGAACCGGGAGAAAATGCTGCGGCTTTTGTCCCTGGAAAATGAGCTGAAGAACGCGGATCTCTGCGATTACGTGGTGAATACGGGAAAAGACGACGCGCTGGAGCGGATCTTGGCTGTCCTGCCGGATGCGTAGTCCATCGAATGAAGAAATGAAAGTGACAGGAGAATGGCGGAATGAAAAAATATGATGTTGTGGCAATCGGCGAGCTGCTGATTGATTTTACGGAGAATGGGAAAAGCGCCCAGGGGAATCCTGTGCTGGAGGCAAATCCCGGCGGGGCGCCCTGCAATGTGCTGTCCATGCTGGAACGGCTGGGGAAAAAGACCGGGTTTATCGGAAAGATCGGAAATGATATGTTCGGGGATCAGTTAGAACGGGCCGTGCGCGAGGTGGGAATTGATACTGCGGGACTGAAACGGGATCCGGAAGTCCATACAACCCTGGCTTTTGTGCATACGAAAGAGGACGGCGACCGGGAGTTTTCCTTTTACCGGAATCCGGGGGCGGATATGATGCTCTCAGAGGAGGATTTGGATCTGGATCTGATCCGGAACTGCCGGATCTTCCATTACGGAACGCTGTCCATGACCCATGAAACCTGCAGGAAGGCTACTTACCGCGCCATTGCCGAGGCAAAAGAAGCCGGGGCCGTCCTGTCGTTTGATCCGAATCTGAGGGAACCTCTGTGGAAGTCCCTGAAGGAGGCCAGAGAGCAGATTCTGTATGGCATGAGCCAGTGCGATGTGCTGAAAATCTCAGATAATGAGATCCAGTGGCTGACCGGACAGGAGGATTTTGATGCGGGCGCAGCCTGGATCCAGAAGCAGTTCCCCGGCATTTCCCTGATCCTGGTTTCCATCGGAAAAGAGGGAAGCCGGGCCTATCTGGGGAATCTGCGCGTGGAGGTCCCGGCTTTTGTGCAGGAAAGCACCATTGAGACTACAGGGGCGGGCGATACTTTCTGCGCATGTATCCTGAACTATGTGCTGGAGCATGGACTGCAGGGGCTGGCAGAGGGACAGCTGAAAGAAATGCTGACCTTCGCCAACGCGGCGGCCTCGATTGTGACTACGAAGAAGGGCGCCCTGCGGGTGATGCCGGAGCGCGCTGAGGTGGAAGCACTGGCGGCTTCCAGATAAGGAGCGTCTATGGAAGAATCACGTCTGCAGCAGCAGATGAATTTTATACTGGAAATTGATAAAGAAAAAAGGATCGGCCGCCAGACCTATCTGTCCGACGGAGAGCGGAAGGAAAATGACGCGGAGCACGCCTGGCATCTGGCCATTATGACGTTATTGCTGGCGGAGCACGCCAGAGAGCCCATCGATGTGCTGAAGACGGTCAAAATGCTCCTGATTCACGATATTGTGGAAATCGACGCCGGTGATACTTACGCTTATGATGAAGAAGCGAAGCAGACCCAGGCAGACCGGGAACTGCTGGCGGCGAAACGGATTTTCGGCCTGCTTCCGGCGGATCAGGGGGAAGATCTGATGGCGCTCTGGCGGGAATTTGAGGAGCAGAAAACGCCGGAAGCCCGGTTCGCCCGCACCATGGACAATCTGCAGCCCATGATGCTGAACGCAGCCACAGACGGGAAGGCCTGGGTGGAGCATCAGGTCCGGATCGGACAGATCCTGAAGCGGAATGAGAGAACGCATGAGGGATCTGCGGAACTGTGGGAATATGCGAAGGCTCACTGGCTTTTGCCCAATCTTGAGAAAGGGAGGATCAGAGGCGATGATTCATGAATGTATCCCGGTGACAGCGCCGGGCAGCGGTGAAACCGGATATTTGTATCTGTATTTTCTGGAAAGCTCCGAGGAGATGCGTCCCCGGGAGAAGCGGCCGGTGATCCTGATGTGTCCCGGCGGCGGCTACGCCATGACCTCCGACCGGGAGGCAGAGCCCATGGCTATGCAGTTTCTGGCGATGGGATACCATGTGGCAATCCTGCGTTACAGCGTGGCTCCGGCCAGGTATCCGACGGCGCTTTATCAGCTGGCAGAGAGTGTGCTGTGGCTGAAGCGGTATGCCGACAGAAACCATATCGATCCGGACAGGATCATTCTCCAGGGGTGTTCCGCCGGCGGGCATCTTGCTGCCAGTTACGGCGTTGCCTGGCAGGAACCGTTTCTGGCAAAGGCCGTGGCTGCCAGACCGGAACAGCTGCGTGTGGCAGGGCTTCTGCTCTGCTATCCGGTGATCACTTCCGGAGAAAAAGCGCACCGGGAGTCTTTTGAAAATCTTTTGGGTGACCGGTATGGGGAACTGAGGGAGGAGCTGTCCTTAGAGCGCCGGGTGACGGCGCAGACGCCCCCGACTTTTCTGTGGCATACCGCTGTGGACGATACGGTTCCGGTGGAAAACTCCCTGTATTTTTTTGAGGCTCTGCTGGCCAACGGGGTTTCTGCGGAACTGCATATTTACCCGGTGGGCGGCCATGGACTGTCCCTGGCGAATGAGGAAACCTGCCGCAGCAACGGCATCGGTGTGCAGAAGGAATGTCAGAGCTGGATCAGGCTGGCGGAGACATGGCTGGAATCGCTGTGCGGAGACGGAGACGGAAGATCCCGCAGGGGATTCTGATAAAGGAACAGGAACAAAATGAAACAGGAAATTCTGGAACGTTTGATGGAGATTACCCCGGAGGAGCAGGCTATTCTGGACGGCAGGAGAGAGATCAGCCGGGAACTGTATTCCGGGATCGGGAAATTTGAGGTCGACAATACCAGGCTGATGGAGCGGGGGCGCTGTATTACGGTGCGCCCCCACACCCGTTTTGTGGATTTCCCGGAGCATACCCATAATTATATCGAAATTATGTATGTATGTCAGGGAACCATCACCCATATTGTGGAGGGAAAACGGCTCAGGATGCAGGCAGGCGACCTGCTGTTTCTGAACCAGCGGGTCAGGCACGGGATCCAGAAGGCCGGCAGGGAGGATCTGGGGATCAATTTTATCGTGCTGCCGGAATTTTTTGATATTCCGCTGTCCATGCTGCGCCAGCAGAATGTGCTGGCGGATTTTCTGGTCAATACCCTGCGTACCGGACAGGCTTCCCCGGAATACCTGCTGTTTTCCCCGCAGGACGGGAGAGCCATTGGAAACCTGATGGAAAATATTGTGCTTTCCCTGCTGGAGGGCAGGGAGGATGAGGACAATATCAATCAGGTCACCATGGGGCTGATTTTCCTGCATCTGCTGAACCATGTGGATACCATCGACCGGAAATCCTCTCAGACCTACCAGGAGCTGATCGTGAATTCGGCGCTGCAGTATATTGAGAATCATTTCCGGGACGCCAGCCTGCAGGAGCTGGCGACGGATTTTCATCAGTCTGTGTCCCAGCTGAGCAAGCTGATCAAAAAGACAACCGGGTTCACCTTCAAACAGCTGCTGCAGCAGAAGCGGTTCCGCCGGGCGGTGGAGCTGCTGGCGGATACCGCGCTTCCGGTGGCGGATATTTTTTCCGCGGTGGGGTATGAGAACAGCAGCTATTTTTATACCCGCTTCCATGAAAAATACGGTATGTCGCCGGGGGAGTACCGGAAACGCTGCCGGGAGGGGAAGCATTGAGTTTCCCCTCCCGCCGGCTCAGGCCAGATTATCAAAGGTTTCGCCTTTGCGGGCGAATGGGCCGGGGAGGGGACAGATCCCCCGTTTTTCCCCGAAATAGTCCCGGTCGAAAAGGATCGGCGTCCCGTCCGGAGCCTCAAATTTCTGTTCCGGCTCGAAGGCCTCCCCCAGCATTTCGGTGCTGACAAAGGGCGTCTCAAAATCCGGGATATAGCGGTACAGGTCGGTTTTCAGACGGTATGCCCCGCCGTCCTCCGTCAGGCTGAGAGTGACCGGGTGCTCTGTATCCACCTGGAAATGCTCCTCTGAGTCACAGGGGCTGGCGCCGTTGAAGTATACATTTCCTCCGGTGTAAACCGGGAGATGGTCATAATAGATGTCTTTTCCTTCATGGTCGACGGCCGACTCCGGCGTGAACCGGGAAAAATACTGTGCTGCCGTCGGGTAGCCGTCGTAAGGTTTTGTCCCGCAGACAAACTGGAACCCATGCAGGGAAGAATGGCCGGTCTTTTCCGCGAAATCCGTCAGATCAGGGCGGATTTTTTTCTGCACAAAAATATTGTTGTAAAACCGGGCGTCTCCGTGGAGGATGGTCATAAATCCGGCCACTTCTGTGCGGTGAGGCACATGATACGGGGTATACCGGGGCGTGGGGAGTCGTCTTCCGCCGTTGTCGGTGCCGTCCCCCACCCAGGTGAAGGAGCCGGCGATCAGGTTATGTACGAACGCGATGCCCTGGGTGCTGATGCGGGCGGCGCAGTCGGAGAGCAGCAGGTTGTGATCGATCAGGGTGGGGCCGTGGGAAACCTCGATGAAGATATCCTCGCCCAGCGCCAGATCATCGGCAATCCTGGTTCCCGCAGGCGGCACGTTGTCATGGAACAGGTTCCCGGTCACACGGGTTCCCTGGGCCTGCCAGTCAAGCCACAGGCCCCGGGTACAGTGGTGGAAATGGTTCCGGCGGATGGTCACATCGATGGCCGCGTGCATTTTGATGCCTCCGATCTCAGCCCCGGCCAGATTCTGCTTATTGTTGATATGATGGATGTGGTTATCCTCAATCACGGAGAAAACGCCTCCCAGATGCCCGACGATGCCGGTCTGTCCGCAGTCGTGGATATTGCAGCGGCGCACGATGTGGGAGCCGATGTTTTCCTTCGTCCACCCCTCCCGCTGGGCCTGGCAGATGGCGTCCCGCTCTGTCTGGGTACCGTCCTTGTACAGGCGTGTTGTCCATTTGTTTTCATTCTTCGGCTGCAGATATTTTCCCAGAGAAATGCCGGAGCATTTGGAATGGGAAATGTCGCAGTCTTCGATGATCCATCCCCGGGACCAGTGGGGTCCAACCATTCCTTCCTGATAAGCGGTGGGCGGAGCCCAGGTGGTGGCGGCCTGCCTTACGGTGAAGCCGGACAGGGTAATGTAGCCGATGCCTGTCTGATCCGGGTAAAAACAGTTGCGGCGCACGTTGATCTCCACGTTTTCTTCATTGGGGCAGGCACCCTGGAAATTGGCATAGATTACCGTAACGTCCCCATCCTGTTCGGTATACCACCTGTGGGTGGTAAAATCCGGATCCCAGGAGCTCTGGTATATGGAAGGATGGAGAACCTCCGTCAGGGAGCCTGCTTCGTACAGGGATTTCCCATTCAGATAAACTTCCCCGGTATGTGCCGGTGTGACGGAGTGGTACCAGTCGCCCTGGATCACCGTGGTATATGGATTGTAGCTGCCAAAGATCCCGTTGGGGATCCGCGCCATCCATACGTTCCCTTCATAAAGCGTCCAGTTTTTCACCGGCTCTGCCCCGGTGATGACGGCGCCGAGGGGGACTTCGCTCCGGTAGGTGATCCGGTGGGCGTCGTCGGTTCCTCCGCGCACCGGGCTGACGGACTCCCGGTAGATGCCGGGAGCCACTGAGATTTCATCGCCGGGAAGCGCGGCGGCCGCAGCCTGGCTGATGGTCCGAAACGGCGCTTCCTTTGTCCCCCTGCCGCAGCGGGAGGCATTGGCTGATACATAATAAATCACAGTAAAACCCTCCTTTCATTAAGCTTTTTTTCATTATACTGCAATCCCCTTTTCAAAGAAATCACAAAATCAAAAATGTGGAAAATAAGGTCCTGATTTTTTGCAACTGCCGTTCTGTTTTTTGGAAGCATGGACTGGTATAATGTGAACACTTAGTGAATGCGAGCCGGAGGCGAGGCATGAACTTAGTGAGAACACATACCTGACCACTTAGCGAAGCGGAGCCGGAGGCGAAGGATGAGGTTAGTGGTCAGGTATAATGTGAACGGATACAGACAAAGACGGAGAGGAGGAGCTGCCATGGAACAAAACTATTATCTGGCGGTGGATATCGGGGCTTCCAGCGGGCGCCATATGCTGGCCTGGCTGGAGGACGGAAAAATCCGGATGGAAGAGATTTACCGGTTCGAGAATGGGATCCGGCCGGTGAACGGGCATCTCTGCTGGGATCTGGACGGATTATTCCGGGAAATTTTGGAGGGAATGAGACGCTGCGGGGAAGCAGGGAAAATCCCGTCCTGTATGGGGATTGATACCTGGGCGGTTGATTTTGTCCTTTTAGACGGGCGGGGAGAGCGGATCGGGGATTCCGTCAGCTACCGGGATGGCCGGACTAAGGGGATGGATGAAAAGGTATACCGGCGGATTTCCGAGAAGGATCTGTATGCCCGCACCGGGATCCAGAAACAGATTTTTAACACGATTTATCAGATCATGGCGATAAAAGACCGGCATCCGGAACAATTAGAGGCCGCGAAGGATCTTTTGCTGATTCCTGATTACCTGAATTACCTGCTCACCGGGGAGAAAAAAACGGAGTACACCAATGCAACCACCACACAGTTAGTCAGCCCTGTGACAAAGGACTGGGACCGGGAGCTGATCCAAACGCTTGGTTTTCCGGAGGGTTTGTTTGGAGCCATTACCCTGCCGGGAACCCGAGTGGGATCTTTGAAACCGGAAATCCGGCAGCAGGTGGGATATGATGTGACTGTGATCCAGACGGCCACCCACGATACGGCGTCGGCTGTGGTGTCGGTTCCCTCCACGGAGGATCATCTGCTGTACATCAGCTCCGGCACCTGGTCGCTGATGGGAACGGAACGGCCGGAGGCCGACTGCGGCGAGGCCAGCCGGAAGGCCAATCTGACCAACGAAGGCGGTTATGATTACCGGTTTCGCTATCTGAAAAATATCATGGGTCTGTGGATGATCCAGTCGGTGCGCCATGAATGGGGGGACCGGTATTCTTTCGCTGAAATCTGTGCTATGGCAGAAAAAGAGAATGCCTTTCCTTCCCTGGTCGATGCCAACGACGATACCTTCCTGGCGCCGGAGAGCATGATTCGGGCAGTGCAGGATTTCTGTGCCAGAACCGGTCAGAGGGTTCCGGAGACGCCGGGGCAGATCGCTGCGGTGATCTACCGGAGCCTGGCGGAATGCTATGGGAAGACCATCCGTGAGATCGAAGCGCTGACAGGAAGGAACTATGACTGCATCTATGTGGTGGGCGGAGGCTCCCATGCCGATTACCTGAACCGCCTGACCGCAGAGGCTACCGGGAAAACTGTTGTCTGCGGTCCGGGGGAGGCGACCGCCATCGGCAATTTGGCGGTGCAGATGATAGCCATGGGAGATCTGGAGAACCTGAAAGCGGCCAGGGCCTGCATTGCGGACTCGTTCCCGCAGAAGGTTTTCCGGTAAAAGGTGAAAAAACCGCCGGCCCCACAGGCGCTTTGCAGGAGCGGGCAGCCGGGCACATGACGACAGACAGAGTCAGGACAGACAGGATAAGGAAAAAAGGAGGACTGCAGTATGAGCAGATACGAAGAAGCGAAACAGATTTACGCATCCTGCGGAGTGGACACGGATGCGGCCATTGCCAGATTAAAGGAGATTCCGGTCTCTCTGCATTGCTGGCAGGGCGACGATGTGATTGGATTTGACCATGATGGGCCGCTGACCGGCGGCATCCAGACCACCGGAAATTATCCGGGGAAGGCCAGGACGCCGGAGGAGCTGATCGCCGATATGGAGAAGGCCATGAGCCTGATGCCGGGCAAGAAGAAGATCAATGTCCATGCGTGCTATGCCGTTTTTGAGGACGGAGAGTATGCAGACCGCGACAGGCTGGAGCCGAAGCATTTCCGGCGCTGGGTGGAGCTGGCGAAGAAATATCATACCGGCCTTGATTTCAACCCCACCTTTTTCTCCCATCCGAAGGTGAAGGACGGACTCACACTGTCCAGCCCGGACGAGGAGACGAGGCGGTTCTGGATCGAGCACGGGAAAGCCTGCATCCGTATTTCCCAGTATTTTGCGGAGGAGACGGGCTATCCCTGTGTGATGAATATCTGGACCGGGGACGGTTTTAAGGATATCCCGGCTGACCGTATGGGACCGCGGATGCGCTATAAGGAGGCGATTGAGGAAATCCTGGCGGAGCCCCATGATAAGGACAAAGTAAAGCCCTGCTGTGAGTCCAAGGTATTCGGAATCGGCGTGGAAGCTTATACCGCCGGTTCTGCGGAGTTCGCGCTTTCGATGGCGGCGTTCCATGAGGGCTGTCTGCCTTTGATGGATAACGGGCATTATCATCCGACAGAGTATGTTTCGGATAAAATTCCGGCGCTGCTGTGCTTTTTCCCGGAGATCGCTCTTCACATCACCCGGCCGGTGCGCTGGGACTCCGACCATGTCGTCCTGTTTGACGATGAGACGAAAGAGATGGCGAAGGAGATCGTCCGCTGCGACGCCCTGGACCGTACTTATATGGCGCTGGACTTTTTTGACGCCGGCATTAACCGGATCTCTGCCTGGGTGACCGGGTTCAGGAGCTGGCAGAAAGCGCTTCTGTCTGCGCTCTGCACGCCGAATGAAGATTTGAAAAAGCTGCAGGATGAGAACCGCATGACAGAGCTGATGGTGATGCAGGAGGAGATGAAAACGCTGCCGTTTGGAGATGTCTGGGCGGAATACTGCGCCCGGGAGGGCGTTCCGGCAGCAGGCCCGGACTGGCTGAAGGAAATCAAAGCCTATGAGCAGGACGTGCTGTTGAAGCGATAGGATCGACAGAGAACATAAAATTTTGCGGGATTACGGAGGATGCCCCGGGGAATTTTAGAGGAGAATCCGGAGATTTTTCATGGTGAGGAGGAAAACAAGATGAAAGTATTAGATGCAGAATTTGTACAGGGATTTATGCGTATGGCGGATGATGGCTGGCAGCAGGGCTGGCATGAGAGAAACGGCGGCAATCTGTCCTACCGGATCAAACCGGAGGAAGCAGAGTCGGTAAGGGAGGAATTCGTACCCCGGGAATGGCAGCCCATCGGGACGACGGTTCCCGGTCTGGCGGGGGAGTATTTTCTGGTGACGGGAAGCGGTAAATATTTCCGGAATGTGATGCCGCGCCCGGAGGATTCCATCTGCATTGCCGAGATCGACGGCGCGGGAGAAAACTACAGGATCGTCTGGGGGCTGGTCAACGGCGGGCGTCCCACCTCGGAATTTCCCTCCCACCTGATGAACCATGAGGTGAAGAAGCAGGCCACCGGCGGAAAATACCGCGTGATCTATCACTGTCATCCGGCCAATGTGATCGCCCTGACCTTTGTTCTGCCGCTGACGGACGAGGCGTTTACGAGAGAACTGTGGGAAATGGCAACCGAATGCCCGGTGGTTTTCCCGGGCGGAATCGGCGTGGTGCCCTGGATGGTTCCCGGCGGACGGGAGATCGCCGTGGCCACCAGCGAGCTGATGAAGCAGTACGATGTGGCCATCTGGGCGCATCACGGGATGTTCGCGGCGGGAGAGGATTTTGACCTGACCTTCGGCCTGATGCATACCGTGGAAAAATCTGCGGAAATTTTAGTGAAGGTACGTTCCATGACAGATCAGAAGCGCCAGACCATTACGCCGGATCAGTTCCGCCATCTGGCTGTGGATTTTGGCGTGACGCTGCCGGAGAA
>CALWGM010000066.1 GCA_944380065.1 uncultured Lachnospiraceae bacterium
CGAGGCCATCAAATCAGGCAGGCATGTATACGCCATGCTGGCTCCGGCCACGGAGGGACAGTTCGGACCGGATATTACCATGGCCAGCTGGAGAAAAGCCATGAAGGAACTGGGCTTTACCGATTTCGTGGAAGTAGGCCTGGGCGGCGACCTGACTGCCAAGAGCGAGGCGGAGGAATGGCGGGAGGCCCATGTGGAGGGGAAGAAGAAAGTGACTTCCTGCTGTCCTGGATTTGTCAATATGGTCAGGAAACATTTCCCCGAACTGGATGACGCTGTATCTACGACAGTTTCCCCCATGTGCGGCGTATCCCGTCTGATCAAGGCGAAGGATCCGGAAGCTGTGACGGTATTTATCGGCCCCTGCGTGGCGAAAAAGTCTGAGGTGGTGGATCAGCAGATCGAGGGAAATGCAGATTATGTGTTTACCTACAGTGAGATCCGCGCTATGATGCGGGCAAAAGGCGTTAAACTGGAGCCGGTGGAGAACGATTACCAGGAGGCTTCCGTTTTCGGAAAACGGTTTGGCAACTCCGGCGGGGTTGCCAATGCAGTACTTGAAAGCCTGAAGGAGTCCGGCAATGATGTGGAGATCAAAGTCTGCCGGGCAAATGGAGCGGCAGAGTGCAAAAAGGCGCTTTTGCTGCTGAAGGCCGGGCGGCTTCCCGAGGATTTTGTTGAGGGAATGGCCTGCGAGGGCGGATGTGTCGGCGGTCCCAGTTCCTTCAAGGATCAGATGATGGCTAAGAAAGCAAGAGATACGCTGATCAAAGAGGCGGATGACAGGGGCATCTATGATAATCTGAAACATTATGATGAGGGGTCCTTCTCTATGCACAGATAGGACGGATCAGACCAGTATCTGACCGGAGAAAGATTTCTGTGTGTTTTGCGGGATGATGAACAAAACAGATGCTGTATGTGCTAAAATACTATGGCGGCTGTTTTTATGTCAGGAAAAAACGGCCATACAGCAGTGGAAGAATCAGACATGATACGGAAGGCAGGAAAGGATATAGATGGAAAACTACGGATGGAAACAGGAAAGCAGCGGGGGACAGGCAGAAGAAGCGAAAAAGAGGGTTTTGAGGGAATATTTCGGCTATGACGCCTTCCGGCCGGGACAGGAGAAAATCATCGACAGTATTCTGGCGGGCCGGGATGTCCTGGCAGTGATGCCCACAGGATCGGGAAAATCTCTGTGTTATCAGCTTCCGGCCCTTTTGATGCCGGGGATTACTGTGGTGGTGTCGCCGCTGATTTCTCTGATGATGGACCAGGTCAAGGCGCTGAATGAGGCGGGAATCCATGCAGCATATATCAACAGTTCCCTGACAGAGAATCAGATCACAAAGGCGCTGGCTCTGGCAAAGGAAGGCCGGTATAAGATCATTTATGTGGCGCCGGAGCGGCTGGAAACATTCAGGTTTCTTGATTTCGCCCGCTACGCGGAACTGTCCATGATTACGGTGGACGAGGCTCACTGCATCTCCCAGTGGGGACAGGATTTCCGTCCCAGTTATGTGAGGATTCTTTCTTTTATCCAGAATCTTCCGATCCGACCGGTGGTCTCCGCGTTTACCGCTACGGCTACCGAGCGGGTGCGGGAGGATATCCGGTCGTCCCTGAAGCTTCAGCATCCCTGTGAACTGGTGTCCGGTTTTGACCGGGAAAATCTGTATTTTGAAGTAAAACATGTGAGAGATAAAAAAGAACAGATCCAGAGCTATATGGAGGAACACCGGGAGGACAGCGGAATCATCTACTGCGCTACCAGAAAGGGCGTGGATGAACTGTATCTGTATCTGGAAAATCTGGGATTTTCTGTGGGAAGATATCACGCGGGAATGGGGGCGGAAGTTAGGAGGCGTGAGCAGGAGGAATTTATTTATGACCGCACAAAGGTGATGATTGCCACAAACGCTTTTGGCATGGGAATTGACAAGTCCAATGTCCGGTACGTTCTGCATTTTAATATGCCCCAGAGCATGGAGAACTATTACCAGGAGGCCGGAAGAGCAGGGCGGGACGGAGCTCCCGCGGAATGTATTCTGTATTATTCTCCCCAGGATACGATGATTAACCGGTATTTGCTGGAAAGTAAGGAAAATTACCGGGAGTATACGGAGGAGGAGCTGCGTACCATTCAGTCACGGGATATGGAACGTCTGCGCAAAATGGAAGGGTACTGTACCACGACAGAATGTCTCCGGGGATACATACTGAAGTATTTCGGGGAACAGACGGAGGAATCCTGCGGCAACTGTTCCAACTGTCTGGAGGAATTTGAGGAGATGGATGTTTCGGAAGCAGCGGCGGATGTGATCCGGTGTGTACAGGCCTCCGGCCAGCGGTTCGGGATAAATCTGATCGCCGGAACCCTGCTGGGAGAGAATACCACGAGGATCCGCAGCTGCGGGATGGATCAGAATCCATCCTATGGAAAGCAGGACGGACTGGGACAGGTGCGGGTAAAAGAAGTGATCCGCGCCATGATGGAGCGGGGCTATCTGATGCAGAC
>CALWGM010000067.1 GCA_944380065.1 uncultured Lachnospiraceae bacterium
CCCCAGACGCTGACCGATTTTACCCAGCAGGATAAATACAAATATGCGATGCTTCCGCTGTATCAGGCATTCCTTTCCTACCAGGCGCTGGATGAAGCGGACCGGAAGAATATCAGCGCGGACGCAAACCAGAGATTTGCCGGTATGGCCGCTTTGCCGGAGGTAGTAAGCTGTGTGAAAGCCTGTGAGGCCAAGATCAACATGGAATTTGTCAATGGTTTTATGACTGTGGCAGCCACCTATCCGGAGATCAATGAAGCCGCAAGGAAATTTATCGGGACACTGATGCAGGAACTGGCAGCAACAGTGGCAACGGTAAAAGCATTTGGCGTATATTAAATCAAAGGAGGCATATCTGAAACAGATATGCCTGCTTTTTCGATACAAAGAGGAACGAATATGGATGAACGGATCAAAGAATTACTGAAATATTTTGAGGAATATATGCTGGATACCAGAGACGCCTCCACGGGTCTTTTAGGCGCGGCGAAAGCCATGTATCCCATGATGGTGGTCAGCCTGGGAAAGGAAACCGGGGATGGGCTTGGCGTACAGTTAAAGCGTCAGCTTCTGAAGGTGTGGCCGCCCTACAGGGAGAGTATCCTGTTTCTGACTGCTGAGGGGGAGGCAGAGGATCTGCAGTTTTCCATGACGGAATCAGGACAGGATATGTCTTTAGATGAGGTGCAGGAGCGGGTATCTGAGCTGTTTGAAGAGAGTAATTATTTTCAGAATTATAACCGGCTGCTGGTATTTTATCTGCTGGATACCACAGTGCTTAAGGGAGAGACAGACCTGAAAGCGTACCTGGACAGGATTGCGGCCTGCGGCGAGGTGATTTCCTTTGGCTGGCAGAGCAGTATCCTTTTCCTGACGCTCAACGAGCGGATCGGGAATGAAGAACAGGCAGCCCGGATCCGCAATGAATATGCAAGACTGTATTTCCAGACAGAAGAGGCGCGGGCAGTGGTTCCCTGTACTTACCTGATCAGCAATAAAAATACCACCGGAAGCTTTATGCCGAAGCAGGGCAATTATTTTGACCGGATTTTTACGGATATTATTCTGCTGTGCAACAGCCATGACGCCTATGTGTCAGCCAATATGACCCATGGAGCCTTAAAAACAGTCGGATATACCACCCAGGGGAAACCGGTGGACGATATCGCCAAGGCTTCCGTGTCCAGCCTGCTGAAAAAAATCGGCGACCTGCAGGACGCCAGAAAGGCGGACGAGCGCCTGTTTGCGGCTGAAAATGCAGAAAAAACGCTGCGCAGACTGGGAATTCAGAAGGACGGGACATTTTATCTGCTGGAGCCCTATATCCAGGCGGCTTCCCGGTTCTTCCCCAGACAGGAGGAGATCGACGCATTTCCCAGGAAAACCTGCGACGACCTGGATCTTTATTCCCTGAGTGTCCGGGAGGTGGAGGATGAGACCTTCGGGGCCTGGGGCTGTTATATTGAAAGCATTGTTTCCCGGGTGGAGCAGGAGATCATTTCCGGCCTGCAGCAGGAGGAGTCCTTCCAGGATACCTATACCAGATATCTGCAGACAGAGTTTTCCAGGAACGAACTGATCTGGATGGCAAAGAACCCGGAAGAGCTCCGCGGTCTTTTAGAGCAGGAACCGGTCTTTTCCGGAAGCGGGAATGTGATTGATTCCCTGAAGAAAGAACTGGCGGCCAGAGTGTTTCAGAATTCCGGCATCCGGGAGCTGATCGTGGGTACCATCATCCAGGCAGGTGAACGGGCGGGAGAATTCTTAAAGATGTGGGATGAACTGGTCAGTACGGAATCCATCCTGGTGGGGCAGGGAGACCTGGTTCCCTTCTATGACCAGAAGGTACAGAAGTACATCGACCGGAACGCAGAGCGGATTGCCGGGGACTTCCAGATGATTTCCACGGTGCAGGAGCTGAAGGAATTTCTGTACGGCGAGATCCGTTCCCTGATCAAGAGCGATCCGATTTTCCGTGCGCCGTTTGAAAAAGAGCTGCTGGAGCGTGCGAACCAGAAGGATGCGGTACAGGCGCTGAAGGCGATTGCCGATCATCTGTGCGGTTCCAATGTCAGGATCTGGCTGGCTGCCAACGGCGCTTCCTTAGACGGGCCGGTTCAGATGGCGCTGCTTCTGCAGGATGAGAGCGATCTGTATCCGCTTCTGCATGAAACCATGCCGGCGGATCAGTATTACTATTACGATACAGATATCAATGACAGTGCGGACGCGCTGAATGTCTATGCGCTGACTGAGACACAGCTGGTCGTATAGGATAGCAGGAACGAAACGGCAGTTATTTCGAGAGAGAAGAGAATGGAGAAATCGGCATGAAGTTTAGTTATGCTCCAAATAATAATAATTTTTTCGCGACAAATCTGAAACTGAATAAGGAAAAACTGAAATGGGATACGGGAACCGGGGGAACGACTCTGATTTTTCAGTGCCGGTTCGGGATGGATCTTCTCCCGGAAATGGAGGGGATCTGTGAAAAGCTGAGCCAGATGAGTCAGCCGCCGGGAGCGGAGTTTGTCTCCCTGGCGCCGGAATATCCCTTTGTTTTTGTATGTATGCTGGACGCGCGGCAGAAGATCAAGCAGGGCGGCTGTGCCGTCCGCGGGGAGGTCTGCCGGTATGCGGTATTTGCCTGCCGGGTAAACGGCGAGGAGTGCACGGTATTTGAGCCGAAGCGGGCTTATACCGTGGACATTCCGGCGGAAATCTCCGTTACCTACGCGAAGGTTTATGACCGGATCAAGGCGCGCTTTTCCAGAAAAGTAAAAGAGGAGTTCGCAGGTTTTTATGAGGTGGCCTTCGAGGGAGGAAAGCTGTCCGGCTACAAGGACGGGGATATTTTTTATAAGGTCAATGAGATCCGGATCCCCATCACCGGCGCGATGATCCAGGCGGAATGTTTTTATATCAAGGCGCAGGAAATGCCGCAGCTGGAGACGAAGAGCGAAGGCTACAATATTTCGATGAGAGAAATTCAGTAGGAGGACTGAGGATGAGAGAGATTACATGCCCGTACTGTTTCAGTGTTTTTCCCCACAATGCAGTACATTTCAGGTCGGAAAGAGTATCTGTGGGTGTCAACCCATTTATTCCGGAGGATTACGACGATTTTGAGGAATTTAAACAGAACTGTAAGGATAAATCTTCTGCCGCGTACCGCAACAGCGAGGAGTGGGAGTTTTTCCGGGAAGGGAACGGAGATGACAGATACAAGCATTTCTGGGATCGCCATGGCGGGACGACCACAGAGGAGATTTCCCAGCAGAGGGCGTCTTACCGGAGAAGGGTTCTGGATCCCACCAACCCGGAGCATCAGCGTTTCCTGAAGGTGCAGAATGACAGCCCGGATTTCCAGAGGTATCTGTATATGGTGGAGGATTTTGCCACCAGCATCACCCTGACCTCGGGAGAAATCTGTACGCAGCGCGTATGCCCGGTATGCCACAACCCGCTGCCGAACCAGTACGGGAAGCATGAGTCCAGGTTTATTGCCGTGATCGGCGTCACCGGGGCAGGTAAAACCGTTTACCTGTCGCAGTTAGTCTATGGTTTCGACGATTATGTGGTGAAGGTGGGGCTGGCTGCGCTGCAGACGACGGACAGCCCGTTAAAATTTCTCCGCAAAAACCCGGTCAATACGAAAGTTCCGCTGCCGGGATCTACTCCCCCCGGAAGTTTCCTTCAGCCGCTGTTTTATGATTTATCCAGGCTGGATGAATATGGTAAAACAAAAGTGTACACATTAGTGATATACGATGTGGCAGGTGAGAACTGCGATATGCAGAAAATGCATTCCTGGTTCGCGCCGTTTATTGAGCATATGGACGGCGTGTTCCTGCTGATTGATCCGCTGCAGTTCAAGGTGATCAAGATGCTGACCAGCGAGGAAGAGGCTGAGGCAAAAGGAAAGCCCATGACGGTGCTGAACGCCATACATAACACCCTGACCGGAGGGAAAAGCGGAAAATGTGAGATCCCCCTGGCAGTATGTATCTCCAAATCCGACATGCAGGATGTGCGGGATGTGCTGGACGAAGAACTGAACGATATGCTGATGGATGATGTGGAGCCGGTATTCAGCCCGTCCGGATCTCTGCTGCCGCAGTTTAACGCAAAGCAGTATAATCCCATCGCCGTCAAGCTGCATGATTTTATCAAGGAAAATGAGATGGCGCTGGAGACGTTCATCAATGTCAATTATTCCTGCTACAATTACTTTGCGTTTACTTCCCTGGGCTGCGGGGTGGAAAATAACATCCCGGAAGGCCCGATCATCCCGAAGCGGATCGAGGAGCCGCTGCTCTGGCTGCTGAACCGGTTTGGGTTTGTGGGGGAAAACGAAAAGGTAGTAGGATACGGCGACACCTGTCCGGTCTGCGGCTGTGAGGGAAAACGGCGGAGACTGTCTGGGGACGACCGCATTGTCGTGACGAAAAAGAATTTGTTCGGCAAGCCCAAGGAATGGGAAGAATACGATTACTATTGTGAAGGGTGCAATAACTACTATAATCTGGATTAGCGGAGGGGAAGATGTCAGAAAAAGTAATACAATGCTGTTATAGTAATGTGATCTCCGAGACAGGAACCGGGGGCGGCTGGCAGGTGACGGCCTGCTCCGAAGGGATTCCTGCACAGATCCGGGAGGAATATGCCAGAATCCAGGATTCCAATGTGACTTCGCAGGAGCCAAAGGGGGCGGATGGAAATCCGCTGAATCTCTATGAGATCGTGATTCAGAAAGGATATCTGATGCTGACCCGGGTGGCCTACGGACTGAAGGACCGGGGCGGCAGGCATAATAATATGCTGTCCCACTCCTATCTGTTTCCGGTGGATCAGGCGCTTCTTGCGGATCCCAATGTTTTTCTGACGGTGGAGGACGGCAATTTTACCGATGATATCCAGCGGGCGAAGCAGATCCCGCAGGAACTGAAGCGGGGGGAACCCTATACGCTGAAGTCCGCTATGGCGCTTTGCGGTCTGAACCGGGAGAGCTATGTGCAGCTGATCTACGCCATGTATGTACAGCGGGAGAGCAAACGGAGCCTGTATATCCATTCCTCGAAAGGGGAGGCGGTGATCCGGCCGTTTTTATACTGTATCTGGAAAGGACTGCCGCTGGCTTACCGGAGGACGCTCTCCGTTTCCAGCGCCGTGGTCAATCCCAACAGTGTGCGGACACTGATTTTTTCCTCCGATCACGGGATGGACGAGCTTTTTTATGATCTGGATACCGGGGAAAACAATGTGCTGGATCCGCGCTCTATGAAAAAGTACAGACGCTGGGGGTTTGTGGATTATTTTGCGGAACATTATGACAGTATGGACGGGGAGGAATATTTTGCCCGGCTGGAAGAAACGGCACTGAAGTTAGGGGACGGCAAAGCGGCGAAACCCAAGATCTTAAAGATTGCCCATCAGATCCTCTGCGGCGGCAGGGAAGAACTGCCGGCGGGGGAACTGCAGAAAAATTTAGTGGAAGCGCTTTGCGCGCCGGTGGAGCGCAGCGCATATATGGATACTTATATCTGCTCTGTCCTGCAAAAAGTAAATGATGCGGGGCTGCTGCTGGACTCCGAGATGGCGGAGGAGAGCCTGATGGAGCGGCTGAACGGGGAGACGGTGCCGGAGCTGAAGACGGCGGCAGAGGAGTATCTGCTGCGGAAAATTACGGCTGCCCCCGCAAAGGAAGGAGCCGTCATGCTGGCACAGCTTTCCGGGGAGCGGTTTGAACGGTTCTGCAGCCGCATCCAGGAGACGGAAAACGGTTCTGCCTGCCTGGATGCATACTACCGGGGACGGGTGCCGCAGGAACTTTCCTGGGAATCTTTGAATGCCTTCCTGACAGAGGTGGACGCCCACTGTGACGAGATCTATCCGGGTACCAAGGAGGCGCTGGCGGATGCGGCAGGAAAGCTGTACCGGCGCGAGTTAAGCAGCCCGGGATCCAAACAGGATGCTTACCTGCGGTATACGGAATTCGGAGGCATGATCGCTGCCAACGGCGAGGAGGAGGCCGCATTCCCGGAGAATGCCAGACGGATGTACTGGGAGCAGTTTTCCATGGAGTCATTTTCCTGGAAAAACAGGGAAGAGTATGAATTTTTCAAGATCCCGGATGATGCTGTCTGTGAGTGCGCGCGGCTGCTGTGTTATATTCTGGTTAAAATGCAGGGCGGTACAGCGGACGGGCTGATGGGGAATATGCAGGCACTGTTTCAACGATATGGGCGGCTGCTTCCTGCAGGCATCCGGCGGAAGCTCTATGAGAATATGATTCAGTTCCTGGACGCCCACTCCGTTTCCGGGCGGGAGCTTTATGTGAATCTGTTTTACCTGATGATGTCTCTGGGAAGTACGGATTTCTGGAAGGAATATCAGTCCTACGCGGAGATGATCGCGGAACGGGACATGGAAGGATTCACGGACTGCTATGAGCTGAATATCAGGGAAATCCAGCCGGAGCGGGAGAGGGAAAAGGTGATCCGTACCTATAATATCTGTCTCTTCCAGTACCTGAAGCGGCAGGATCTGCTGGAACAGGTAACCATTGACGTGGTGCTGAGTGTGGGAAAGAGCATGTACGGGAATCCCTTTGAAATCCTGGAGAATCTGAGCCTGTTTGCCTCCCGCCTGTATGATCTGATGGAATTTGGCGCGGAAGAGACAGTGGAGGGCAGCGTGCTGCTGGGCACAGAGGAGTTTATGGATGCTGCGGAGGAGTATATCCGCGAGGATACGGAATACCGCCAGATCGTGAAGGAATGGCTGTCCGAGGTCAGAAGGCAGCAGAAATCAGAAAAGCGCCGCGGGGACGGCGACCTGAAATCCTCCCTCGGCGGCTGGATGAGCAAAATCATTCCCAGATCGGATGACGGGGATGCAGATGACGAAGAGGAAAGCGAACCGAGAAGGAAGAGAGGCGGATTCTTCAAACGGCGGTAGCCTGCCGCAGCCGGCAGGCGCCGCCTCTGAAAATCTGGTTTTTCGCAGAAGCGGAAGACCCGGGAAGAGGATAGGCGATTATGTACAACCGAAAGAATTTAAAATATATTACAGAAGATGACCTGTATTTCAGCCTGTTGAGAGGCAGCGGCGTATACTGCTGGAACAACATCACGGATAATGATCCGGTGGATGTCAGCGGCAGAACCAGCTGTCCTGTTTTTATGGATGTGGAGACGGAGGAACTGTTTTTAGTGCAGAGAGTCTACTGGGATAAGTATATCCGTCAGTATGAGCAGGGGATCTATGCAAGGCCGGAGCTGGAGCATGTGATCTGGCCGGTGGATCTCGTATCCCTGCACGGACATGCGCTAACCGTAAATTATGTGGAGCATACATTTGGACTGCCGACGGATGAGATCAAAAACCATACGGCAGGCGATACGGTTTTGCTGTTTCCCTATAAAAATTACGGGATTGCAAAAACGGCAGCGGATGAGCTGAAAGAGGTAAAAAAAATCAGCTGGAAGGAGCCGCGGATCCGCGAGCTGCTCTTTCGTATCCCGGAAGCGTTCCGGAAGCTGAATGAGGCGGGATACCTGAACATGGACTTTGATTTTTCCCACCTGTATCTCCGGGATGATAAGAGTATCATGTTTGAATATACGAATCTGATGATGCCGCTGAAAGCGACGCCTGCCCAGGGGCGGGAAGCGCTTTGCAGGGGGGAGTACCCGTATGAATTCGCGGAGCCGGCGCTGGTTCAGGGGACGCTGAAGCTGCCGGATCTGGATATGCAGAATTATTCACTGACAGCGATGCTGTTCTATCTGATGATCGGGCGGATGCCCTATGACGGGCCGCTGCTTTTGGGGCTGACCGACAACAATGAGGTGGAGCATGAACACCGGTATGAGGTGTACCATAAGACGCCGGTGTTTATTTTTGATCCCCAGGATTCTTCCAACCATCTGGGAGAGTTTGCTGCGGATCAGAAGGTGATCGATCTGTGGGAGGAACTGCCGGAGCAGATCCGGGAACTGTTTACGCAGACGCTGACACAGCAGAACGCGCTGAGAAAGCGCGAGGTATCGAATCCATCCCCCGCCCAATGGCTGGAATGTCTGCAGTTATTATAGAAGAAACGATGAAAGGTACACAGGAAGATGAGTATGGAAGAGAGAAATGCATCCTCCATCCGCAAAGATGTGGATGCGATCATGAGAAATGCATATAAAAATAAGCATCTGTCCGAGGAAGACCAGGGAAAACTGAAAGAACTGGCGGACAGCGGCGATCCGTATGCCAGGTATTTTTACGGCAGTTACTTGGCTGTTTCTGAAGAGGATACCGATGCCGCCATACAGATCTGGCAGGAACTGGCAGATG
>CALWGM010000068.1 GCA_944380065.1 uncultured Lachnospiraceae bacterium
CCCCGGAAAGTACATCCACAGCGTCGCCGTAGCGGTACGCCGCCGTCTTCTCCTCCGGTGAGTAGTTCAGGTAATAACGGATAGTTTTTCCGTAGTCATTGGTTCCTTTATGGATTGCCACACCCGCCTGTTCCTCAGAATGATCCACTCCGGCCGCATCCATCGCGCCGCGGAGCACGCCGGTGAGCACTTCCTGATCTGTCATGGTGCCGATGTACGTGGCAGTTCCCCTTCCATATGCGTTCCGCGTGATAGCCGCATAGCGTTTCCAGTTGTAATGGTCATAGGAGGCCAGCACCTCTGCGCCTTCCGGCTCTAAAAGCTCCATAAAGACTTCCGCCTGGTGCTCTCCCTCCGGAATCACAGAACCGGTGAGCCCCACCGTTCCCCGGGGAAGGGTGAACTGGTGATATCCCACGCCCAGGGACTCCCGCAGAATCCGCGGCTGCACCTGGGTGCTCACCTTTACATTTTCATCACAGAATGCGGATTTGAAGGAAACCACGATATGGCCGCCGTTTTCCACAAACCGGTTCAGGCGCTCCAGAGTCTCGTCAGGCGCCGCATAAAGCGCCGGAACCAGGATCATCCGATAGCCGGACAGATCTTCTGTCTCCGGCCAGATGATATCGCACTCCACGTTCATATCGAACAGCGCGTCCGCCATCCAGCGGAGCACATCGTTATACATGGCACCCTGCCGATTCACCGGGCTCTCCATGGGGAAATACTTCAGCGCAGTCAGCGCTTCATTGCTGGCCAGGATGGCCACGTCATTCTTCTTTTTCAGGTTGACCAGATGATCCCCCTTCTCTGCAAACTCTTTCCCGATCACACAGGCTTCCCGGTAGGTATCATTTTCCGCAAAATCATGGCTTAAGAGCCCCTTCCAGTAGGTCTCCACCGAATTGTGGATGGAATGCCAGTGCCAGTACATCACGCTGTTGGCGCCCTCGGAAAGATGGCTGTAAGCCTGCAGCCTCAGCTGCCCCTGATAGGGAACCCAGTGCTGGAAGCCCTGCGCCTCAGTCTCTAAGATCAGATAATTCTCCCCGTCTTTGATGGAACGGCAGAGATCTCCGCCAATGGCAATCTCTTTCCCGGTCAGCAGCTCCTGAGAGGGATGGTAGATATCGATCCCGGCAATCGTCACTGCCCGCCCTGCCCGGTAATGGTTTACATCCGGCTGGATCCCAAAGGAATAATCTCTCCACTCCATATCAAAGTTATGGGTGATAAACTGATCTTCCCGGCGATATTCATTCACGATATCCGCCTGCCACTGCAGGAATTCATCCACCAGCGTCCGCTGGAACTTTTCAAACTCCGCCAGCAGGCTGCCGTTGCAGGCGCCCCGCACGTCCACGTAATCCTCCCAGGCGTTCAGGCGGTTGCTCCAGTAATCCAGACCGAAGGCCTGGTTCATGGCGTTCAGGTCATCGTGGAATTTCTCACGGAGATATTTCACAAACTGCTGCTGCACATTTTTCCCGGCTGTCCCATAATGCTTGGTCTCATTGTCCAGCTGGAAACCGATCACGCATTTCCGGTGGGCGCAGACCTTCATCAGCTCCCGGATCACCCGCTCCGCATAGAAACGGTACATGGGGCTGGTAATATCCATCAGCTGACGATGCCCATAGGGATTCTGCCCGTTCTTCGTCACCGCCATGATCTCCGGATGCGCCTTCGCCATCCAGGTGGGCACTGCATAGGTGGGCGTGCCGATGATCACGTTGATCCCGGCCTCCTCCATCGCGTCCATCACCCGCGTCACATGGGAAAAATCAAACACGCCGGGCTGGGGCTCGCAGGTGCTCCAGGTGGATTCCGCGATCCGCACCGTATTGATCCCGGCTTTTTTCATCATCTCCACATCCTGCGCCAGCCGGTCGTACGGCATATATTCATCATAATAGGCAACGCCAAACAACAACTTGTCCATCTGTTCTCCTCCCTCTGCAGGCTCTCTATTTCCCTGCCCTGATATTTTTTACCGTTTTCTTTTCGATGGTGAGATTCTCATAAACACGCAGCCCGCCCTGTCCTGTCGGCGCCTGCGCCAGAAGTCCTACCTTTACTGTCGGATCCACCGGAAGATGGAAAAAACGCATCATATAAAACTGCTCTCCGTCTGTGGAATAATGGAATGCAAAATTATTTCCCACCCGGCAGACTCTCAGCCATGCGGAATTCCCCTCTAAGTTGCAGCCGTTGGCGTCATCCGAGTCGCCTTTTGTCACAACGCTGACCACCGCATGCGTCCCGAAATCAGTCATTTCAAAGCAGGCCTTCGCCCAGCACTTCAGATCCTTCATCACCATCACGGACGCAGAATCATAAATATCCTGAAATTCGTGCGACACCTTGACCTGCAGCACGAAATCTCCCTCGATCTCCGTATAATAATAAGGTGCGTTGCAGAGCGATTCCGGCAGAAAGCCTTCCTGACACGCATCCTCCCCGCTGCCGCAGAAAAAATCTGTCTGCGCAGGAGCCAGGATCTCGATCCGCTGATCCTTCTTTGTTATTACACTTTCATTCAGCCACTGAAATTCCATAAAAAACACCTCCTATGACTTCCACCAGGTTCGGTCTGCACTTCGCCTGCCCTCACCCGGTGATCCTAGTATATCTCATACCATATCATCTTTTCATTGCATAAAATCACATTTTTATTGTACAATATCACACAGAGGAGAAGTGATTATGCAATTATTCCGAACGGTAACCGACGACACCCTGCGTGAAACTGTACAGCACGGCCGTCCTGACTTTCCTTTTGCGTATTACGAAGACGACATCTGGAAATATGACTATCATTATATCGACTGGCACTGGCATTATGAAATCGAGATTGTCACCGCCTCAAGCGGTACGGTGATCTGCCTGATCGGCTCTGAGAAGGTACTGGTCCAGCCGGGCAGCGCTGTCCTGATTAACAGCGGCGTTGTCCATCGGTTTGAAACAGAAGACGGCGCCGTGATGCCGAACATTGTGTTTTATCCGAGCCTGCTGGCTCCTGAAAACAGCCTGATCTATGAAAAACAGATCCGCCCGTTCCTGCAGTCCGATATCAATTACCTGACCCTGAGCCCCGACATTGGCTGGCAGAACGAAATCCTGCAGGTTCTATCTTCCGTTTTTCAGGTCCAGAAACAGCCGGCGCCTTCTGAACTGAAGACCCTGCGGCTCCTCCTGCAGCTGTGGGAAATCCTGATAGAGAACACGGAATTGCACTCGAATCTGCCCATGGACAGAAAACGCGGCGTCCAGCAGAACAAACTGCGGATTATGATTCAGTTTATCCACGATCATTTCCGGGAAACTCTGACGCTCTCTGATATCGCCGGCGCTGCTTCCGTCAGCAAAAGCGGCGCCCTGCAGATTTTCAAAAACGGGATCCGGCTTTCCCCGGTGGAATACCTGATCCAGTACCGTCTGACGCAGGCGGCCCTGAAGCTGCGGACAACGGAAGAGTCCGTCGCCGTCATCGCCCAGGAGTGCGGTTTTTCTGATTCCAGCTATTTCTGCCGGAAGTTCAAGGAATTTTTCCATATGCGTCCCAAAGAATACCGCGGATACCAGAAAGAACACTGACAGGTTTTATCATCTGAACGGAATACCGTTCCGGAAAATGATTTCAAAACGCACTCGAAAAAAGGCCTCCGGGAACAGCTAAAACTGTCCCGAAGGCCCTTTTTATCTCACAGATTCCATTGTCCGCGCCAGTGATCAGTCATCCATCTCATCGATAAAATCTGCCGCAGCCTCGCCTGCCATACGGCCGGAGTTTACCGCCCATCCCATGGAGTTTCCGGGAAGGGTGAAGTTGTAGCTGTCGCCGTACAGGGTGTTTGCGTCGTTTCCTACTGCGTACAGACCGGGGATCACTTCATCCCTGCCGTCCATAACTTCGCAGTATTTGTTGACTCTTACGCCGCCGATGGTGCCGTAAGCTGCCACATAGTATTTGCCGACTCTGTATTTGCCTTTTCCGGTAATGGGATGAAGGAACGCAGGGTTTTTCGCAAACTGGGTATCGTGGCCGCAGTCGCACATATCGTTGTAATCGTCAATGGTCTCTTCCAGCTTGTCTGCATCAATGCCAAGCTTCTCAGCCAGCTCTTCGATGGTCTCCGCCTCAATGTATCCGTCGTAGCCTTCCTCTACCGCACGCTCGAACTCCGGATCTACTGCCAGGAACGCGTCTTCCGGATGCACAATATCAAAGATATCCGGGCCATTCTTCTTGTAATATTTCAGAATGCCGTCATCCATGATGCAGTACGCATAGTTGCCGGGCTGCAGGTCGATGGCGTTTCCGGTATAGGTGGTGTTGCCCATACGGTCCTCGTTCATGAAACGGTCGCCTCTCTGGTTGATCAGCAGGTTCGGCTGACGCAGAACCGCATCCAGCAGGAACCAGTTCATGTTATCCTTTAACTGGTAGATCTTCTCTACATTGGCACCGAATTTCTGCGCGCCCACATTCCACATCATGTTCAGGCCGTCGCCTGTGGTTCCGGGAACGTTGAAGGGGAAGTAATCTTCCCAGAGATTGTATCCAAAGAACTCTTTGATCATCTCCGGATTGGTGCCGAATCCGCCGGTACCTACGATCACGGCCTTTGCCCGGGCCTCGATCTCCTCGCCGTCCTTGGCAACAGCCTTCACGCCCACGCATCTTCCGTCTTCCATAATCAGCTCTTTCACCGGAGTCTCCAGATAGATCTCAGAACCCAGCTCTTTTGCCTTCTCGGTCAGGATACGGACCATCGGGCCTGCCGCACGGGGACCGATCACGCCGTTCTCCGGTTTTACAATATGCCAGGTAGCCTCAGACTCTGCGAAGTAACGGAACGCGCCGGCAAACTCTACGCCCATGTCCTCCAGCCACTCGATGGTGTCCGCAGATTTCTCGAAATAAGTCTGAACCAGATCTGCGTCCACCTGATAGTGGGTGTACTTCATATGCATATCATAGGCTTCATCCTTGGTGATCTCTGTGAACTGTCTCTTCTGGATCTTGGTGCCGATTCCCAGAGGCCCCATACCCATGTTGGCCGCCCCGCCTGTGGTATTTGATTTCTCAAATACGATGGAGCTTAAACCCGCTTCTCCTACGGTCACTGCCGCTGCCAGCCCGGAGGGGCCTGCCGCTACGATAATGACATCTGTTTCCATTGTTTTCATACGATCCAATACCTCCAATATTTTTTATTAGTTCAATCCCGGCGCCCCTCAGACATCAGGCGGCGCCTGGGTAAAACTCCTGTTTTAACGTCTCTTTTTAAACTTGCCGACCTTGGTCAGGCGGGTGGGCAGCTTCGGCACACGTCCCGTGGTCTGGATGATGGCGTCGTTCTCACAGGCCGCGATACACTTGCCGCACTTGTCGCATTCAAACTCATCAATCATGTGGATATAGCCCGCCTTGCCCTCGATGGCGTCCTTCGGACAGACATCCGCGCATTCCTCACAGCCCTCGCAGAGATTCGGGTCAATGTAAATGCTCATAAACGCGCTGCAGACGTTGTTCGCGCACTTTTTCTTCCTGATATGGTCTTCATACTCCGAAGCAAAATATTTCAGAGTGCCCAGGGCAAAATCCGAAGCAGTCTCGCCCAGCGTACAGGATGTGGAAAAGGTCATGGCCTCCCCGATCTCTGTCATCATATCGGTAAACTCTTTCTTTCCCTGTCCCTGTGTGATCTCCTTCACCATGGTGTGGAGCTGGATCAGCCCCTCCCGGCAGAAGGTGCATTTGCCGCAGCTCTGCCTGCGCTCTGTCTCCAGGACAGCCTCCGCCTCATGAATCATACAGCATTTGGAGCCATATACCGTGATCACGCCGTTTCCGATCTGCGTATCCTCGCTGACCGCCATCTCCAGGGCGGACAGGTCGTACAGTCTGGTGCCGACAGCGATCGCCCGGGCGTCCACCTCGCCGGTCAGCTCGGAGATCTTTGTCCCGTAAGCCACCTTTACCAGCGGGCCGGTCACCCCGTCTTTGCAGACCGCCATATAGGTACAGGGTTCGTAATTTCCCTCAAAAATATCCGCAATGGCGATCAGGGTTTCAATGTGGTGGAACGCCCCGCCGCGGCTCTCCCTGCAGTTGACGATCCCGGTCTTCACCTGGATGCCCCTGGCCGCCGCCTGATCTGCGATCTCCTCCGCATAGGCAGCCTCTTTTTCCGGAATATAGAGGTACATTTCCTCTGCTTCCACCGCCACGGACGCAATCTCCATTCCGGCAAATACTTTTTCCGGATTCTCCTTCAGCAGAGCCAGCAAAGCCCCGTTGGTATCCGCGTTATTCAGTCCTGCCACCACACGGATGGGATTGGTCTGAAATTCCCGCTCCTCATTCACCAGATTCCATTTCTCAGCGACAGGAGTGCGGTCTACGCCAAACTCCAGCAGCCCGGATTCCGCAATCCTGGCGATCACTTCTGCTTTTCCCATGGTTTTTGCATTTTCCAAAGCGCTCATCACTCCTGCACCTCCTTCTGTTCATTGGAGAACTCTGTCCACAGTCTGGACGGATGGATCTGAAGTCTTAAGTCGCACTGCAGGCAGCGGCTGGTCTCTCCGCAGATCTCGCTGTCACAGATACCGAAATCGAACAGATCAAAGTTATCCTCACGTTTTTCTGCCGGAAGCACCTGCGTCTTCTTCGCGGTCAGGCTGCCGAATCCTTCCTCTTTGCCCAGTACCGGATCCTTCTCCTGATCCGGAGCCAGCTTCTCTGTGATGTCGCCGTCGCCGCCCAGGTAGCGATCAATCTGAACCGCAGCATCCCGTCCGGAAGCGATGGCCTGTACCACGGATTTCGTGCCGTATGTCACATCCCCGGCAGCGAAAATCCCCTCCACGGAGGTTGCCAGCGTCTGGGGATCCACCACAATGCTGTTGGCTTTGCCGAGCTTCAGCCCGCAGTCTTCGGTGAGATCCGCCCACTGTCCGGTGGCAAAGATCACGGTATCACAGTCAATATGATGCTCAGAGCCTTCCTCCTTCTTTACGATCGCCCGGCGGTTCTCGTCAAAGGTAAAGGACTCTACGTTCATGAAATCCACGCCGGTCACATGGTCGGTTCCGGTGATCCGCTCAAAGGTCTGTGCCGGATGTACAAAAATCCCTTCCTCCTGTGCCTGCTCGATCTCTTCCTCATCTGCAGTCATCACATCTCTTGCCTCCAGGCAGGCCAGATGAATCTCCTCCGCGCCCAGGCGCTTCGCGGTACGCGCACAGTCGAAGGCAACATTTCCGCCGCCCAGCACGATGATATGTTTGCCGATGCCTGTCTCTTCTCCCAGGCTGGCTTTTCTTAAAAATTCAATATTCACATGGACGCCCGGGAGATCCTTGCCCTCCATGGGAAGACGCACGCCTTTATGATTCCCCACTGCCATCAGAACCGCGTCATATTCTTTCAGCAGCTCCACCGGATTGTCCACACGGACGCCGGTCTCCATCACAACGCCCTGATCTGCGATCACCTGCGCCTCCTCAGCCACAATATTCCTCGGGAGACGGTAAGCCGGGATGCCATAGGACATCATGCCGCCGACGGTGGGAAGCTCCTCCTTTACCGTCACCGCATGTCCCTGTTTTCTCAAATAGTAGGCAGCCGTCAGGCCCGCCGGGCCTCCGCCCACCACGCAGACCTTCTTTCCGGTGTCCGGAAGCTGTTTTCCCCTGCCCTTCCAGTAAGAACCGGTGTCATGCTCTGCCGCGTAGCGCTTGATGGCACGGATGGACATGGCCTCGCTGACCTCGCCGCGCTTACATTCCTTCGCGCATGCCTGGGTACAGATCATTCCCAGCGCATGGGGGAAAGGAGCCTTCTCACGGACAACTGCCGCCGCCGCGTCGTAATTCCCCTGTTTTGCGAAACGGATGTACCGCGGAATGTCGGTATGTACCGGACAGGTGTAGCGGCAGGGAACCAATGCGTCCTCTCTCTTCATGTTGGTGGTCAGAAGCTGCAGCTTATCCCGGATGGAACCGGTGGGACAGACCTCCGCGCAGGCCGTACAGAACCGGCAGCCCTCATCGGAAAGCAGCTTCGCGTGAAGCGTCCCCACGTAAGTTTCCATGTCTTTTTTCCTGTAATCCAGGATGCCGACGCCCCGCAGGTCTTTACATGCGCGGACACAGCGGCCGCAGAGTACGCAGCGGTTCATATCATGGATCAGAAGCGGATTGCGCTCCTCCATCTTGATGCCCTTGGTACGTACACGCATACGCGCATTGTTTGCGCCAATGTACTGGATCAGGGTCTGCAGCTCGCAGTTGCCGTATTTGGGACAGGTAGAACAATCCTCCGGATGCCCTGCCAGCAGAAGCTCCAGCGCCAGGGTGCGGAGCCTGTTCAGCCGGTCTGTTTTCGTGCTGATCACCATGCCGTCTTTTGCGCGCAGTGTACAGGAGGGGGTAACGCCTTCCTGCCCCTCTACCTCCACAATACACATACGGCAGGAGCCATTCTCCGGCAGATCCGGATGGTGGCACAGATGCGGAATGTAGATGCCTGCCGCAAGAGCGGCTTCCAGGACATTCGCGTTGTCCGCAGTCTCAACGCGGACTCCGTCAATCGTAATGACTGCCATAATCTTCTCTCCTTTTTGCTTTCAACGTTTGTTGACTTTATGTGGAAATTATAACATAATATAGTTAGTTTTTCTTCCGACATCCGTTGAAAATATGCAGTTTACCGGTTTTTATTTTCAACATTTGTCGAATGTGCATGATATACGAAATACAATCCAAAGCGTCCTGACTTCTATGGGAAAACGACACCCTTTTTCCAATACAGAAGAGACGCTGCCGCAAAAGGAGAGTTCCCATGATCCAATTATCCGCACTGCTCGCAAAACTGACAGAAAAAAGCCATCTCCGGTTCCCGTCTGTTCCGGACGGCGGCCGCATGGTCAGCCGCGTCGATCTGCTTCATCCGGACATCCTGCCGGATACAGATACCCTCTACCTGTGCGCTGACGAAAGTCTTCTCCTGGATGAGACGCTGACCCGCCGCCTGCTGTCGCTGCCCCTGCCGCCAATGATCCTCAGCGGCTGCCAGGCAGAACCCCCTCTTCCTCTGATCTGTGCGGAACCGATACCGGATATCCGGGAACTGTTCCACACCATCCTTGACATCCTGAAATTTGAGGACCGCCTGCAAAAGGAAACCAACGATCTCTATTACATGCTGTATACCGGAAAGGGTCTGGAAGGCATTGTCAAACAGGCGGAAGTCTTCCTGAGACGGCCGATCTCTGTCCTGGACGCCGGGTACAGCATGATCGCCGTCTCTCCCCTGATGCTGCACCTTCCCTTCGGCATGGATACCAGCGAGGAGGGACATTTTCTGGAGGCAGAGGAGGTGGAGAGCCTGCGGCGATTACAGATTGAAAATCAGATTTACCAGAACAACCAGGCATTCTTTGTCCGGACAGAGGATCATCCGGATACCAACTGGATCTTCTGCGCGATCCGGATCCAGCATGTCATGTCCGGTTATGTGGCGGTGGGTCTCCCTGACCGGGCGGAAGCCAGCGAACATGAACTGCGTCTGACCACCGCGCTGTCCGATATCTGTTCGGTGGAAATGCAGAAGCACGATTTTTTCATCCAGCGAACCGGTCTGCAGTATGAAACCTTTTTTAACGAGCTGATCGAGGGACGCTTCAGCAACCTGAAGATGGTGGAGTCCCGTTTCCGGGTCCTGAACCATCATCTGGGAAAATTTTTCTGTCTGGCCATCCTGTACTGTACCGAACCCCATAACAGTGAACTGTTCAACCAGCGGCAGATGACGGCGCTGCGGAAAACCTATCCCAACAGCATGTCGGTGGTATACAAAAATGACATTGTCCTGCTGCTGAACCAGGATCAGCCGGTGCTGCTGAACCAGAAACTGACCGGGCCGCTGGAACAGTTTGCCCTCCACAATCATCTGAAGGTCAGCTTAAGCCAGCCCTTCGCGGACATTCTGAAGACTCCTATTTTTTACGAGCAGGCCAAAAACACCCTGCATCTGTCCGATATCTCCTCCCCGGAGCAGCTGCTGTTTTTCAGCACCGAGGCGCTTCCGGAATACCTGTTTTCCAAATGCGATTACAAGGAGCTGGAGACCGGCATCCATTACCACATCTTCCAGCTGCAGGATTACGACCGGGAATATCACACAGAATTTATCACCACGCTGCGGGCTTACCTGTCCCATGACCGAAATGCCACGAAAACGGCGGAATACCTCCACATCCACCGGAGCACCTTCTTTTACCGCATCAAAAAAATAGAAGACCTGCTGGAGATCTCCATCACAGACAGCAAACTGCTGTTTTTATATGAGTTGTCTTTTAAAATCTGGGATTATCTCAGCAAATAAAAAGAAAAGCAGCCGCCGCTGCCTGACTGCAGCGCGGCTGTTTGATCTGTACGTCTTTAAACCCGCTCCAGCAGCTTCTCCAGCCGCAGCAGCGTCACACGATTCCTCACATAAGGGGAAACCCGCAGTGTATTTTCAATCATCTCCGGCGTCAGGCCGATGGCCTCCGGCCGGGTCACACATCCCGCCTCGTTCAGCTTCTGGACGATCTCATAGCTTTCCGGCAGGTCATGGATCAGATCCCGGATCTGATCCAGCTGATCCTCCAACTTCTCCAGGTCAATCTCGTCCAGCGGGTTCGGATCATTATCCGCCAGCACGCCTTCCAGAACCTCGGTATCCGGGAAGGTCTTCTCCAGCAGCCCCATCTCCAGACCGCGGGCAGAATCCGATCTTACCTTCACCAGTCCGTGACGGATGGCCTTTTCCAGTTTTTTATAATGCTCGGTCACCAGCACAAGCGCCACGCCCACTTCCTCGCCGTGCAGGGAGTCCCGTTTCCGCTCCGGATCCTTCATATCCCACAGATGCGCGGCCATATGCTCCGCCCCGGACACCGGCCAGGTACTGCCGGCCATCTGCATCACCAGCCCGGACAGAATCAGGGCGTACATCAGCTTTTCCATGGCGTCCCAGTCGCCGTCCCGGATATCTTCCAATTCCCGGTCAACCTCTTTCAGGGCATGCTCTAACAGCTCGCAGAGCTCTTCACAGATATATCCGCCAGTCACCAGATGGGAGATCCGCCAGTCTAAAAGCGCCGTATATTTGCCCATCAGGTCGGACACGCCGGAAGCGGTCAGCCTTTTGGGCGCCCTGGCAAAAATCTCCGTGTCCGCCAGGATCCAGCGGGGAGATACCCCGGGAACCGTCTTTTTCATCCCGTCCCAGGTCAGGCTGACCACATTCGCGGCAAACCCGTCCACACTGGCCGCTGTCGGCACAGAAACAAAGGGGATATCATACTCTGTCGCCGCGTAGCGGGTCAGGTCATGAATCGTCCCCCCGCCAATGGCAACCAGCACATCCACGGAAACACTGCTCAATCCCCTGTCGCAGTAGTCCAGCTGCTTCATTACCTTTTTGATCCCCCGGTTATCCGGCTGCAGCCCTCTCGGCTTCAGCTCGATCACCGGATAATCCTTAAACTCTTCCTCTAAAAATGGTTCCGCCGCCGCCCTCGTATTACTGTCGCATATAAACACCGGATTCTGGAAATTCTCCAGAATATCCATCAGTCTGGATGCCGCTCCGGCTTCGATATGGACTGTATCCACATCAAACTGATGCTCCTTCCCGCAGGCGCACGGCTTTCTCAAGTGACCAAGGTCTACGTCCATCTGTCTTCTCCTTATACTATTCATCCTACAGCTCCGGGATCCCACGCAGACAGGGTCTCCGGTCCTGTACCAGGTGCCAGCTCAGCAAAACAGAGGATCTCCCGTGTTTTCTGATGCACCGAATCCAATACAGTAAGTATATGGGGAAAAAGAGTTATCGTCAACTGTTTTTTCAGCTGCCTGCATGTTCCCGCAGCGCTTTTACGATCTTCGGGAACTCCATAAAATGGGAGGCTTTTACCAGCACCGTATCCCCCGGCTGCACCATGGTCAAAAGCTGTTCCGTCAGTTCTTCCCGGGTTGCGAAATGCATGGTCTGGCATCCCTTTCCGGCCTCTTCTGCCAGTCCTGCAGATAACGGCCCCGCACAGAGCACCATGTCGATTCCCTTAGCGGCGGCATAAGCCCCCACCCCGCGGTGAAGTTCTCTCTCATTTTCACCAAGCTCTCCCATGTCTCCCAGCACGGCGATCTTCCTGCCCTCCGCCAGCGCCAGCACATCCAGGGACGCCCGCATAGAAACCGGATTGGCATTATAGCAGTCGTCAATGATCATCAGCCCGCCGCATTCGATCAGATTTGTCCGGCCGGCGATGGTCTGCGCATGGGAAATCCCGGCGCAGATCTCAGCCCTGCTTAATCCCAGTGCCTGTCCCACGCAGGCAGCCGCACAGGCATTGTAAATATTATGTACGCCGGGGATCGGCTCATGAATGGGGCAGTCCTCCTCCGGGAAATGAAGCACAGCCTCCATTCCTTTCAGTCCATGGTTCACCAGACCGTCCGCAGTCACATCATACCCGTCATTCATATGTTCTGCAGTCCCATCCTCCACGAAATAGCGCATGGGACGGATCCCTCTGACCTCCCCGATCCCTGACAGCTTATCATCGTTTCCGTTCAGCACGATCACACCGTCCGGCTTCAGGTAATCAAAAATCTCTGATTTTGCCCGCAGCACGCCGTCCCGGTCAATCAGGTTTTCCAGGTGGCACTGGCCGATATTTGTCATGACGCAGATATCCGGCTTTGCCATCTTTGCCAGACGGTGCATCTCCCCGAAATCAGAAATTCCCATTTCCACCACGGCAGCCTCGTGCTCCTCTCGGATCCGCAGCAGGGTCAGGGGCAGCCCGATCTCGTTGTTAAAGTTGCCCTCGGTCTTCAGTACACGGTATTTTTCAGACAGCACCGAGGCGATCATCTCCTTGGTACTGGTCTTCCCCACACTTCCGGCAATCCCGATAATGGGGATCCGCAGTGTGGAACGGTAAAATTCCGCAATGTCCTTCAACGCCTGCGGACAGGACTCTACTAAGATATAGGGACCGGCCGGGTCTTTCAGTGTTTCCTCCGAAAGCACCGCCGCCGCTCCCTTCGCAAACACATCCGGGATAAACGTATGGCCGTCCACCCGGGCGCCCCGCATGGGGATATAAAGATATCCCGGCTCTGCCTGGCGGCTGTCAGTCACCGCGCCCGCAATCTCTGTCTCCTGGCCGGCCGGATCCCCGTAATAAACGCCGCCGCAGGCCTCTGCTATGTTTTTTAATGTCATCTGTCTCATAAAAATCTGCCTTCGTTCTTCCTGAAACACAGCGGTTCAGAATCCCCTCTGAACTGCTCAGTCTCTGCTGTATTTTTCGCTGGAAACCTGGATGAGCTTTTCACAGAGATCGCCAAAGCCAATCCCCAGCACTGCCGCTTCCTGGGGAAGCAGGCTGGTGGGCGTCATGCCGGGCAGCGTATTTGCCTCCAGACAAAACAGTTCTCCCTGTTCATTTAACAGAAAATCCATCCGGGAATAGGTATCCAGTCCCAGGCATTCGCATACCCGGACTGCGATCTGCTGCATCCTTTCGGCGATCTCCTCCGGAATCTGCGCCGGACAGGTCTCCACTGTGCTCCCGGCTTTATATTTGTTTTCGTAATCATAAAAACCTTCCACCGGCGCGATCTCAATCACCGGAAGCGCCTGAAAATCAATCACTCCCACCGAAAACTCACGGCCTCTGACATACTGCTCCACCACGATCTCATCCTCATACCGGAACGCGTCGTTCAATGCAGCATGGTATTCTTCCTCCGTCTCAGCGATGTAGACGCCGATGCTGGAGCCTCCGCAGCAGGGCTTTACCACGCAGGGCAGCCCCAGTCCGGTCTCCGCCAGGGTTTTCTGCGCGTCCTTTTTCATGGAAATCCAGTGCGGGGTCGGTATTCCCGCCGCGTCAAACATCTTCTTGGAAATCCCTTTATCCATTGCCAGAGCGCTGCCCAGATATCCGGTTCCCGTATAGCGGATGCCAAACAGGTCAAACGCCGCCTGGATCTTTCCGTTTTCTCCGTTTTCCCCGTGAAGCGCCATGAACACAAAATCTGCCGCCTGACAGATGGCGATCACATTGGGACCGAAAAAGCAGTCCGACTGATCCTTCCGCATGGCTTTTACCTTCGCCAGATCCGGCTCCTTGGCTGTGATCACGCCCTCCGGCACACTGGCCTCCTGACAGTGTTCAAAAATATCTGTAATATCTGTCTCTTCATCCTGATAACCCATGAAAACATCCAGCATGATCACCTGATGTCCCTTTTCCCGCAGAGCCCTGGTCACCATGGATCCGGTGATCAGCGATACGTCTCTCTCCGTGCTGAGCCCGCCAGCCAATACAACAATATTCATCTGTTTTCCCTCTGTTATGTATACTCTGATATTGCAGTCCGGAACGCCATTCCGGATGCTACACCACAGTTTACCTCATTTCCGTATATTTGTGAATGGCAGGATCAAAAAAATTTACTTTTATCAGGATACACTTTCTCTGGTCCGCAGCCGGATCCGTCCGGACTTTTCCCTGCGCTTTGCCGCCTTTTCTTTCCTGCCCCTTCTCTGGCGGCTGCGGATCGCCTCATCCAGCTTCCGGAAGCGTTCCTCCTCCTGTTCCTCACGTTCGCGCATGAGATAATTCATTTCCTTTAAAACCCGTTCCTCCACCTGGGCGCCGATCTCCCGGCTGAGCGCCTGATTGTTTTCCGCAATGGCGCGGCAGACGATCTCATTCATCATCATCTGAAACTGTTCCAGCTTGGAACGCGGCGCTTCCGCGGCAGCCGGTGCAGATTCCCCTGTCTCTTCCTGCCGGGCCGGGAGGTTCCCGTGACCTTCCACCTGCGCGGCACACAGTCCGCTGTTTTCCGCGGCCTCCGGATTTTCTTCTGCGGCTTTTGCCCCTTCCGCTGCCCCGGCTTCTGTTTCCCCGGTATGTGGATTGTGGATCAGCATCTTAATCGCCTTCAGCTGATACCCTTCTTCTTTCAGTCTCTTAATTTCCTCGAACTGACGGAGATTTTCTTCTGTATAGTAACGGTGTCCCATCTCATTCCTGGGAACATTCAGTTCCAGCTCCTCTTCCCAGTAACGCAGCACATGCGACTCTACCTGGATCCGGTTAGCCGCATCTGAAATCATATAGCGCACCTTTTCCATAACGATCCCTCCTGTTCTTTCAGAAAAATGCACAGACCTCCGCCAACGGTTCGGACTGTTCCTGTTATCATTATAGAAATTTTTATGCCTGTCCTCAAGAAATTTTCATCGTAAAATTGTGACAGGGTCTGCGTCCTGCTGACACAAACCCTGCCTGTTTGTCACATTTTCTGTTTATAAATGTTCCGGCTGCCGGTTCTTCGCCTCTGCTTACCGCAGCAATTCTCCGTTATCATCCTCTGAAACCGGATCCGTATCCCGTTCCACCGTGACCGGCTTCCGGAACCGGATCCTGAGATGCGGCTTCCGAAAACCTTTCCCGGACTTCTTTTCCTGTTTCTTTCCGCCGGTCTGCGCCTTATCATTTGCCTGTTCTGCCTCGCGTTCGGTATGTTCCGGTTCCTCCGGCTCCCCAAACACAATCACAACTTTAAACAGATCCCCGTCCAGATAAAGCCGGAACGTACCTTTCTGTATCACCGTCAGGTTGCGCGCGATCTCCAGCCCCAGGCCGCTGCCCTCCGTGGTACGGGAGGCGTCCCCCCGCACGAACCGCTCCATCAGTTCCTCCGCGCTGACGTTCAGGGGATTCTCCGACATATTCTTGATGGAAAAAATCACTTTCCCATCCCGGTTTTCCCCGTCCACGTAAACCCTGGAGTAAGGCATCGCATATTTGGCCGCGTTATTGTACAGGTTATCCAGCACCCGGTACATCCGCCGTCCATCCGCCCGGATCATCAGTTCCTCCTCCGGCAGCGTGCACACTAACTGCAGATGGCGGGCTGCAAACTTCTCTTCAAACTCCCCGTTTGTCTGTTTGATCAACTGTTTTAAATTCATATCCTGCATATTCAATGTAATGTTGCCGGAACTGATCTTGGACGCCTCGATCAGGTCATCCGTCAGCTGCTTTAAGCGCGCCGACTTCCGCACCAGGATATCCACATATCCGGCAATCCGTTCATCCTCAAAATGTTCCCGGTTCAAAATGTCTACATAATTGATAATTGATGTCAGCGGCGTCTTGATATCATGGGACACATTGGCGATCAGGTCTGTTTTCAGCCGCTCGCTCTTCAGCTGTGTCTCCACCGCCCGCTTCAGGCCATCCCGCATCCGGTTGACCTCTTCCGCCATCTCCCGGTTCTGGTAAGACATCTCGTCTGCATCGATCTGATACTCCAGATTCCCCTGGGAAATCTCCCGCAGGGCGGCCATGATCGCATCCTTTCCCCGCTCATCCTGTACCAGGCGGTACAGCAGATAAACGTTCACCAGTACCAGGATCAGCAGGAAAAACAGCCCCAGCCCCGGATAGTAGCCGCCAAAAGCCACAAACACCAGCAGGAACAAAATCAGGTTCACCAGGGCGATCCCCACATAACGGAGAATCAGCTTCCCATTCTCGCTGCGGGTGCGGTAAAGTGTCCCAAACCAGATACCCAGACGTTTTCCCAGGGCACGGATCATGCTCCCCCCTAAGGTCCCGGCCTTGATCCGCCGCCCGTACAGGTTGATCATCTTGGCCGCCGTCAGCACCAGGATCAGCAGCCCTCCAGTCAGCAGCGGCGCGCTCACCAGCATCATGTTATCCGGCCCAATCGTGTATCCGTTATTCCAGTAATCCTGCCAGTAAAGATTATTCAGACCGCCTGCTGCCAGAACCGCACCGATCACGATCAGGATAATATCTGCCGCGATCCAGATCTCAATCGGAGAACGGTCGATCCGCTTCAGATGGATCTCCCGGTCCCGGCTGTTATGGCCTGCCTGTCTGGCAATCAGAATCAGCATCAGGATCATGACGCCCAGCGCTGCAAAGAACAGATACGGGAACTCGCCCAGAAATCCTTCTGCGTAGGACTGATACAGCTGGTGGCACACATAAGCCTGCGAAGTCCGGAGCGGATATGTGGTATTCAGGCCAACTAAGAGCTGGAACTCCTCACAGCCTTCCCCGCTCAGTTCATACAGTGTGCTCCATACCTGATCCTTCAGATTATCGTTGATATAAGCGACTGCATCCGCAGACATCCCCCTGGATTCCACAGTGCCGGCGGGATCGCTCACATACAGACATTGCGCAAGATCCGCATCCATATAATTTCCGAAATCTTCATAAACCCGCTCTAATTTCATACTTCCCCAGTCTTCTACGTTGGTGTAAACCACCCCCGTTGTAAGGTTTTTCGCATAAAACAGCGCGTTGGTCTCCTCTGCCCCGCGGATTAGCCAGGCCTCCCGGTTGCCGTAGCCAGGGTCAATCGACTGGACATACCCTTCTGCCATATTCTGCTGCATGGTTGTGCCTTCGATCGTCAGATAAACACCGGCCTGCCGGCTCTCCTCGTACGGAACCGGATTCATCAGCTCCCGGAAGGTCATTCCGTAATTTGCGCCGATGATCAGACGGCTCCCTGTCACTCCAGCTGCAATGGTACTGACGATCAGCACCAGCAAAATCAGAAGCTTCACCGGCAGGCTGTAGCGCCGGTATCTCTTTTCCTTTTCCATGTTTTTCGCCTCCTGTCCTCTGAATGCGCAGGCCATACGGAAGCTTTCCCTGCCGGATTCCCGGTCAGTTTTTGATATCTTCCATTTTATAGCCCACGCCCCAGACTACTTTCAAATACCGTGGTTCCTTCGGGTTGATCTCAATCTTTTCCCGGATATGGCGGATGTGTACCGCCACCGTATTATCCGCATTGATGGCATTTTCCTTCCAGATATTTTCATAGATCTGCTCGATGGAAAATACCCGCCCCTTGTTCTTTGTGAGAAACAGTAAAATATTGTACTGCATGGGCGTCAGCTTCTGCACTTCGACGCCGTCCACTGTCACCTGTTTGGTATCGTCGTTAATGACCAATCCGCCCGTCTGGTATCTATTCTCTGTCTTTTCCTGCGCCATCGTCCCTAACTGAGTGTAACGGCGCAGCTGGGATTTCACCCGCGCCACCAGCTCCATGGAATTGAACGGCTTCGTCACATAATCATCCGCCCCCACGTTCAGCCCAAAAATCTTATCGGTATCCTCTGTCTTGGCCGACAGGATAATGATCGGTATATTGGACTGTTCCCGGATTTTTAACGTTGCCCGCAGGCCGTCCATCCGCGGCATCATCACGTCCAGGATCAGCAGATGTACCTCATGGGTACGTATCATCTCCACCGCCTGGATCCCGTCATAAGCCTTCAGAATGTTGTAGCCCTCGGGCGCCAGATAGATCTCAATGGCATCCACGATATCTTTATCATCATCACATACTAATATATTCAACACTTTCATCACCTCCCCGCTATCATAACACATCCGGCGTGTCTTGACTTTATGAAAATAATGTAACAGACAATTCTTTCTAAATCTCTCAATGAAACCTTAACGATTTCTTAACGTTTTCAGATACGGAAATTCAGAGTTTATGCCGGTTTGACGGTTTGCGTTGTTACTAACGTGTTACGAATGATAACCGCGTATTGTAAATCCGATTTTCCTTGACATGACATTTCATATGTGTTACCATGCGCTTAGCATTACTAAATATATAGCAGAGGATGAGCATCTTGAACCAAAAATATGAATCCCAAATGAAAAAGGGCATGCTGGATATGCTGGTCCTGAAGCTTCTGGAAAAGGAACCCAAATACGGATATCAGATCATCAGCGAGCTGAGAGAAAAAAGCGGTGACCGTTTCGTCCTGAAGGAAGGCACACTGTATCCGATTCTGTACCGTCTGGAGGACGATGGCCTGATCCTCAGCCAGTGGCAGCAGTCCAGCGGGAAAAAAGTACCCAGAAAATATTATCAGATCACGGCAGACGGAAGATCTTCCCTGCTGGAAATCTTCACCCTGTGGAGAGAACTCAGCAGCGCTGCCGCACAGATTATGGAGGACAGGGGCAATGAATAACTATATCAGACAGATTGTCAGACAGCTGAAATGCTCTAAGGTGAAAAAAGAAGAGATCCGAAAGCAGCTGACTGCCGATTATCAGGCCGCCGCGGAAAGCGGAGACAGCGATGCGCAGATTCAGGCACGCTTAGGTTCTGTAAAAGAGATTGTAGAAGCTTTCAACAACAGCTTTCCCGAAGAGGAAGCCCGGGCATTCCTGCGCCAGAGGCGGCTCAGGATTCTGCTCTCTGTTGTCATCATCCTTGCAGCCGCAGTCTGCCTGCTCTACTGGAATCTCCCACGGGCAGAAGAATTCGGAAAAAGCGGCCATTTTTCTGCTGATGAGGTGATAGCGCAGACCGAACAGATCATTGACCTGATGGATCAGAAAGATTATGACGCCCTGATGGCATGCAGCACCGAATCCATGCAGACTGTTTTTGCGGACAGCGAAACACTGGAGGCAGGGATGGCGCAGATTGCAGAGGACTTCGGCAGCCGCCAGGGTCTCAGCCATATGTATCTGACCGAGGTCCGCCAGCGCGGCACCTGCAGCGCCACCGTCCAGGTCAATGCCTCCTATGAGAATGCCAGTGTTACCTATACCATCTCTTTCTCGGAAGACATGAAACTGCAGGGACTCTGGATGAAGTAGCAGGGAAACCAGGAATACCATGCTTTCACATTTCATATAGCCGAAAGGAGGGATCTCCATGGGACAGATTGCCAATGAGATGCTTCTGGAATTAATCCTGAAGCTCCGGGAACGGGTGAAGGAGAAAAGTAAGCACAACAGAAAAAAAGAATCCGAAGACAATCATGCCCGGCCGCATGATGCGGCCGGGGAATAAAAGGAGAGCCTCTCTCAGTATGAGATACCAGCCCTGCATTCATTTTAAAAAAAATACACACTTTACTTGACAAACCCTGAAAACAGAAAAATCCCCTCCTCAAATCGATAATTTCCGTTTGTATATGCCTCAACAATATGTTTCCAGAACAGATACGCCTGGTCACTCCCCTGAGCCGGAGACACTTCCCAGTTTCCTCCGAATCTGTCAAAACACGCAAACGCAGCCTGTTTTCCCACCTTTTTCCTCCGGTATTTGGGAATGACCAGAAACTCCGCTATACTGTGTCCCTCCCTGAACTTCTGAAGATAAGTATTGATCATCACAAATCCAAGCAGCTTTCCTGTTGCTGCCTCCCTGATGAGATACGCACTCCGGTCATCCCGGGTATCCTCTGTAAAATAGGCGTCAAACCGGGGATATGCAAAGACCGCTTCCAGGGTCATCTCGTTTCCATCTCCCGCGCTTTCTTCATACAGGGAAAACTGCAGCAGCCGGTACAGGATCTCTTTTTCTGTTTCATTTACCTCATCTAATCTGATTTCCATATTATTTTCCCTAAATGCTTTCTCATTCATCGATCATACCAAATTCCCGGTAAAAACGCTTTCTGGCCTCCTCATCCTCTGCAGCCCGACGAGCATCCTTCATCCGCCCTGATTCAAACAATTTGCTTATCAAAGCAGCCAGCAATCCCTCACCCTCTGCACGGCCCTCATTCATGATCGTCTTCGCCTCATATTCCAGAATCTTCCCGCCCATAATCTCACCCAGCCTTTCTGAAATGCCGCATGGCGATCTGGACGTCATACGCAAACATCCGCACCACCATCGTTCCATCTGCGGTGCTCTGGCATTCCATGTGATAATGACTGCCCCCGATCATCACATGGGAATCCGAGACCACCTTT
>CALWGM010000069.1 GCA_944380065.1 uncultured Lachnospiraceae bacterium
AGATCAGCATATATTTATCTTCCAGAAAAACAGCTACGCCGATTCCAAATACACCGGCAAATACTCCAAAAAAGAATGCTCCCGCCAGTCTGTAAATGCAGAACAGGATCACGGAATTCCCGGGATATTTTCCAGATCCTGGTATGGATGCCCGACTTTATAAAGATCTCCCAGATTTCTGCAGGTGTATCCCAGATCCTCCAGAGCATCCAGCGTCTTCAATTCCCGTTCCAGCCTGAGCCTGAGTTTCATATCTTTCTCTCCCCATTCGAGAGCCTGTTTTATATACTCCCCATCTCCCAGCTCCCTGCAGCATACTGCCAGAAGATCACTGCCTTCAGCAGATTCTCCCGGCCGCCCTGTCTGTAAAGAAGCGCTGCGGCGGCCCGACAGCTCATCCCAAGAGATTTATTGGTAAAGAGTTGGCTTGTACTGAGCTATCTCTATTTTTCTTTATACTCCGAAATCAATTCTTCCGTCAAATACTCATCGCTCATACAGTGCAGATCAGATACCCCTTCACTGATTAAGCGATAAATCTCTGAATGGTAGAAGAAACTCAGAGCATCATCTAAGGACATACTTTCTTTTTCGGAGAATTGCTCGATAATTCGGACATATTTTTTTTGCAGTAAAATAGGATTGGCGGTCAAATCTGATCACTCCCCTCATAGTGCAGATACTCATTAAGAGCTTTCTGAGTACGGAAACATATTTGTAAATTAGGCATTTCGTAACGCAGGCGACGAATTGCTTCTCCTTTGTCGATCAGGTTATCGAAGTAAAGCTCAACGGTATTAAATACCTTATCATTGGCTACACCGCCGATTACAATATCATAATCCGTTGCATCATTTCCAGTTCTGCATTTCAGAATGAAATCAAGCCATTCTTCGGAATAACTGTCAAACTTCAGGACTTTAAGTTCCTGGTAAGCCTTTTCATCGAAGTCATAGCGGGAAACAATTCCACTTTTGCCACGTCGCTTAAATTTTTCGCACCACTTCACCGCCTGATCGTAAAGCGGGGTTGTATAAAAGCCACGACCAAAATCTACATTGGCTCTGGAATGTATCAAATCCGGAGTTCGGATTTCCAGATAGGAACCGTGATATAGAATCATAACTGGATACCCCTTTCTTCTATCAAGCTGATAATATCATCTATGATGTATTCCTTGCTTTGCGTGTGCAGCATTTCATATTCTGGTATGATATAGCTATTCAGAATATCGCTTTTTTCTGTCAATAAACGGTAAACATCTTCGGCGTTTTTTCCTAACCTCTTTGCAATATTTTCAATGCAGAAAACGGCAAACTCCAGTTCGTCTGCATTTTTTATTTGGGCATTGTCCAACATAGTCGGTACACCTCCTGTTATTGGTATTCAAAAATGATTTGCATCGTCATAATCGCCAAGATCATCTTTCAGGAAATCTGACTTCCGGATATACATGGGATTGACCAGTATAGTACCTCCATTTCCTGAAAGCCTTTCATCATTGCGATTTGGGCATGAAGTACAGCGTGTCCCAATTCGTGAGCAACCAAGGTGCGCTCCAGTACCTCATTCACATTACTGTCAATGACGATATTTTTTTGTCTGGATTGATAGAAAAAAACCCTTCGGCTTTTTCTCCATATCGTAAAAATGGATTTTGATTCCCAAGCGTTTACAAAGCTTATAGGGATCTCTGGTATCATATTTTTAATCAGTTTTTCAACTGCATCAATAATGTGTGCTGTCGTTCTCACTTGCTTCACCTCCAGGTCGAACACAGAAAACATTTCTCTGCGAGTGAGATTTGATATAACAAAAATTACTCAGTCTGCTTATGTTTCCTGTATTTTTTAGGAGTGAATTTTTCCCTTGCATTCTTTTTGGAATCCATGTAGACCGCCATCAACGCCTGGAAGAACACATCTTTTGCATCCTCGTCCAGATCACCGCCAGCAAACAAAGAGCTAACTCGTCCCAATACTTCCTGAGCTTCTTTTGCACCTCTGGCGCCAAACTGCTCCCGTGCTTCAGCAAGAAACATATCTTCACCGATATAGCTCTGAGAACCGGTTTCCTCGTCGTCCAATAGATACGAAACCGAAATATGCAGGGCTTCCGCCAATTTTTTGATATTGCTTTTTCGAGGGAGTGTCCCCAACTGTTCATAGGTATAGAGAGAACGTTCGGAGATGCCGGTCAACTGGGAAAGCTCTGTCTGAGAAAGATTCATTGCTAACCGAGCCTCCTTCACTTTTTCGCCGAATGTCATGTTCTCAACTTCCTTTCTACAAAAATATTTATCCGTAACTTCCAATTATTTGTTGACAAACTTCTGAAAAAGATATAATAGAACTTGAATGCAGAAGTTTAACTTCGCATTTATTATATATCGGAAGTTGTAACAAGTCAATAAGTTCCGATTTTAACTTCTGATTTTTGTATTAATTTTCAGCTTGCAGATAATATCTACTGGTTATTTTGTCCGTATTTCAGCATTTTCTTTCCCTTTGGCTGAAAATGGACTTAGAAAGGAATTTTGATATGACATAAGCATGGGAGGAAAATGCGTATGGGTAGAAATAATGCTCAGGCTTTGAATAGTATTCGAATGCTTTGAGGAACGCATTCGTTCACTATTTGAAACAAAATGGATTATTCCGTTGGTGGAGAACACCATGCTCCGCGTTCGGGACAATCCGTGTAGAGGGGGCAACCGTAACAAAACTGTCCATGTGTTCCGCTACGTCACCGAAAGTCAACACAAGTCTGCTATGAGAACCAAGCAGAAAGATGGCAGTTACGTTACTTGCTGCATCTATGGTTATCAGTTTGATGACCTCTTTGCGGCGGTGTAAGAGCAAAATATCAGAGTGTCAGCGCCCGGGATCACATCATCGCTACCGTCGGCTTTCCGGGAAAACAGATGGAACAATAAAATATTTTCTTCAATCTCCGGTTGTCTCCGAATGTCATTTGCGTTACAATAAATCTGGATCATTTACGAATTGCACTTGATACAAGGAGATATGCAAGATGAGAGCAGAATTTGACGACAACTTAATCACCGGAAATGAGATGATCGATTCACAGCACCGGGAACTCATTGACAGGATCAACAGCCTGCTGATCGCCTGCGAAAAGGAAGATGCTGCCGAAGAAGCCGCTGAAATGCTGAAATATCTTTCCGATTATGTGAATTTTCATTTCGAGGCAGAAGAAAAGTTCCAGGAGGAGATCGGCTACCCCGGCATCAAAGAACACAAAGCAAAGCATGCCGAATTCAAACAGACCGTAGGCGCCCTGGAAATGATGCTCGGCCACACCAATTCCCCCCGTTTCACCAGCCTGGTCCAGAACCAGGTGATCGACTGGCTGTATACCCATATCAAGGGATTTGACCGCTCTGTGGCAGAATACCGTTTTATCCGCGAGAATCCCTACCGGCTGTAAGGGAAAACGGCTATGATCAAATTACCCAAACTCGCCATTTTTGATATGGACGGTCTGATTTTCGACACAGAACGTCTGTTTATGGAAGAAAAGGGCAAGATCCTTGCATCTTATGGATATCCGGCCAGAAAAGAAGACTATATCCAGACCATCGGCCTGGCCGGACGGCAGCTTCGGAACAAGCAGACCGAGCTCTATGGCCCAGACTATCCGGCAGATGAGATTTCCCAAAAGACCAGAGCGGCTCTCAATATACGGATGGAAACCTCCGGCCCGGAAGTCAAGCCCGGGATCCGCACCTTGCTGAGATGGTTTCGCATGCAGGGCGTTACCTGCTGTGTCGCCTCCTCCACCAGGCATGAATATGTGGAGCGTTACCTGACACTGGCCGGCCTGATCTCCTGTTTTGCTTACCTGATCGGCGGTGAGGAAGTAACCCGCAGCAAACCGGAGCCGGATATTTTTCTGGCTGCCTGCGCGCGCGGTCAGTTCTCCCCGGCCGACGCGCTGGTATTGGAGGATTCTGACAATGGGATCCGCGCCGCATACGCCGCCGGTATCCCCGTTGTCTGTATCCCGGACCTGAAACAGCCGGATCCAGAAAACGCAGAAAAAGCTGCTGTGATCCTGGCTTCTGCAGACCAGCTGATTCCCCTGCTGCGGCTGTAGTTTTTCACACTACGGTTCCTGCTGCGGCTGGGGAATCTCTTCGTCCGGCGTCTCCTGGAGCGGAACCAGCTCCGCCCCCACGGAAAATGATGTCATCCCATACAGCGGATCCTGTGAACTCCCGTTCTCTTCGGAGGCGGGGGTTCTTTCTAAAATAAAGCGCACGTCCCCCTGCCCCTCTTTTCCCAGCAGTCCGCCATCCTCCCAGACAGGTTCTTCCCGCCCGGGGAGTTCAAAGGAAGCCGCATATTCTGTCAGGATCCGCTCAAACGGGAGCGCATCCATCTCCGCAAGGTATGTGTCCGTCTCCAGATACGCCTGCAGGATCTGCCCGCTGACCGCGTGAATCTGTAAGTTAACGGTAATACCGGTTCCCGAAAAGCTGATCCTCCAGTAACCGTACATACTCTCCGCCAGCTGATCTCCGCGATCCTCCGCTACCACCTGGTTCCAGCTCCGGATCTCACTGAGCGTTTCATCACGGACAATCATCTGTCTCAGATAAGCGTCATCTACCATTTCCCAGGTACACAGCTGAGCGGAAACCTCCTCAAACTGAAACACCATATCCCGCCCAGGGAATGCATAGGCTTCACAGAATCCCTCCACCCAGCTCTGTCCGATCTCGATCGCTTCCTGCATCGTCATCTGACGCCCATACGGTTCGTGAGGCACCTGATCCATCACATAACAGGCGCGGAACAGGACATCCGTCAGTTCCTCCGCCGTCAGCTTTACTCTCGCCTCTTCCTCCCTGTCATCATCCGTCAGTTCCTCTTCCGCCGTCTGCAAACTTCCGCTCCGGGACAGCAGAACCTCCTGCCTCCGGTTCAGCATCTGCTGCATGACCCAGTATCCGGCAAACACCACCAGGCATCCTGCCAGGATTCCCGCCACAGAGAGAATACGGGACCGCCGCTTTTTCTTTTTTCCTGCGTCATCCATCTTCCCGCCCCTCCTCTCTCTCCGGAGCTTCTTCCAGTTCCCGGTATGCCGGCAGAATCACGCTTACCCGCGTTCCCTTCCCCGGCGTACTCTCGATCCGCAGTTCTCCCTGATGCAGTTCCACGATCCGGCTGACCAGACTCAACCCCAGTCCGGCTCCGTGCTGCTTCCTGGAACGGGATTTGTCCACCATATAAAAAGCTTCTGTAATCCGGGAAAGTTCTTCTCCGGGGATCCCCGTTCCGTCATCCGACACGGAGATACAGTAATCCGCCCCGGAGCAGACGCCCGCCAGCACGATCTGGCTGCTTTCTGCCTTCCGGGCATTGTCGATCAGGTTCAGCAATACCGTTTTCATCAGGTCATAATCCATTTTGACGTATCCGGACTGCGCCCGGCATGTCAGACGAATCCCCTCGGCCTGCAGCGCAGGCTCCAGGCCTGATACCGCATCCTGCAGAAATTCATCTGCCGGCACATCCACCAGAGGGATTTCCTGATGGTTCAGCACAGTCAGATCCATCATCTTCAGGGCCATGGCCTCCAGGCGCATCCCCTCGTTCCAGATATACCAGGCGGCGTCTTTGACCTCGCTGCGGGGCAGATCCTTCTGGTACAGCATATCGGCATAACCGATGACCGATGTCATGGGCGTTTTCAGTTCGTGGGCAAAATTAGCCACAAAATCCTCTTTGCGCTGTACTTCCTGTTCCAGCTCCCTGACTTTATCCTCCACGGCAACCGTCATCCGGTTAAAACTCTCCGCCAGTTCCCCTACCTCTCCTTTCTGCCGGATCGCCAGGCGCTCATGGTAATTCCCGTCCGCAATCCGATTGGCCGCCCCCGCCATCTTCGCCAGCGGTCTGGTCAGCAGGGTGGATATCACAAATACCAGCACCATCGCCGCCGCCATCGCCAGCAAAAGGCAATTCAGGAAATACCGCTTCAGCACGGCCTGCTGCTCAATCACCGGCGTAATATCCGTCTTGGTAATAAAATCCAGATCCCCCTCTTCCCGGGCAATACGTCCTCCCACTAAGATGTAGCAGGAACCATCCTCATTCACAACCTGGTATTTCGTCTCTCCTCCTGCCAGCCCGTCGAAAGGCAGGTCGTCAAACGCACTGCTTCCGGAATAAAGCACACGACCGTCCTCCGCAATCAGACAGATGGGTTCCTCCATTCCCCGGCTCAGTTCCCGCAGGAACCACTCCGGATTCCGGTTTTCATCTTCCAGCAGAGCCTGAAACTCCTCCTCATTGGCAATCAGATCCGCCTGAACCGAAAACTTGTCAAACTGATACTGGCGCAGGGCAAATTCCAGTTCCCTCTCCACGCTGATTTCCAGTGAGTGTGAGAGCAGAAAATATCCCGCAGCTAAGAACGCCACACTGAATACCGCCATCACACTGAGAAAAATCTTTGCTACCAGACGCACAGCCGTCCCTCCTTCCCGGATTGATCCAAACCGGCCGGACTTCCCCGCCGGTTCCTGCGCAAAATATCATTCCTCCAGGCGGTATCCGATCCGAAACACCGTCTTGATCTGATTCTCCAGCCCCAGTTTTTTTCTCAGTCTCTGAATATGTGTATCCAGCGTACGTGTCTCTCCCACAAAGGGTTCCTTCCAGACCTTCTCATACAGCCGTTCCCGGGACAGGGCAATATTTTTGTTCCGCACAAGCTCCACCAAAAGATCAAATTCCTTCACCGTCAGTTCTGCGCTCTTCCCGTTTTTCTGTACCAGCCGGGACTCCATATTGATCGCCAGATCCGCAAAGTACAGCATCTGGTTGTTTTTGCGCGCACGGCGCAGGACCGCCTCCACGCGCGCCAGCAATTCCCCGATCTGGAACGGCTTCACCACATAATCGTCCGCCCCTAACCGCAGCCCTTTCACCCGGTCTTTCAGGTCTCCCTTCGCCGTCAGGAAAATCACCGGCGTCCCCGTGGGCTTGATATACTCCAAAAGCTCATAGCCGTTGATCTCCGGCAGCATAATGTCTAACAGCACCAGGTCGTAAACATTCTGCTCGATGCAGTTCGCCCCATCCCTGCCGTCATGGGCGCAGGTACAATGATATCCTTCCGCTGTCAGATTCATCTGAATCAGGTTGGAAATCGCGGCATCATCCTCCACAATTAAAATATTGATCATACGTTTTCTCCTTTTATCCCTGTTATCAGAAAACAGTTCTGTTCTATCATAACATATCCAAAAGAAGAATGCCCTCCGGATTGCGGAATTTACAAAAGATTTGCATCTGCCGGTATGGGAAAAACGTTCCTACAGTTCCCGGATCAGGTTGACCATCTCGATGGCAGAGCAGGCTGTGTCATATCCTTTATTGCCTGCTTTCGTGCCGGCGCGCTCGATGGCCTGCTCGATATTATCTGTGGTCACCACGCCGAACAGCGTGGGCACTCCGGTCTGCAGCCCCACTGCGGCGATTCCCTTGCTGGTTTCCGCGCAGACCAGGTCATAATGGCTGGTGGCGCCCCGGATCACAGCTCCCAGACAGAGGACTGCGTCATACTTTCCGGACTCCGCCATCTTTTTGGCAATGATTGGCAGTTCAAACGCCCCCGGAACCCATGCCAGGTCAATATCGCTGTCTTTCACGCCATGACGCACCAGAGCGTCCTGCGCCCCGCCGATCAGCTTGGAAACAATAAACTCATTGAAACGGGACGCTACGATCCCCACCTTCATGCCTTCCGCAACAACTTTTCCTTCTAATACTCTCATAATCTGTATTCCTCCTGTGATTTTTTATGATTCAGCCCCGGATGTTCTGCCGGAACCTTATTTATAATCTGTCAGATGATGCATCCGATCCTGCTTGGTCTTCAGATAAAAATAGTCAAACTTCTGCGCCTTGATCTGGATCGGCACCCGCTCCTCGATAGTAATCCCGTATCCGGCCAGTCCGGTAATCTTTTTCGGGTTATTGGTCAGGAGGCGCAGGCGTTTCGCGCCGATATCGCAGAGTATCTGGGCTCCGATCCCATACTCCCGCATGTCTGCCGGGAAACCAAGCTTGATATTGGCGTCCACTGTATCATAGCCATTTTCCTGCAGCTCATACGCTTTCAGCTTGTTGATCAGGCCGATTCCCCGGCCTTCCTGGCGCAGGTAAAGCAGTACGCCGCGGCCTTCCTTTGCAATGGCCTTCATGGCCTCCTGCAGCTGATCGCCGCAGTCGCAGCGCGCAGAGCCAAACACATCGCCGGTCAGGCACTCCGAATGCACCCGGCACAGCACCGGCTCGCCATCCGCCACATCGCCCATAACCAGCGCCACATGATGCTCTCCGTTCACCTTGTTCTGATATCCGTAAATCATAAACTCCCCATATTTTGTCGGAAGTTTGGCTGCGGCTTCCCGCTCCACCAGGCTTTCATTGCGCATCCGGTATTCGATCAGATCCGCGATGGAAATCACCGTCATATCCAGACGCTCTGCAAACTCCAGCAGCTCCGTGGTCCGCATCATGGTGCCGTCCTCCCGCATGATCTCACAGCAAAGCCCGCAGGGCTTCAATCCGGCCAGGCGGCACAGATCCACCGTCGCCTCCGTATGGCCGTCACGCACCAGTACGCCTCCCTCCTTCGCCCGGAGCGGAAACATATGCCCCGGCCTGCGGAAATCTGTGGGTTTTGCCCCATCCTCCACTAACTTGCGGGCGGTATAGGAACGCTCCGCTGCGGAAATACCGGTCGTCGTATCCACATGGTCGATGGAAACGGTAAACGCCGTGCAGTGATTATCTGTATTATTGGTCACCATCTGCTCTAATTCCAGCCGGTCGCACAGCTCCCCGCTCATAGGCATGCAGATCAGCCCCTTCGCCTCGCTGGCCATCAGATTTACATTCTCCTGCGTGGCGAACTCCGCCGCGCAGATCATGTCCCCCTCATTTTCCCGGTCCGGATCGTCGATCACTAATACAATCTTGCCGTTCCTCATATCCTCCAACGCCTGTTCCACTGTTCCTGTCTTTCTTGACACTTTCAAAACCACCTTTCATTCTGTATCGTTCCTTCTATTTTCCAGTTATAACTGCTGAAACCTGATATCATTGGCTGCGGTAAAGCATGATTTAAAATCCATACTGTCTCAGAAACTCTTCCGTGATACGGCTCTCTTTCTGCCCTGCCTTCGCCGGAGCCGCCGGCTGTATCAGCAGTTTCTCCACATATTTCCCGATGATATCACACTCTAAGTTGACCAGATCTCCCGGCGCCCGATCCACAAGCGCCGTTACCTGGCGCGTATGCGGGATTACCGAAACCTGAAAACTGCTTTCCCGGACTGCGGCCACCGTCAGGCTGATCCCGTCTATGGTAATGGATCCCTTTTCCACAATGTAGCGCAGCAGCTGCGGATCCGCCCC
>CALWGM010000070.1 GCA_944380065.1 uncultured Lachnospiraceae bacterium
TCTGCCACGGCAATATCTGCCGCAGCACCTGCGCCCAGTCTGTTTTTACATATTACATAGAAGAAGCCGGTTTATCTGACCTCTTCCAGGTGGATTCCGCGGCCACCAGCCGGGAAGAGATCGGCAATCCGCCCCATTATGGTACGGTGCGCAAGTTGGCGGAAAAGGGGATCCCGCTGGTTCCTCACCGCGCCCGCCAGATGACGCGGAAGGATTATCTGGAGTTCGATTATCTGATCGGCATGGACAGCGCCAACATCCGCAATATGGAACGGATCGCAGGAGGGGATCCTCAGAGCAAGATCTATAAAATGCTGGAGTTTGCGGGCAGCAGCCAGGATGTGGCGGATCCCTGGTATACCGGGGATTTTGAGGCGACGTACCGGGACGTGACGGCAGGCTGCGAAGGGCTTCTGAAAGAGATCCGGAAAAAGTACAGGCTGTAGACTGGAAAAGGGGAAAACACAAAACTATAACAGGAGTGAAAGTGATGCAGAATTTTACATTTTACCTTCCCACAGAGATTGTATTTGGAAGGGCCACAGAGTTTTGCGTGGGACAGGAAGTGCGAAAGCACGGAGGAACGAAGGTGCTTTTGGTGTATGGCGGCAGAAGCGCGAAGGAGAGCGGCCTGCTGGATCGGGTGAAACAGGCGCTGGCAGATGAGGCGCTGGCGGTGGCCGAGTGGGGAGGCGCGCAGCCGAATCCCCGGCTGGATCATGCGGAGGCCGGTGTGGAACTGGCGCTGCGGGAACAGGTGGATTTTATCCTGGCAGTCGGCGGCGGCAGCGTGATCGATACGGCGAAAGCCATCGCCCATGGCACAGCGAATCCAGGTGTCAGACTGTGGGATATCTGGACAGGGAAGGCGCAGCTGACCAGATCCCTGCCGGTGGGGGCAGTCCTGACCATTGCTGCGGCGGGGAGCGAGACCAGCGACTCCGCGGTGCTGACGAATATGGAGGTCGGGAAAAAGGCCGGTATCAATACGCCGCTGAACCGTCCGGTATTCGCCATCATGAATCCGGAGCTGACCTGTACGCTGCCGAAATACCAGATTGCCTGCGGGATTGCGGATATTATGATGCACACGCTGGAGCGATATTTTCTCCCGGATCAGAAAAACCAGATGACGGATGAGATCGCGGAGGGGTTGCTGCGCACGGTGATGGCAAACGGCAGGATTGCAGTGAGGGATCCCCATGATTACGATGCCATGAGTGAGATCATGTGGTGCGGCAGTCTTTCCCACAATGACCTGACCGGACTGGGACGCCCAAAAGATTTTTCTGTCCATAAGTTAGGGCATGCCCTGGGCGCCCGTTTCGACTGCGCGCACGGAGCGTCGCTGACTTCTGTCTGGGGCTCCTGGGCGGAGTACGTGTACCGGAACGATGTGGGCCGCTTCTGCCATTACGGGGAAAAGGTATTTGGCCTGGACGGGGAGATCAGTGAGCAGAACGCCCGGGCGGCGATTGCGGCGACGGTTGGTTATTTCCGGGAGATCGGTATGCCGTCCAGTCTTTCCGAATTGGGAATCGGCCTTCAGGAAGACGCTGTTTTAAGGGAACTGGCTCTGGATGCAACGAAAGGGGATACCGTGGAGCTGTCCTTCATACGGAGACTGAAGGCGGAGGATGTACATCAGATTTTCAGGATGGCGAATCACTGAGAACAGATTTAAAAAAGGGGAAAAATTTTTTGAAAAAATTAGCACTCACTATTGACGAGTGCTAACAAGTGTGCTATAACAATACCTGAAGCAAAGTGTTATATGAAAAATAGAACATGGAGTTGTAATACAAAGCTTTACCAGAAAGGGGGAGCGCTTTATGAACATTCAGAAATTTACACAGAAATCCATGCAGGCGATTCAGGATTGTGAGAAGCTGGCGTACGAATATGGGAATCAGGAGATCGAGCAGGAGCATCTGCTGGTCGCCCTGATGCGTCAGGATGACGGGCTGATCCCGAAACTGATCGAAAAGATGGAGATTAATAAACAACATTTTATGGACAACGCGGAGCGTCATCTGGCGAAACGTGTAAAGGTATCCGGCGGCCAGGTGTTTATCGGCCAGATGCTGAACAAGGTGCTGATCACGGCAGAGGACGAGGCGAAGCAGATGGGGGACGAGTATGTATCTGTGGAGCATCTGTTCCTGTCCATGATCCGTTATCCGAATCCGGCGATCAAAGAGATGTTCCGGGAGTATGGAATCACCAGAGACCGTTTCCTGCAGGTGCTTTCCACTGTGCGGGGCAACCAGCGGGTGACTTCGGATAATCCGGAGGAGACTTATGATACGCTGGAGAAGTATGGATATGACATGGTAGAACGGGCCCGGGATCAGAAGATGGATCCGGTGATCGGACGGGACAGTGAGATCCGGAACGTGGTGCGGATTCTTTCCCGTAAGACGAAAAATAACCCGGTGCTGATCGGTGAACCCGGCGTTGGTAAAACCGCCGTGGTAGAGGGACTGGCGCAGCGGATTGTCCGGGGAGATGTGCCGGAGAGTCTGAAGGATAAGAAATTGTTTGCCCTGGATATGGGCGCTTTGCTGGCAGGCGCGAAATACAGAGGCGAGTTTGAGGAGCGTCTGAAAGCTGTCCTGGATGAAGTGAAGGGAAGCAATGGCCAGATCATCCTCTTTATCGATGAGCTGCATACCATCGTTGGCGCGGGCAAGACAGACGGCGCCATGGACGCCGGCAACATGTTAAAGCCCATGCTGGCCAGGGGCGAGCTGCACTGCATCGGCGCCACGACGCTGGATGAATACCGGGAGTACATTGAAAAGGACGCGGCTCTGGAGCGCCGTTTCCAGCCGGTGATGGTGGATGAGCCTACGGTGGAGGATACGATTTCCATCCTGCGTGGCTTAAAAGAGCGCTACGAGGTATTCCATGGCGTGAAGATCACGGACGGAGCCCTGGTTTCCGCCGCGGTTCTTTCCAACCGTTATATTTCCGACCGTTTCCTGCCGGATAAGGCCATCGACCTGGTGGATGAGGCCTGCGCCCTGATCAAGACGGAGCTGAATTCCATGCCGACGGAGCTGGATGAGCTGAACCGCCGGGTGATGCAGCTGGAGATCGAGGAGACTGCGCTGAAGAAAGAGGAGGATAACCTCAGCAAAGAGCGTCTGGCGGATCTGCAGAGAGAGCTGGCCGAGCTGCGGGAAGCGTTTACTGCGAAGAAGGCGCAGTGGGATAATGAAAAGAACGCCGTAGAGAAAGTGCAGAAGCTGCGGGAGGAGATCGAGGCAACCAACAAGGAGATCCAGATCGCCCAGCAGAATTATGACCTGAATAAGGCGGCCGAGCTGCAGTACGGCAAGCTGCCGGAACTGAAGAAGCAGTTAGAGCACGAGGAAGAGATTGTAAAGAATAAGGATATGTCCTTGGTGCATGAGAATGTCAGCGAGGACGAGATCGCCAAGATCGTTTCCCGCTGGACAGGGATCCCGGTGACGAAGCTGACCGAGAGCGAGCGGAACAAGACCCTGCATCTGGACGAGGAGCTGCACAAGCGTGTGATCGGGCAGGATGAGGGCGTGACGAAAGTGACGGAGGCCATCATTCGTTCCAAGGCGGGGATCAAGGATCCCAGCAAGCCCATCGGATCCTTCCTGTTCCTGGGGCCTACCGGCGTCGGAAAGACGGAGCTGGCGAAGGCGCTGGCGGAAAGCCTGTTCGACGACGAGTCTAATATGGTGCGTCTGGATATGAGTGAGTATATGGAGAAATACTCCGTATCCCGCCTGATCGGAGCGCCTCCGGGATATGTGGGATATGATGAGGGCGGTCAGCTGACCGAGGCAGTCCGCCGGAAACCGTATTCAGTGGTACTGTTTGACGAGGTGGAGAAAGCCCATCCGGATGTCTTCAACGTACTGCTGCAGGTGCTGGATGACGGACGGATCACCGATTCCCAGGGGCGTACGGTGGATTTCAAAAACACCATCATCATCATGACGTCCAACCTGGGTTCTGCCCATCTGCTGGCGGGGATTGATTCCAACGGCGATATCAATCCGGAAGCAGAGGAACTGGTGATGAATGAGCTGCGCGGCAACTTCCGGCCGGAGTTCCTGAACCGTCTGGACGAGATCATCATGTTCAAGCCGCTGACCAGGGATAATATCGCAAGTATTATCGGACTGCTGATGAACCAGCTGAACAGACGTCTGGCAGACCGGGAGATTTCCGTGGAACTGACCCCGGCGGCACAGCAGTTTATCGTGGATCACGGTTATGATCCGGTTTACGGAGCAAGACCGCTGAAGCGTTTCCTGCAGAAACATGTGGAGACACTTTCTGCGAAACTGATCCTGGCAGATAAAGTCCGCGAGGGCGATGTGATTCTGATCGATGTGGAAAATGATCATCTGACGGCGGGCGTGAAACAGAGATAAGCGGGCGGAAGCTGGCAAATGATAGAAGGATGTTTTCCCTGATCCATAAAAAGGTCGGGGAAGCATCCTTATTTTGTGTGATACTGTTTTCGTGAGCCGCCGGCAGCAGATTGCTTTGTGGAGAACCAGGGGAAAAATATTGTGCAGGAAATGATGCATATCCTGAGTGGTTTTACAGTACAAATTCTGCGAAGGAATCACACCGGGATACCCGGACAGAATTTGCCGGAATTGGATATAGATAATCGGAGGATGGTGTGCTATACTGGGAAAATGAGAAAAGAGGTTCCCTGTGGGAAAAGACCAGGGAGGAATGAGAGTGAAAGGAATACAAGAGGATGAATGGGTTTGACAACGACAAATACTTAAAGATTCAGTCAGAGCATATCAAGGAGCGGATCAGCCACTTCGGGGACAAGCTGTACCTGGAGTTCGGCGGCAAGCTGTTTGACGATTACCATGCTTCCCGTGTGCTTCCCGGTTTTCAGCCGGACAGCAAGCTGCAGATGCTGCTTTCCATGGCGGATCTGGCGGAGATCGTGATTGTCATCAGCGCGGAGGATATTGTAAAGAATAAAGTCCGCGGAGATCTGGGGATCACATACGATATTGATGTGCTGCGGCTGATCAGCGAGTTTGAGAAAAAGGGACTTTATGTTTCCAGCGTGGTGATCACCCATTTTGAGGGGCAGACGGGAGCCGTCCGCTTCCAGGAACGTCTGGAAAAACAGGGGATCCGTGTGTACCGGCATTATTCCATCGAGGGATATCCCTCCAACATTCCGCTGATTATCAGTGAAGATGGATTCGGCAAAAATGATTATATTGAGACAGAGCGGCCGCTGGTGGTTGTGACGGCGCCGGGGCCGGGGAGCGGCAAGATGGCGACCTGTCTCTCCCAGCTCTACCATGAGAATCTGCGGGGCGTCAAGGCCGGATACGCCAAATTTGAGACGTTTCCGATCTGGAACATTCCGCTGAAGCATCCGGTGAACTTAGCCTACGAGGCGGCGACCGCCGATCTGAACGATGTGAACATGATCGATCCGTTCCATCTGGAGGCATATGGCGAGACGGCGGTGAATTATAACCGGGATATTGAGATCTATCCGGTGCTGGATGCCATTTTTGATGCAATTTACGGAGAAAATGAATATTATAAGTCTCCCACAGACATGGGGGTCAATATGGCGGGCAACTGTATTGTAGATGACGAGGCCTGCTGTGAGGCTTCCTGTATGGAGATTATCCGCAGATATTATGCAGCGCTGAATAAGGTTGTCCGGGAAGGAACCGGGGAAAACGAGGTGTACAAGATCGAACTTCTGATGAAGCAGGCCAAAATCACCACGGAAGACCGGAAGGTGACTGTGGCGGCGAAGGAGCGCGCCGCACAGCAGGAAGGCCCCTGCGCGGCCATCGAGTTAGAGGACGGAACCATCATCACATCCGGCACTTCAGACCTGCTTGGCCCTTCCGCTGCGCTGCTTCTCAATGCGGTCAAATACCTGGCCGGGATCGACCATGAGAAGAAGCTGGTAAAACCGGAGGCCATTGAGCCGATCCAGGAGCTGAAAGTCCGCTTCCTGGGCGGAAATAATCCCCGGCTGCATACGGACGAGGTGCTGATTGCCCTGGCTCTGTCCTCTGTGACAGACCCGGAGGCCGGAAAAGCTATGGAGCAGCTCCCCCGCCTGAAGGGCTGTCAGGTTCACACCACGGTGATGCTCTCAGAAGCAGACCAGAATACTTTTAAAAAACTGGGAATTGACCTGACCAGCGAGCCGATCCGGGGGGGATTGAAGCTGTATTAAAGGTTTGGCGGCAGCAGCTGAGCGGTAAAAGGTAAGAGGGAAAATGGCGGTGTTTTGTCTCTTCCCATCCGATGGCTCTTTTGGTATAATGTGAACAGTTGTCAGATTGATCGGCAATCTGCGACAGTGAAACACGGGCTGCGGAGGATTTCGCAGCGATGAACAGTGATTTTAAGGAGGACAAAACATGTTTAAGACACCGTCAGCCTGCATCGAGGCAGATCAGGACGCAGTAGCAAAGGTTGTATTGATGCCGGGAGATCCCCTGCGGGCAAAATATATCGCAGAGACTTATCTGGAGAATCCGGTTTTGTTTAATACCGTCAGAAATATGCTGGGCTATACTGGCACTTACAAGGGAAAACGTATTTCCGTGATGGGAAGCGGTATGGGGATTCCCTCCGCTGTGTTGTATGCGCATGAGCTGTACACGTTCTTTGGTGTGGAGACGATTATCCGTGTGGGTTCCACCGGAGCGCTGCTGGATGATATGGAGTGCAAGGATATTGTGATCGCCATGGGCGCCTGCACCAATTCCAATATGGCGCATCATTACAATTTCCCGGGAACGCTGGCGCCTACCGCAGATTTCGACCTGCTTTATGACGCGGTAAATATCTGCAAGGAGAGAGGCACCAGGATTAAAGTCGGAAATGTATTCAGCACAGATCTGTTCTACAACGCACAGCCGGATGTTCCTACCAGAGCCCGTGATCTTGGAATGCTCTGTGTGGAGATGGAGACGGCCGGACTTTATCTGGAGTCTCTGGCGCAGCATAAAAAAGCGCTCAGTATCCTGTCTGTTTCCGACCATTTCTTTAAGCCGGAGGCGCTGACTGCACAGGAGATCCGGGAGTCCTTCAATGAAATGATGGAGATCGCTCTGGAGACTGCGGTAAAACACGCTTAAAGAGTTAAGAGGGTACCTTTATGGGCAGAAAAATGCCCAGCAATAAGGAAACCCTCAGGAGGGTACCTTTATGGGCAGAAAGATGCCCAAGAACAAGGAAACCCTCAGGAGGGTACCTCTATGGGCAAAAAAATGCCCAGCAATAAGGAAAGGAAGTGCTGGTTCGATGGGGGCATCGAAACATATTCTGGTGACAGGAAACGGCTTTGACCTGTACCACGGATTAAAGACGAATTATATGGACTTTGTGAAATGTGTGGAGGAGGCTTTCGCACAGCCGAAGGAGCAGCGGACTCCTTTTCAGGCGGAGCTGACACAGCTTTGCAATGTGAATGGTTTCTTCCGGCATTTCCATTTTACTCTGGCGGACGATCCGGACTGGACAAATTTTGAGCGGGAAATGGATAATATGCTCGCCGCGCTGATCCATTTCCAGGATGTTGTCCTGGAGAATGAGAAAGATCCGGAGTACGATCTGATTTCCTACAACATTATCAGCGTGGTGTTTACCTACAACGACCTGCAGATTTATAAACATTTTGCCCGGATTTTCGAGCAGATCTATGATGATCCCTCCGGCGGTATGTTCAAGCTGCGCCAGCAGTTTATCACGCCGGAGAAGAAGCTGAACAAAAAGGCGCTGATTGCAGAGGTGCGCAGGGAGCTGGAGACCTTTACACAGGCGCTGGATCTTTATCTGAGTACCTGTGTGATGGGAAAGATTTCCACAGGAGTTTCGCCTCAGATCCGGGAGATTGCGCCGGACTATGTGATCAATTTCAATTATACGGATACGGCCAGGATCTATGGTGTGCCGGAGGATCATATTTTCTATGCAAACGGGCGGGCTGGCAGCGAACCGCTGAACCTGGTTCTGGGGAGTCCGGATGAGTCAGAGGAGCATATGGAATGGGCTTATCTGCGGAATTACTTCCAGCGGCTGATGAGATTTATCGGCGTGCCGGAAAAGTCGATGCTGTATCCGGTGGATGCGGCAGGCGGGGCTGTTCCGGTGGAGACGCATTGGTTTGGCTATTCCTTCCCAGCCACAGACGCCGGGCTGATCCGGGATCTGGCACGGGCGTCGGAAAAGATGGTGATTTATTATGCGGATATGGAGGATTATGCGTATAAGATGATCCGTCTTTTAGAGGTGTTCGGGAAAGAGACGGTAGAGGATCAGATCTACTGTGGGAAGATGGTATTTGAAGCAGTCAGATAAAAATATTGTCCAGAATCCGGGCAGGGCGTGAACGAAGCGCATCGGCGGAGCGGATTTATAAATCAACAGTCATAAGCTTCCCGGCATGGTACCGTGGTGGTTCCAGCCGGGAAGCTTTATGTTCGTCTGCGGTCTGTCAGAAAACGGTCTGTAATCATGGAAATTAATTATAGTAATATCCGTTGCCGTAACAATGGCTGCAGTAGTAGAGGCCGTAACACTGGTTACATTGTCCGCTGCCGCCGCACTGGCTGCACCGGATGAGTCTGCTGTTGCCGCAGCGGCTGCAGGCTCCGGAACCATAGCACATGATACAGGGATCTTTGCTGAAGGACAGTCCGACGCCGGAATAGCTGTATCCCATACCGCCGCAGAAAAGACAGTGCCCCAGGCCGGCACAGGAAGTGCACAGCATCTGCCCGGTTCCGCCGCAGGAAGGACAGAGTCCGTTATTGCAGTCCGGGCAGTGTCCCAGACCGTCGCATGCAGAGCATAAGATATAGTTGGAATTCTCCCCGCCGGACGGATTCCGGGTTTCCGGTATATCATAGGAATCTGAGGCGCGGTTCTGACCAGAGGAATCCTCCTGCGGGGACGTGGTTTCGGATGAGCCATTTGTTAGCCTGTTCTCATATGCTGCGATAAAGGTTGCATTATATTTTTCGGTCTCGTTCAGGCGTTCTTCTGAAAAATCAGCTGGATCGATGGTTCCGCGGTACCAGCTTTTTGACTCAAAATATTCCCGGAGCGTCTCATCATCGAATTTCCGCCCCAGCCTGGCATAGATTTCATTTCTTGCCAGACGCAATTCTTCCCCGGATAAAGATTCCAGGTCGCTTTCGGTGAGCTTTTGCGTACTGCTGTCAGGAAAAATGTATTCCTCTGCGTCTGTGGGTTCGTTTTCGGCCTGTGTATTCTTTTCTTCCGACACATTTTCCTCTGTCTCCGTATCGTTCCCGTCTTTTTCGACAGTACCTTCCTGTGAGATTTCTGTTTCTGTGCTGTCAGAATGGCCAGATGCCAGGTTTTTGCAGGAAACAGTGCCGCACAAAATGAATACAGCCAGTATCAGCAGCGCGCAGCATTTCTTCCAGATCTTTCTTCGCATGCTCGTAATCCCCTTTTTCTGTCGTCGTTCTCCTGATATTCCCAATTATAGCAGGCGGCGCCAGTCCCAACAAGCATTCAGGGGAGAGTCCTATAATTATTAGGAAAATTTCAAATCTTTTGTCTGCCTTCCATCCACGCCAGCAGGTCCTGATACACCTGTTCCCGGTCCGTTTCATTGAGGATCTCGTGACGGTCGCCGTCATACAGGGAGATCGACACATCCTGGATTCCCGCAGAACGGTATGCATCGTATACCTGGCGGACGCCCCTGCCGAAATTACCCACCGGATCATCTGTGCCGGATACCACAAGGATCGGCAGATCTTTGGGGATACGGGCGATCTGGGAGCCATCCTGCGCAGAGCGGATACTGCGGAACATGCTTTGGTAGGCATTGACTGTAAAGATGAAAGTACAGGATGGATTGGAGATGTAGCTGTCAATGATCGCTTCATCTTTCGTCAGCCAGTCAGACGGGGTGCGGGCCGGTTCAAATTTTTTGTTGTAGCCGCCGAAGGCCAGGTTGTTGATAAAATGGCTGCGGTATCTGGATCCATGGAACAGGGCGGACAGGCGGCAGAGGAAAATCCCAAGGTTCAGGATCATGCCCGGCTGGGATCCCGTTCCCATAATGATGGCCCCGGAAAGTCCCGCTCCATGCCGGCAGATGTACTGCCTTGCCAGGAACGATCCCATACTGTGTCCCAGCAGGAAATAAGGGACATGGGGATATTTCTCCTGTGTCAGTGTCCGCAGGGTGTGGATATCAGCGAGCACGCAGGCGTTGCCGTCTGGTTCCGCGAAATATCCGCGGTCTTCCTCATCCGTTATGGAGGCACCGTGCCCCAGGTGATCGTTTCCGGTGACCAGATAGCCCTGTTCGCAGAGAAAGTGGGCAAACTCTTCATATCGCCCGATAAATTCGCACATGCCGTGACAGATCTGCAGTACAGCCCGGATGTCTCCCTGCGGGATCCATTCGATCGCGTGAATCCTGGTTTTCTGATCGGCTGAAAGATAATAAAATTCGTTTTTCATCTGAAAAATCCCCCATTCAGATCCCTGTGCTGGGAAGCGCAGGAGAACTGTCTTTATATTTCCGGATATGGAACATCCGTCCGGTTTCTTCCATTTTACAGGATTTATCCGGGAAAGACAACCGACAGACAGCCAGGCCGGGCAAAATTATGGTTGCGGGGTTCTGTCTTTTTCTATAAAATAAGATGGAGATCCGGGGAAATATCCCGGGTCATATAAAATCGTTTGCTGTAACAGGGAAGATACCGCAGCAGATATGACAGGAGAGGATAACGGAATGACAGCTTTACCAAAAGATCCGGTAATCTTATTGAGCGTGGTGAATACAGAACTGAGAGACCGCTTCCCGACGCTGGAGCGTTTCGCGGCGGCGCATATGACGGAGGAACAGGAGATCAGAAACAGGCTGGAGCAGATCGGTTACCAGTATGATCCGGAGAAGAATCAGTTTGTCTGAGGAATCGCTGATCTGGCTGTGACAGAAAACCGTGGATGTATTTTCGTATTGCGTTGGCCGGGAGGGGAAGTTTGAAACACAGGAACATTCATTCAGAAGAGGAGCATATCATCTTTCATATTGACGTTAATTCCGCTTTCCTAAGCTGGAGCGCCCTGAAGCTGCTGGGGGAGGGAGCCGCTGTGGATCTGCGGACGGTTCCGGCGATCGTGGGCGGCGATCAGAAAACCCGACACGGGATTGTGGTGGCCAAATCGATTCCGGCCAAAGCCTTCGGTATCCACACGGCAGAGACGGTGGCCAGCGCCCTGAAAAAATGTCCGGATCTGGTGATGGTTCCGCCGGATCATGCTTATTACCGGGAGAAGAGCCGGAGGCTGATGGCGTATTTATCGGAAATCTGTCCGCAGATCGAGCAGGTCAGTATTGACGAGTGTTACATGGACTATGAACCGATCCGGGGCAAATATGGAACGCCGGAGGAGACGGCCGCTTTTTTGAAAGACAGCGTCTGTGAGAAGTTTGGTTTTACGGTCAATGTGGGCGTTTCCGACCGTAAGGTGCTGGCGAAAATGGCTTCTGATTTCAAAAAACCGAATCTGGTTCACACCCTGTATGTGAGGGAAATTGAGAAAAAACTGTGGCCGCTGCCCATCGACAGCCTGCATATGTGCGGAAAGAGCAGCGCAGCCCTTTTGAAAAAGATGGGGATCCGTACCATCGGGGATCTGGCACAGACAGATCTGACGATGGTGGAGAGCTGGCTGAAAAGCCATGGCCGTTTGTTGTGGGAGTATGCCAACGGTGTGGATGATTCCGCTGTGGTATCCCAGCCGGCAAAGGCCAAGGGAGTGGGGAATTCCACAACGATTTCCCACGATGTGACGACCGCGAAGGAAGCGTATGAGATCCTGCGGAAGCTGGCGGAGTCTGTCAGCGGCCGGCTGAAGAAAAAGAAGTTTCTGGCCAGGCAGGTGAGCACGGAGATCAAATACGCCACCTTCCAGTCTGTTTCGCATCAGACCACGCTTCTTTCCGCCACAGCGGATGCACAGGAGATATACCGCCAGGCCTGCGGGCTGTTCGACGAGCTCTGGGACGGCGGGGCGATCCGGCTTCTGGGGATCCGCACCACCAAGTTGGAGGACGAGGGCGAACCGGTACAGATGAACCTGTTTGATTTTCAGAAGGAAAAGGAGAGTTCGGAAAAACAAAAGCGGCTGGATGAGGCGCTGAAAAAGATCCGCGACCGCTACGGGGAGGAGGCTGTCCAGAAAGGCTGCCAGTGAGCGGGGCGGAGGGCTGCAGGAAGAGGAGGGCTGTTGTATCCCAATAAATACAAATTGACATGAATTTCACACTATAGTATCATATTTTGCATGAAACAAACTGTTTTTTAACATAAATATTCAGAACCATCCACGAGGCGACGCGGGGCTGGTTCTGACTGTTATATAAACAGAAACTGATGGTTTTAAAGAAGGGAAATATGCGATGAACACAGAGAAAAAACAACCGGTGAACATGGCAGGGCAGGATTTTACGCTGCTGGCTCCCACGTTGGAGAAATACGCGGCGGTTCCCGGCAGCCTGATCACCATTTTGCAGCAGGCCCAGGAGATCTACGGATATCTGTCAGAAGAAGCGATTCTGTATATTTCGGAGAGAACCGGTATTTTACCGGCGAAGATCTATGGGGTTGCTACTTTTTATGCCCAGTTCCGCCTGCAGCCGGTGGGAAAATACCTGATTATGATGTGCAAGGGTACCGCCTGTCATGTGAACGGCGCAGACCGTGTGGAGGAGGCCGTGGAGGAATATTTAGGTATCCGGGACGGTGAGACCACGGAGGATGGTATCTTTACGTTAAATACGGTGGCCTGTCTGGGCTGCTGTTCCCTGGCTCCCGTTATGATGATCAAGAGTTCTGACGGGGAAGAGACTTACGGAAATCTGACCAAAGATTCCGTTGTGAAGATTTTAGATGAGATCCGGAACAGAAAACCTGGGGAGGTGCAGTAGATGAAGGTCGTAATCGGACAGGGAAGCTGTGGCATCGCCAGCGGCGCAAAAAAAACAGAGAGTGAATTCAGAAAACAGTTAGTAGAGCGTGACTTAAAAAACGTGACGCTGGATAAAACCGGATGTATCGGAACCTGCTATCTGGAGCCGATCGTGGACGTTTACGGAGACGACGGCCAGCTGCAGGCCCGCTATGTGAAGGTGCAGCCGGATCGTGTGTCCGCGATCGTGGAGGAGCATCTGATCGGCGGAACCCCGAAGGCAGAGTATATGATTTCCGATGAGGATGCGGCGATTCTTGCCGGCCAGAAGCGGATCGTTCTGCGCAACTGCGGACTGATCAACCCGGAGCGTATTGAAGAATATATGGAGGCCGACGGTTATAAAGCTGCGAAAAAGGCCCTGACGGAGATGACGCCGGAGGAGGTTATTGAAGAGGTAAAGACTGCCGGGTTAAGAGGCCGCGGCGGCGCGGGATTCCCCACCTGGTTTAAGTGGAATGCTGCCCGTCAGAGCGCGGGAAAAGAAAAATACATTGTCTGCAATGCGGATGAGGGCGATCCGGGCGCATTCATGGATCGGAGCGTTTTAGAGGGCGATCCCAACTCTGTTCTGGAAGGAATGATCATCGGCGGCTACGCCATGGGCGCCTGTGAGGGTATTATTTATGTGCGTGCGGAATATCCGCTGGCCATCGCCCGTCTGGAGACGGCAATTGATCAGGCCCGGGAAAAGGGGTTTTTAGGGAAAGGCGTATTCGGCACAGACTGGGATTTTGACATCCGGATCAAGGCCGGCGCAGGCGCGTTTGTCTGCGGCGAGGAAACGGCGCTGATCGCGTCCCTGGAGGGAGAGCGGGGAATGCCCCGGCTGAAACCGCCCTTCCCGGCACAGAAGGGATACTGGCAGAAGCCGACCAATATCAATAACGTAGAGACTTACGCCAACGTGGCATGGATTATTCTTCATGGTGGCGAGGCCTTTGCGGCCTATGGTTCCGGCCCCAGTAAGGGAAACAAGGTGTTTGCCCTGGCCGGAAAGATCAAAAAAGGCGGCCTGGTGGAGGTTCCCATGGGGCTGTCCCTGCGGGACGTGATTTACAAGACCGGCGGCGGAATCAAGAATGATAAGGAGTTCAAGGCAGTTCAGATGGGCGGTCCCTCCGGCGGATGTATCCCGGCGGAGCTGATCGACACGCCGGTTACCTATGAGGACATTAATAAAACAGGTGCTATTGTGGGATCCGGCGGTATGATCGTCATGGACGAGAATACCTGTATGGTGGATATGGCCCGCTATTTCCTGGATTTCACCCAGAAGGAGTCTTGCGGAAAATGCAACTACTGCCGTCTGGGAACTAAGCGTATGTTGGAGATCTTAGAGCGCATCACCAACGGCGAGGGGCGTGACGGTGATATTGAATTGCTGGAGGAGCTGGCGGAGAAGATCCGTGACGGCGCCATGTGCGGTCTGGGACAGACTGCGCCCAATCCGGTGCTGACAACGCTGAAATATTTCCGCAACGAATATGAGGATCATATTTACCGTCATAAATGTACTGCGAAATCATGCAAGGCGCTGATTTCCTACCATATCACCGACAAATGTGTCGGCTGTACTCTGTGCGCGCGTCAATGTCCGGTGAATGCGATTTCCGGAACGGTGAAGCAGCAGCATACCATCGATCCGGAAGCATGTATCAAGTGCGGAAAGTGCGCGGAGAACTGCAGGTTCGGCGCGATCGAGATTCAGTAGGAGGTGTGAGGAACATGGTAAAACAGTACAGAATCAATATTGATGGAAAAGAAGTGACCGCCCTGCCGGGACAGACCATCCTGCAGGTGGCCAGAGAACATGACATTTTTATCCCCACCCTCTGTTATGATGAGCGGATGGAGATTTACGGAGCCTGCGGCCTCTGCGTGGTAGAGGTGGAGGGCAATCCGAAGCTGTTAAAGTCCTGCGCGACAGAGGTTGCGCCGGGAATGGTTATCCATACAAAGAGCAAACGGATCGAGGAGTCCAGAAAGACCAACTTGGAGCTGCTTTTGTCCAACCATGTGGGCGACTGCCGCCCGCCCTGTGTGAAGAACTGTCCGGCAGAGACGGACTGTCAGGGGTATGTGGGGCTGATTTCCGAGGGACGTTACCGGGAAGCTCTGGAACTGATCAAAGAAAAGATTCCCCTTCCGGCGTCTATCGGGCGTGTATGTCCCCATCCCTGCGAGCAGGCCTGCCGCCGGGGACTGGTGGAGGAGCCCATCGCCATTGCCAATCTGAAGCGTTTTGCGGCGGATGTGGATATGGGCGGCGAGAGCTATCTGCCGGAGTGTGAGGAGGATACCGGGAAATCGGTTGCCATCATCGGCGGAGGCCCTTACGGACTTTCCATGGCGTATTTTCTGCGCAGGAAAGGCCATGCGGTAACCATTTTTGAGGCTATGCCCTATGCGGGAGGTATGCTTCGCTACGGCATCCCGGAGTACCGTCTTCCGAAAGAGATCTTAGAGGAGGAGGTTTCCATGATCCGTGATATGGGCGTGGAGATCCGCACGAATACAAGGATTGGAAAGGATATTTCCTTTGATGCGATCCGGGAGAGCTACGATGCCGTATGTCTGGGCATCGGCGCATGGAAATCCACCGGCGTCCGCTGTGAAGGCGAGGATCTGCCCGGCGTGATCGGCGGTATTGATTTCCTGGGTAAGATTGAGCGCAATGAGCCCTTCGTAATGGGTAAAAAGGTTGCCATTGTGGGCGGCGGCAATACGGCCATGGACGCCTGCCGCAGTGCGGTGCGTATGGGCGCGGATGAAGTATACAACATTTACCGCCGTACCAAAGACGAAATGCCTGCGGACATGGTGGAGATCGAGGAAGCCGAGGAAGAGGGCGTGATTTTTAAGAATCTGAGAAATCCGCTGAAGATCCATGCCGGGAAAGACGGCCGTGTGGCTTCCATGACCCTGCAGGTGATGGAGCTGGGTGAGCCGGACGCCAGCGGCAGGCGCTCCCCGAAGGCAGTGGAAGGCTGTACAGAAGAGCTTGAGGTGGACATGGTGATCCTGGCCATCGGACAGGCTGTGAATCCGGAAGGGATTACCGGTGTGGAATTTACCAGAAAGAACGGCATTGTCTATGATAAGGATACCTTCATGACTGCCATCCCCGGCGTGTTTGCCGGCGGCGACTGCGGCAACGACAAGATTTCCATCGCGGTGGAGTCCATTGCCGACGCCAGAAAGGGCAGTGATGTGGTGGATTCCTATCTGATGGGCGAGACCATCGCCTACAGACCGGAGTACACGGTAAAACGCGACGATATTACAGAAAAGACCTTTGAGGACAGAGAGCGTCAGTGCCGTCCGGTGATGGCGCAGCTTTCCCCGGAGGAGAGAAAAGATAACTTTATCGAGGTGGTAAAGGGATACACTGAGGAGCAGGCCAGGGAGGAGGCTTCCCGCTGTCTGGAGTGCGGCTGCCACGATTATTATGAATGTAAGCTGGTGAACTACGCCAACCAGTACGATGTGAAGCCGGAGCGGATCGCGGGTGACATCCACCGTACCGAGTTTGAGGATCCCCATCCCTACATTGAGCGGGATCCCAACAAGTGTATTCTCTGCGGGCTCTGTGTCCGTGCCTGCGAAGAAGTAATGGGAGTGGGCGCCCTGGGCTTTGTACAGCGTGGTTTTGACACAGTGGTGCTTCCTGCTCTCGGAAAGCATCTTGCTGATACCGGATGTATTTCCTGCGGCCAGTGCGTCAGCGTCTGCCCTACGGGAGCACTGCAGGAGCATCTTCCCATGAAGAAGCAGATTCCGCTGCAGACAGAGGAGACGGATACCATCTGCGGCTTCTGTTCCGTAGGATGTTCTGTGAAAACGGAGACCTGCGGTACGCTGGCGGTAAAGGCAGTTCCGGATCCCGAGGGGCCGGTAAACCAGGGCGTGCTCTGCAAGGGCGGCAAGTTCGGTTTCTCTTCCTTTGCGAAAGAAGAGAACAGGCTGCATGCCCCGCTGGTAAAGGCAGCCTGCGCCGGATGTGCTTCGGCGGCAAAAGAGAATTGCGGCGGCGTGGCAGGAACCTCTTTCCATGAGGCGAATTATCATGACGCTCTGATGCTGACAGCGAAGTCTGTGGAATCTGCGGCAAGGCGCTATGGCAGCGATGCTGTAGCGATTGCGGTTTCTGACCGGTTTACCACAGAGGAGGCTTATGTGGCGAAGAAACTGGCGGAGAGCTTGGGCGCAAAGATTTTCAGCTTCAATAACCGCGCCTGCGGCCTGGAGCCGGTGCTGGGGCTGGATTCCACGCCGAATACCATCGACGAGCTGATGAGCACCGAGGTGATTTTAGCAGTTGGTTTTGATGCGGCTGCCAACCAGGTGATGCGCGTGAAGCTGATGAACGCCGCAAAGGCAGGGGCAAAAGTGGTTC
>CALWGM010000071.1 GCA_944380065.1 uncultured Lachnospiraceae bacterium
AGTTCTCCGATGCAGACGACTTTACCGGCAGCGGGGCGGAGGCATCCTCCACAGATACGCCATCCGATACGTCATCGGAGGAAGACGGGGAATGATCAAGTTATTTATATGTCCGAAATGCGGATGGATCAGGACGGTATCCAGAAGAGTGGATGTGGAATGCCTGAAATGCGAGGGAAAGGTACAGATGCTTCCGGCGAAGCTGGATTATGCGCAGTACACGAAGATGTCCCCGCAGGAACGGCAGGATTACGTGGAAAGCTGGCTGTATATACACCGGGATCGTTAACAGATTAAACACAAAAATTGATTACAATGGGTCTGTGGGATTATCCACAGGCTCATTTTGTGTATAAAGAATGAAAAAAATATCATGCTATTTTAAGAGGAAGGACAGGATTTATGGATCGTTTTGAAAACCGGAAAAATGAATCAGGCTCTGTCTATTCTTACAGCTACAGGGACAGGGATCGGGATGCGGCGGTACACGAGGGCGATTACCGGGCGCAGGACTATTTTTATGGAGACGGGAACAGGCAGGGTTCCTATGGGACCGGGCAGAAGGGGGGAAGCGGAACGTATGGATATACGAACCGGCAGACACGGCGCAGCCGCAGAAACAGGGGAGGCTTTGGCAAAGATGCGGGAGGACGGACTCCGGGATTTGGCGTAAAGCTGATCCGCTGCGCTGTCCTGGCTGCTGTGTTTGGCCTGGTGGCCGGAGGAGTGTTCCGGGGAGTATCCGGAATCAGACCGGATGCGGCGGATACAGGAACTGTACAGCAGACAGAGCCGGAAGAACTGGAGCAGACAAAAGTCAGCACAGAGTCCAGTGAGAATTCCCTGGTGGTGTCTGATATTTCGGATATTGTGGAGGAGGTGATGCCGTCGATCGTGGCAATCACCAATATCAGTCAGACGGAATATTATAACTGGTATGGACTGTCCCAGACTTATGACAGTGAAAGCTGCGGCTCCGGCATCCTGATGGCAGAGGACGCAGAGTACCTGTATATTGCCACCAATAATCATGTGGTGTCCGGAGCCAGTTCCCTGACCATCTGTTTTGTGGATGATTCCACGGTGGCGGCAGAGGTAAAGGGAACAGATTCCGGAACGGATCTGGCGGTTGTGGCAGTGAGAAAAGCAGATTTAAGCGATGAGACATTGGCGGCGATCCGGATCGCGGTGACAGGGGATTCCGATTCCCTGAAAACCGGGCAGGCAGCCATTGCCATCGGAAATGCCCTTGGTTATGGTCAGTCCGTGACTACGGGGGTGATCAGCGCGCTGAACCGGCAGGTGACGGTAACGGACGCAGAGAGCGGCAGTCAGGTTACCAATGAGCTGATCCAGACCGATGCGGCGATCAATCCCGGAAACAGCGGCGGCGCCCTCTTAAACAGCCGCGGCGAGGTGATCGGCATCAATTCTGTCAAATATACAGACACCCAGGTGGAGGGGATGGGATATGCGATCCCCATGAAGACCGCGGAGCCGATCATCAACGAACTGATCAACCGGGAAGTGGTGGACAGCTCCAGGCAGGCTTTCTTAGGTGTGACGGGAGTGGATGTGACCTCGGAAGTGGCGTCCGCCTACCAGATGCCGGAGGGAATCTATGTGGTGCAGATCGCGGAGGGGAGTGCGGCAGAAGCGGCAGGAATCCGCTGGGGAGATATTCTGATCTCTCTGGACGGCCATGCGCTGACTTCCATGGACGCCTTAGAGGAGCAGCTGCAGTATTATGAGTCAGGGACGCAGGCGGAGGTGACGATCCGGAGGGCCGGACAGAACGGCTATGAGGAGATTACGCTGCCGGTCACCCTGGGAGGCAGGCAATAAAAATGATTTGCAGGCTTTTAAACCACAGGCAAATGTGGTATGATATGGGGGTAAAAAACGGCAGCGGGGAAATGGTCTGCCGGAGGGATACGGAGGCAGCAGAATGAGAAAAAAGAGAATTGCAATTGCCCTTGGACATGACGCATTGGGGACGACGCTTCCCGAGCAGCAGAAGGCTGCAAAAAAAGCGGCAAAGGCGATTGCGGATCTGGTACAGGATGACTGTGAGATCGTGATCACGCACAGCAATGGCCCCCAGGTGGGTATGATCCATACGGCAATGTCCGAGTTTCACAGATTATATACGGATTATACAGCGACGCCGATGGCAGTCTGCTCGGCCATGAGCCAGGGGTATATCGGATACGACCTGCAGCAGGCGATCCGCAGCGAACTGATGAGCCGGGGCGTTTACCGCACGGTTTCTACTCTGCTGACCCAGGTGGTAGTGGATCCTTATGACGACGCTTTTTACCATCCAACGAAGGTGATTGGACGTGTGATGAGCGAGGAGGAAGCCCAGGCGGAAGAGAAAAAGGGCAATCATGTGACTCCGGTGGAAGGCGGATACCGCAGAATTGTGGCAGCCCCTGCACCCATAGAGATTGTAGAGCTGGATGCGATTATCACGCTGATGGATGCCAACCAGATTGTGATTGCAGCCGGAGGCGGCGGGATCCCTGTCCTTCAGCAGGGGACAAGGCTGAAGGGAGCCAGTGCCGTGATTGAGAAGGATCTGATCGCGGGACTGCTGGCGGATGGCGTGAATGCGGACCAGTTGTTGATCCTTACCGATGTGGAATGTGTGTATAAGGATTTTGGCAAGGAAAAGCAGGAGCCGATCTACATGATGGACTGTGCTGCTGCTCGGAAATATATGGAAGAGGGACAGTTCGGAGAGGGAAATATGCGGCCGAAGATTGAGACTGCGCTTTCCTTTATTGGAGATTTCAGTACCCGGAGTGTGCTGATTACAAAGTTAGGCAGTCTCAGGGAAGCGATCCAGGGACGAACCGGTACCGTGATCCGGAAATAGCTGTTAAGTAAAGAGGGGCAATACAGGCGGTATTGTCCCTTTTTCAGATAAAGGTTTTAGTAAGGGTTAAAACAGGAAGGAAAGGAATTGGTTATGAAGGAAATCAGAAAAACAAAGATCATTTGCACGCTGGGGCCCTCCACCGATGAGGGGGATGTACTGCGGCAGCTGATGCTGGCGGGGATGAACGTGGCGCGGTTCAACTTTTCCCATGGGACACACGAAGAACAGAAGGCGCGGCTGGACAGGCTGGTGGCCCTGAGAAATGAGCTGAAGCTGCCGGTTGCCACATTGCTGGATACAAAAGGACCGGAGATCCGTCTGAAGGAGCTGAAGGGCGGCTCCGCGATTCTGAAGGAAGGGCAGATGTTTACGCTTGCCCTTGGGGATTTTGTGGGAGATTCCCACCGGGTGGCAATCACATACGAAGACCTGTATAAGGATGTCCATGTGGGGAACCGGATTCTGATCGACGATGGGCTCATCGAGATGAAGGTTGTCCAGATTGAGGGGACGGATATTATCTGTGAAGTGGAAAACGGCGGTAAGATTTCCAATAAAAAGGGCGTTAACGTGCCCAATGTGGAGCTGTCCATGCCTTTTATCAGCCAGACCGATTATGATGATATCGTGTTTGGGGTGGAGAATGATTTTGATTTTATTGCCGCCTCCTTTACGCGAACCGCAGATGACATCCTGCAGATCCGCTCGATCTTAGAGGAGCACGGGTGCCGGACCATTAACCTGATCGCCAAGATTGAGAATAAGCAGGGCGTAGATAATATTGATGAAATCATCCGGGTGTCGGATGGAATTATGGTTGCCCGGGGCGATATGGGTGTGGAGATCCCGATGGAGGATGTTCCCGTGATCCAGAAGATGATCATTGAAAAGGTTTACAATGCCGGAAAACAGGTAATCACGGCGACGCAGATGCTGGACTCCATGATGAGCCATCCCAGACCCACCAGAGCAGAGACGACGGACGTGGCGAACGCCGTATATGACGGAACCAGCGCCATCATGCTTTCCGGGGAGACGGCTGCCGGGCAGTATCCGGTGGAGGCACTGAAAACCATGGTCAAGATCGCCACCCGTACAGAACAGGACATTAACTACGCATCCCGGATGAAGAAGAGAGATGTGCTGACCAATCCGGATATTACCAACGCCATTGCCCATGCCACCTGTACCACGGCTATGGATCTGAATGCTTCCGCCATTATTACAGTATCTACCTCTGGCCGGACAGCCCGGATGGTATCCAAATACCGTCCCAGCTGCCCGATCGTAGGCTGCTCCGTATATGAGAGCGTCTGCCGGAAGCTGAGCCTGTCCTGGGGTGTGACGCCGGTGCTGGTGGATATGCAGGATAATTCCGATGAACTGTTTGAGCATGCGGTAGAGCGCGCGGAGGCGGCAGGCCTGGTTTCCCAGGGGGAGATCGTGGTGATTACCGCGGGCGTACCGCTGGGGGTTTCCGGTACGACCAATATGATTAAAGTCCATGTGGCCGGGCATATCCTGCTGACAGGCCGGGGACTGACCAGCCGGTCGGCATCTGCAAATCTCTGTGTGGCAAGCTCTGTGGAGGATCTGAAGAAGAAGTTCAAGGACGGGGATATTATTGTCATGAATGATACCAGCAACGAGATCATGCCTCAGATCCGCATGTCCTCCGGCCTGATCTTAGAGGTGGGAGGGGCCAATTCTCATGGTGCGATTGCCGGACTGAGCCTGGATCTCCCGGTGATCACCGGGGCGGAAAATGCTACCCGGATCCTGAAAACAGGAGCTTATGTAACGCTGGACGCCAGCAAGGGAACGGTCAGCTGCAATGAATCAGAATAAATAAAAGTCAGTAAACGGAAACAGGGCAGCCGTGCGTCTCATGCATGAGGCGCGCGGCTGCCCTGTAATTGGAAAGAGAATCTGTGTTTTGCTTTATTGCCAGAGCGCGGACGGATACAGCCCCTCTGCCGTCATATCGGACAGCGCTTTTACCACAGCCGGTTTGTCCTCGCGGTAGGTAACGCCGTACCATTTGTCCGGGCACGTCAGTACTTTGACCGTGGCCTTTTCTTCGGACAGAAGCTGTGTCACCACGGAGGGAAGGAAGTATTCTCCCTTCAGGGGATTATTGGCCAGCGCATCGTCCAGAAATGCCGGGAACCGTGAGGCGGCTTCTCTGATAAAACTTTCGGTAAAGCCCCAGAGGTTCATGGAAACAATGGTATCCTGGTCTATGTCTGTCCAGGTTTCGCCTTTGTCTTCCGTAAAATGGATGCCGCCGCTGTATGGTTCGATCTGGGTGCGCTCCACCACGCTGACCAGGTCGCCGCAGTCATTGGCAGTGCAGACGCCCCGGGCAACGCTGCCGTTTTCGGTGACTGTATTTTTCAGCAGGTAGCCGACCATACAGTAGCGGTATTTATCGTCATCTGTGTGGGAACAGAGGTAGTCATAGATGAGCTGGAAACAGCGGCTGCCGTAATAGTCGTCTGCATTGATAACCGCAAAGGGAGCGTCAATCAGATCCCGCGCCGCCAGGATAGCATGGCAGGTGCCCCAGGGCTTTTCACGGCCTTCGGGGACGGCGTAACCGGATGGGAGATCGTTCAGATCCTGGAACGCGTATTCCACAGTCATGTATTTTTCCACACGGCTGCCGATGGTTTCCTTAAAAGCCTCCTCAATGGAGTGTTTGATGATGAAAATGACTTTTTCAAATCCGGCGCGTCTGGCGTCAAACAGGGAGTAATCCATGATCACCTCTCCGTGGCCGCCCACCGGATCCATCTGTTTTAAGCCCCCATACCGGCTGCCCATGCCGGCCGCCATGACAACTAAAATCGGTTTTTTCATAATGATGGTCCTCCTCTTGTTTTCTGATCTCTATTATATGCAGAATCAGAAGGAAACTCAAGCTGGAAAAGTGGAGAAAAACAGTTGAAAGCGGCGGCGGGCTGTGATAGAATATAAAAATACGAAAGAGTCGTACATATGGGTGGATTCCCGAGTGGCCAAAGGGGACAGACTGTAAATCTGCTGCAAATTGCTTCGGTGGTTCGAATCCACCTCCGCCCATTTGATATAGACCCTGTTCATGAAAAGATGGACGGGGTTTCTTTGTTTCAGAGAATTCTGTATATTTCCATGAAGATTCCTGTCCTGAAAAGATGGCGTGTGTTGTCCGGGAGATCATCTGGTAAAATGTATGTAAAACTGTGGGGGCATAGGGAAAAGTGACTTTGCAAACAAAACGGAACGTGGTATGATTTTAAAAGAGAAAGGAACTATGTGGGGTGAGAGATGGGTTCATCGTGGATAAGGGCTGTTCTGGAAAAACTGTCTGGACGGAGCAGGGCCGGATATCAGAAAACTGCGGGAAAGAGGACGCCTGATCCGGCGGAGGCCGGTTCTGGTACCCGGGAGAGGGAAAAGACGCATGATACTCTGCCGGAGACGCAGGAAAGCGCGGGGAGGCCGCCGGAGACAGAGACCGGGGAGAGAAGCCAGGCATGGCAGCAGGAGCATCCGGGATTTCAGAACGCGGGAATGAGGAAGATAGCGGGGAAAAAATTCCCTGCAGAGAAAAAGTATGACAGAAGGAGAGAAGAGGTTATGGCAAATATGTGTTACGACAACAGGGAGCTGTCCTGGCTGAAGTTTAACATTAGAGTCCTGGAGGAGGCAGAGGACACAACGAATCCGTTTTGTGAGCGGCTGTCTTTTGCATCGATTTTCCAGAGCAACCTGGATGAGTTTTTCGGAGTCCGTGTGGGTTCCCTCTATGACCAGATGCTGATTTCCATGGATATCCGGGATAATAAAACGAATATGACCTGCCAGGAGCAGCTGTTTGCGATTTTTGACCAGGTAAAGCTCATGACACAGCGCAAGGATGCCGTTTATATGGATCTGAAAAAAGGGCTGGAGCAGTATGGCGTGGAAATCATCAGCTTTGCGGATATGGATAAGCAGGATGCGCAGTACCTGGACGCTTATTTCCAGCATGAGGTACAGCCGCTTCTGTCCCCGCAGATCGTGGGGAAGAAACAGCCGTTCCCGTTCCTGAAGAATAAGGATATTTATGCGGTAGTCGTCCTGGGCAAAAAGGGAAGCTCCAAGCTGGGGATTGTCCCCTGCAGTGTGGATGTTTTCCCGCGGATGGTGCGGATTCCCGACCATCCCAACCGGTATATCCTGATGGAGGATCTGATTCTCCATTACGTATCCAGGATTTTCGACCGTTATGAGATCCGCAGCAAATCCCTGATCCGGATTCTGCGCAATGCGGATATTGACCCGGATGAGGAGATGTATGACGATGATACGGATTTCCGCAAGGTCATGGAGCAGCTGGTGAGCCGCCGGAAGCGTCTCTGCCCCATTAAGTTGGAGTATACCCGGCTGATGGATCAGTCGGTGGTGGATCTGCTGTGCGGCTATCTGGATCTGAAAAAGAAGCATGTGTTCCATTCGGAAGCGCCGCTGGATCTTTCTTTCTTTTCACAGATCCGGGATATCCTGCGGAGCCGGAAGGAGCTTTTCTATGATAAGTTTTCTCCGCAGATGCCGGAGGACATTGATATGAAGCGCAGTATGATGGAGCAGATCAGTGAAAAGGACCGCTTCCTGTTTTTCCCGTATGACAGCATCGATCCCTTCCTGAAGCTTTTGCGGGAGGCGGCCTATGATCCGGAGGTCGTGTCGATCAAGATGACCCTCTACCGTGTGGCCAGCGACAGCAAGGTGGTGGAGGCTCTGCTGCGCGCGGCGGAGAACGGCAAGGAAGTGGATGTTCTGGTAGAGCTGCGCGCCCGTTTTGATGAGGAAAATAATATCAGCTGGTCCAGACGGCTGGAGGATGCGGGATGCCGTATCCTGTACGGTCTGGATAAGCTGAAGGTGCACTCCAAACTTTGCCTGATCACCAAAAAACAGGACGACCATATTTATTATTATACCCAGATCGGTACCGGGAATTACAACGAAAAGACTTCCCGGCTGTATACCGATTTCTCCCTGATGACGGCGCACCAGGGGATCGGCGCGGAAGCGAATGAAGTCTTTACCAGGCTGTATCTGGGACAGGTGATGACGGAGAGCACCTATCTGATGGTGGCTCCCAAGTGCCTGCGCAATAAGATCATTGACAAGATCGACCATCAGATCGGACTGGCAAAGGCCGGGGAGCCGGCTTACGTGGGCGCGAAGATGAATTCCCTGACAGATAAGACGATCATTGAGAAGCTGATCGAGGCTTCCTGCGCCGGCGTAAAGATCGATCTGATTGTCCGCGGTTCCTGCTGTCTGATTGCCGGCGTGCAGGGCGTGACGGAAAATATTACGGTGCGCAGCATCGTAGGACGTTATCTGGAGCACTCGAGGATTTATATTTTCGGGAAGGAGAATCCGGAGGTCTATATCGCATCGGCTGATTTTATGACCAGGAATACCACCCGCCGTGTGGAAGTGGCGGCTCCGGTTTATGATGCGGATATCAGGGAGCGTGTTCTGCATATCTTCCGCGTGTTGATGGCAGATAATGTAAAAGCCCGGATTCAGATGGCGGATGGACAGTATGTCCGTGTGCAGACAGAGGGAGAGCCGCTGATTGCACAGTCCTATTTCCAGATCCGGGAAAACCGATGAGCAGTTTGTGAAGGGATTGCCTTCGCAGGATTGTTTGATGTGTGGAAGAGCGCGGCAGAGTGCTCTGGGGGGAGTATCCCGGAGGTTACTGCGAACGGAGTGAACAGTAACGCCCAGAGCATTTCGCCGCCTATGTTTTTTTCAGAAAGACTTGACAGAATGGCGGGAATAAGATACACTTAATCTCGTCAGTTCGATTGTGCGGGTGTAGTTCAATGGTAGAACACCAGCTTCCCAAGCTGGATACGTGGGTTCGATTCCCATCATCCGCTTTTTATTGTATAGAAACCGCATGATTGCGGTTTTTTGTTTGGCTGAGGGAAGTTATTTACTTTTCCTGTTATGATCTGCCGGAGGGGAAATGATCGCTGTGGTATTGGTTCAGGTAGTCTGCAACGGCGTCCAGTCCCTCGTTGCTGAATGCAAACAGGGCAGTTTCTTTCAGGCTGCTGTCAGTATGGTCGAAGTTGTAAGGCCCGGGCCAGGTGGTGACGCGCAGCTTTTTTTCTTCCTTTTCATCTGTGATTTTTTCAATGCGGTAATGCATTCCACGGAAGCTTCCGTGAAACTGGCTTTTTTCATAAAAGCGGATATTAAAAATATCCATGCGTTGAATTTTCGGATCCTGACCGTTTGTATGCATCGATAGCTCCTTTCCTCTGTACATCCATGAGAACAACCTTATTCCTGTCTGGAATGATTATAGCACAGTTTTTTCTCTTTACAAAAAAAAACGATGCGTTTAAAATAGGAATATAAAATTTATTGTTACATGGAGGTAGCATCATGGGTAAAAAAGTAGGTGTTTCTCAGGAGGAAAAGAACCTCTCCTATTACAAGTATTTTGAAAAAGATCTTGCTCCGATCCCGGCAGAGAAGCTGGCGATTTTAGAGGGCGGCCCGGCGGCGCCGGAGACGCTGATCCCCTTTGACAAAAAGCAGCTGTTCCTTGAGGGCAAGGACGAGGAGGCAGGTTACTGCCAGATCGGTTACGGTATCCTTCCGGACGGTACGGCAGAGGTTGCCAATACCACTTATATGCCGGGTGTGACCGGTGAGATGCTGGACTGGTGGTTCCCCTGGCATTCGGTAGGATCTGACCTGAGATATAAGATCTGGGATCCGGAAGACCACTATTTTGCACGGGCAGACCGGGCGGATTACGTGACAGATCCGGCGGTTCCCATGAATGAGAAGACCTGGGGGGTAAACCATTATATTATCGAGGATGTGGGTCCTGGGCCGGAGTTCCTGAAGCTGATGTTTAAGAAACCGTCAGACATAGGATATGACATGAGTGCCATCGGTACAGAGAAATGCCAGTCTATGGTATGCGCCATCGGCGAGAGTTCCTGTGCGGCAGTGATGACCCATAAATGGTATCCGTATAAGGACGGTGTGATGTTCTGCTCCAGATTCTGGATCGGATATGTGCTGAAAGAGGACGGTTCTATCGTGAAGGCCATCCCGGACGGCGTCAGCATCCCGCCTTTTGTTCCGCAGGGACTGTACGCGCATAATATCAAAGAGTTTACAAACTTAGCTTCCATCCTGCCGACTCTTTATGAAGAGGAGAAGGACGTATTTTAGGGATATCCGGTATTCATCTGGATAGAAGGACAGGATGTGCTGCTGTGAACGAAGTGAACAGTAACGGCTGTTTCAGACAGAACCAAGAGGAATCTGCATTGTGGATTCCTCTTTTTTATGGTATGGTGGTACGGAAGCGATACATGTAAGAGGATAAATTTCCGGAAGTTTCAGAGGGAGGACGATCTGCATGAAATGTCTGTTGACTGCATTGAATGCGAAATATATCCATTCCAATTTAGCTGTGTATTCGCTGCAGGCCTATGCTGCCGTCAGGGGATACGGGGCGGAGATTGCAGAGTTTACGGTGAACCAGAGGATTGGTGAGATCCTGGAGCGGATCTATCGCAGAAAGCCGGATCTGCTGGTCTTTTCCTGTTATATCTGGAATATTGATATGGTAACAGAGCTGGCGGAAGAGTTCCATAAGCTTTGCCCGCAGGTGCCTGTCTGGGCCGGCGGGCCGGAAGTGTCTTATGAGACAGAAGCCTTTCTGAGAAAGAACCCGGCTTTTACGGGAGTGATGATGGGAGAGGGAGAGCGCACCTTTTCCGCCCTGTGCGCCATGTATGAAGCATTAGAGGCAGGCACCGGCGGCGATCCTGTTCTGGAGCAGGAAAGGCTGCTGGCGGAGATACCGGGAATTTCCTGGCGCAGGGCGGATGGAACGGTCGCCGTACAGCCGCTGCAGGAATTGCTGCCCATGGATGAACTTCCGTTTTGTTATGAAAAGATAGAGGATTTTCAAAACAGGATCATTTACTATGAGTCCAGCAGAGGCTGCCCGTTTTGCTGCAGTTACTGTCTGTCATCGGTCGATAAGGCGCTGCGGTTCCGCAGCCGGAAGCTGGTGTTCCGGGAACTGCAGTTTTTCCTGGACCATCAGGTTTCACAGGTGAAATTTGTGGATCGGACCTTCAACTGCCGCCCGGATCACGCGCTGGCGGTCTGGAACTACCTGCAGGAGCATGATAATGGTGTGACCAATTTCCATTTTGAAGTGGCGGCAGATCTGCTGACCGGGGAAGAGATGGATCTGTTTTCGCGGATGCGGCCGGGACTGATCCAGCTGGAAATCGGCGTCCAGTCCACGAATGACAGGACGATCCGGGAGATCCGCCGGAGAATGGATCTGAAAAAGGTATGCCATGCGGTGCTGCGGGTGCGGCAGGGGAAAAATATCCATCAGCATCTGGACCTGATTGCCGGGCTGCCGTTTGAAGATTATCAGACGTTTCAGCGATCCTTCGATACCGTTTACGGCTGGAAGCCGGATCAGCTGCAGCTGGGATTTTTGAAGGTGCTGAAGGGATCCTACATGTACGGGCATGCGGATGATTATGGCATTGTCTGCCGTTCCCGCGCGCCCTATGAGGTGATGGCGACCCGTTGGATTTCCTACGGGGAACTGCTGGAAATTCATCTGGTGGAGCAGATGCTGGAACAGATGTATAACAGCGGCCAGTTCCGGACTGCACTGTCTGTACTGGAAAAAGCGTATGGGAGCCCGTTTCAGATGTTCCTTGACATGGCGCATTTTTTCCGGGAGAAGGGCTGGCTGGAGAGCAGTCACAGCCGGATACAGTGGACAGAGATGTTCCTGGAATTCGCGGCAGCAAAAGACGCAGGCCGGGAAATCTGGTATCAGGAAGCGCTGGTCTTTGACCTTTACCGGATTGAAAAGTCGAAAAGCAGGCCGCTTTGGGCGGCCAGTCTGCGGGAATACCGGAAACAGATGCAGGGGTACCTGCGGCGGAAGGGGATGGAAAAAAGCTACTGCCATCTGGAACCATTCTGGTTTCTGCGGATCGGAACCGATGGGAAACCGGAGTTTGCAGAAATCCCCGGGACAGGAAAGGAGACCCGGAAAACAGGCGTCGGACAGCTGTGGGATACAGCCCCTGTCTGGATTCTGTTTGATTACGGGCGGCGGGATCCGCTGACCAATGAGGCGGCTCTTACTGTAATCTGCCCGGAGAACATGGCGAATGAAAAATCTGGTGATTGTGAACAGTAATCCGGCGGATCAACCGGTGAAATCCGTGTAAAAAGAGACTTGAATCCCCGGATTATTTATCATAGAATAGAGGCGAAAATCGAAGTGGAGGGCAACATGTATAAAAAATCAAAAAAGAAGAGGATACTGACCGCCATTGTAGTAGTGATTGTCCTGGCGGCGATGGTTGTAACGACAATTCTTTCCATGGTAATGTAGCGAGGTTTGGCTGAGATGAAAAAATGGATGAAAACGATACCGGTTCTTGCGGTGGGAGCGGCTGCCCTGACCTTTGGCTGGGGGCTGACAGGCGCCCGTGCCGCGGGTACAGAAGCGGAGCTGATTGCGGATAATATTTACATTGGCGAAGTGGCTGTGGGCGGAATGACTGCTGTGGAGGCAGAGGAGGCAGTCAATGCCTATGTGCAGAGCCTGGCGGAGGAGACCGTGGCGCTGTCTGCCAATGGCAATACCCTGACGCCTACCGTAGCGGAACTGGGGCTGAGCGAGGATGTGGATGCCGCTGTTTCGGACGCTGTGAATTATGGAAAAACCGGGAATTTAGTGGAACGTTATAAGGCGCAGAAGGATCTGGAGCATGGATCGGAAGTGCTGCCGATGGTCATGACCATTGATGAAGATAAAGTAAAAGCTTACCTGGAAGCGCATGTGGGCGAGGTGAACCAAGAAGCGGTAGATTACGGACTGACCCGTGAAAATGGCGAATTCCGGATTATTGACGGGAAAGACGGCGTGGTGGTAGATGTGGACAGTTCCGTACAGGCGATCGAGGATTATTTTGCTGCCGGATGGAAGGAAGAGGCGGCGATCGAATTAGCTGTGCAGGTGACAAAGCCCCGGGGAACGCCGGAGGAGCTTGCCAAAGTACAGGATGTGCTGGGATCTTTTGATACCAGCTATTCTTCGTCTGCCCGGGGCAGAAAGAAGAATGTGTCCAATGGAACAGCGCTGATCAACGGCAGCGTGATCTATCCGGGGGATACTTTTTCTGTCTATGAAGCCGTAAGTCCGTTTTCGGCAGAGAACGGTTATGCCCTGGCCGGTTCTTATGAGAACGGGACGACGGTACAGACTTACGGCGGCGGGATCTGCCAGGTTTCCACGACCTTATATAACGCGGTGATCCGGGCGGAACTGGAGATCGTGGAGCGGTATGGCCACTCTATGATTGTAAACTATGTGGATCCTTCCGCGGATGCGGCGATTGCCGGGACGGTGAAGGATCTGAAGTTTAAGAATAACACGGAGGCGCCGATCTATATCGAGGGGTACGCAGACGGGTCGACGGTTGGTTTCCGGATTTACGGACAGGAGACGCGGCCGGAGAACCGGGAGATTTCCTTTATCAGCGAGACGACAGGGAATACGCCTGCCACTACAGAATTCAAAGCCACAGGCGCGGCGATCGGTACTGTGACGAAGGTCCAGAGTTCTCATGAGGGGAAGACCGCTCAGCTGTGGAAGGTTGTCAAAGTAGACGGGGTGGAGCAGAGCCGGGAGCTGTTTAATAAGACCACGTATAAGATGTCACCGACGATTTACGAGGTGGGAACGGCATCCGGGAATGCGGAAGTAGTGGCAGCGATCAAGGCGGCGATTGCCACCAATGACCTGAGTACGATAAAAGCTGCCGCCGCCCAGTGGAATGATGAAGCGCTTCAGAAGGCTGCGGAGGAAAAGGCGGCGCAGGAGGCCCAGCAGCAGGCGGCAGGCGGCCAGCAGGCCCAGACGCAGGATCAGGGACAGCAGGCCGCCGGCGCGCAGACAGGAGGGACGGCACAGTAACTGTCTGCAGCGACCAGAAATGGCTGAGATCCATCAGCGGCGTAAATGTGATGTTGGACAGGGAGGCTGCTCTTTTGTGGAGCAGCCTTAACCTGTGGGAAGCGTCCTGCTTTGCGGCCGGGCAAGAGGGAGGAGACAGAATTGAAATTTGGAAAGTTGCCGGAAAATATGTTGAAGCGGTCGGTACTCCGTCAGATCGGGGCCGGCCGGGAGGATGTTCTCTCCCGGGCAGGTGTGGGCGCAGATTTTGCTGCCCTGAAAGTGGGTGCGGAGGAAGCTGTGATCCTGACTTCCGATCCGGTTATCTGGGAGGGAGACAGCGATGGCCAGCGGGCGGTTCATGCCGTCTGCAATGATCTGGCCTGCGCCGGGGCGGAGCCTGCGGGCCTGCTTTTGACGGCGCTTTTGCCGGAAGATCTGAAAGAGCCGCAGATCCGCGGCATGGTACAAAAGATTGCTTCTGTGTGTGAACCCCTGGGAATTCAGATTCTGGGCGGACATACGGAAATTACCTCTGCGGTGAACCGGCCGGTGATTTCTGTGACCGGTGTGGGGAAAGCGGCTCTGCAGAAGCTGATCCCATCCGGCGGGGCAAAGCCGGGGGACGATATCCTGGTGACCAAATGGATTGCCCTGGAGGGGACATTCCGGATCGCAAAGCGCAGGGAAGAGGAGCTTTCCGCCCGTTATCCGCGCTTCCTGATCCGGGAGGCAGCCGGGTTTGACCGTTATCTTTCCGTACTTCCGGAGGCGGAGATCGCAGCGGAAGCAGGCGTGCATACCATGCATGATATCTCGGAGGGAGGCGTTTTCGGTGCGCTCTGGGAACTGGCGGAAAGTTCCGGCGTCGGCCTGGAGATCGATCTGAAAAAAATCCCTCTGCGTCAGGAAACGGTGGAGATCTGTGATTTTTACGGCCTGAATCCCTATCAGATGGTTTCCGGCGGCAGTATGCTGATGGCTGCGGCAGATGGAAACGGGCTGGCGCACCGGCTGCGGCAGGCGGGGATTCCGGCTGCCCTTGTGGGAAAAGCCACGGCAGGGAATGACCGGATCATTCTGAACGGGGAGGAACGGAGGTTTTTAGACCTTCCGCAGACGGATGAGATTCACCGGATCTTCGGATGAGTCATGGCTCTGCAAAAGACAGGGAGGATTATGGATTTCCCTGCGGGGGCAGGAGAAAAGACAGACAGGAAGGAATATACAGGATGGCGAAACTGAACATCGTACTGTATGAGCCGGAGATCCCGGCAAATACCGGAAATATCGGCCGTACCTGCGTGGCGACGGGAACGCGGCTCCACCTGATTGAACCGCTGGGGTTTCAGCTGACAGAGAAGGCGCTGAAGCGGGCGGGGATGGATTACTGGAAAGACTTAGATGTAACCACGTATGTGAATTATGAGGATTTTCTGCGGCGGAATCCGGGCGCAAAGATTTATATGGCAACCACGAAGGGGCAGAATGTGTATACCGATGTGGCCTATGAGGAAGATTGTTATATTATGTTTGGCAAGGAAAGCGCAGGAATCCCGGAGGAGATTCTCGCCCATCATCGGGCGGACTGTGTGCGGATCCCCATGATGGACGAGATCCGCTCCCTGAATCTTTCCAACTCGGTGGCAGTCGTGCTTTACGAGGCGCTGCGGCAGAATCGTTTTTCCCAGATGCAGCTGACGGGGCATCTGACGAAATATGAGGACTACATAGAATAGACCGGGGCGCCGTATTAGACGGGAAGGCAGTCTGGAGATGATGATATGGCATTTATAAAGGCGAAAAATTTAAAGCACCGTTTTGTCCGGCGGGATGAAAACGGGGAGGTGGCAGCGGAAATTGCTGCTCTTGACGGTATTGACTTAGAGGTGGAACCGGGGCAGTTTGTTGCGGTTCTCGGCCATAACGGGTCAGGGAAATCTACGTTTGCCCGGCATCTGAATGTGCTTTTATCACCGACGGAGGGATCTCTCTGGGTGGATGGCAAAGATGTGCAGGATGAGAACGCGCTGTGGGAAATCCGGCAGGCTGCCGGTATGATTTTCCAGAATCCGGACAATCAGATCGTGGCCGGTGTGGTGGAAGAGGACATTGCTTTCGGACCGGAGAATCTGGGAATTCCCACAGATGAGATCCGGAAACGGGTGGATGAAAGCCTGCAGGCAGTGGACATGGAAGCATACCGCCTGCACTCCCCAAACAGGCTGTCCGGCGGCCAGAAGCAGCGGGTGGCGGTGGCTGGGGTGGTGGCTATGCATCCCAAATGTATTGTGATGGACGAACCCACAGCCATGCTGGATCCCAGCGGACGGCGGGAAGTGATGCAGACGGCGCACAGGCTGAACCGCGAGGAGGGGGTAACTGTCATCCTGATCACCCATTATATGGAAGAAGTGGCTGGCGCGGACTATGTATTTGTGATGGATCAGGGGAAGGTGGTTATGCGGGGGACTCCCCGGGATATCTTCTCTCAGGTGGAAGAACTGAGAAATTACGGGCTGGATGTCCCGCAGATGACCCGTCTGGCCTACGAACTGAGAGAAGAAGGCTATCCTCTGCCGAAGGGGATCCTGAACCGGGAAGAACTGATGACGGCCCTGCTGCAGATGTTTCCCCCGGCGGCGGGGGAAAAGAATCCTGTCTGCGGCAGCAGGGCGGAGACAGATGGCAGGATACCGCAGGAGGAAAAGACCGATCCGGAAGAAGGCCGGCAGCTGTCCGGAGCCGGAAGCAAGCTGCGTCTGGAGCATGTCAGCTATACGTATTCTCCGAAAACGGCCTATGCCATGCACGCGCTGGAGGATGTGTGTCTGAATATCCGGGAGAGGGAGTTTGTGGGGCTGATCGGACATACCGGTTCCGGGAAATCAACCCTGATGCAGCTGCTGAACGGCCTGATGCGTCCCACCTCCGGGAATGTTTTTTATGAGGGGCAGGATATTTCCGGCCATGGATTTTCCATGCGCGCCCTGCGGGGAAAGGTAGGGCTGGTGTTCCAGTATCCGGAGTATCAGCTGTTTGAGACTACGGTGCTGAAGGATGTGGCTTTCGGGCCGAAAAACCAGGGCTTTTCTGATGCGGAGGCTCGGGAAAAGGCAAAGGAAGCCCTGATCAAAGTAAAACTGCCGGAAAGCTGCTGGGAAATGTCGCCGTTTGATCTGTCCGGCGGGCAGAAGCGGCGGGCGGCGATCGCAGGCGTGATTGCCATGGAACCATCGGTGCTGATCCTGGATGAACCCACCGCCGGACTGGATCCTGCAGGCAGGGATGAACTGTTCGGGCTGATCCGGGATATCCATGAACGGATGCCGGTAACGGTGCTGCTGGTTTCTCACAGTATGGAGGATGTGGCAGATTACGTTGGCCGGATCGTGGTGCTGAACCATGGGAAAGTGATGTTGGACGGAACTCCGGCGGAAGTGTTTTCTCATGTCAGGGAGCTGGAAGCCGCATCGCTGGCAGCGCCGCAGGTGACTTATCTGATGACAGAACTGCGTGAGAAGGGATATCCGGTATCCGGATGTGTCACTACGATCGCGCAGGCAAAGGAAGAAATAAGAAAGTTATGCTGAAGGATATTACATTAGGGCAGTACTATCCGGCGGATTCGGTGATACACCGGCTGGATCCCAGGGTAAAGCTGTTTTCTACAATTTTATATATTGTGGCTCTGTTTCTGGTGAATAATATTTGGGGCTGGATTTTAGTGACCGCATTTCTGATCTGTATGATCGGGCTTTCGCGGGTGCCTTTTTCCATGATGCTGAAAGGCGTGCGTGCGATCTGGGTACTGATTGTCATTACCGCGGTCTGCAATCTGTTTTTTACACAGGAGGGAGAGGTACTCTGGCAGTGGAAGGCGCTGGCGGTTACCGGTACGGGAATCCATAATACGATTTATTATTCCCTGCGGCTGGTCTTTCTGGTGGTGGGAACCTCTGTCATGACGCTGGCCACCTCCCCCAACAAGCTGACGGACGGAATGGAAGAGGGATTTAAGTTCCTCTCAAAGATCGGTGTGCCGATTCACGAAATTGCCATGATGATGTCGATTGCCCTGCGCTTTATTCCCATTCTGTCGGAGGAAGCGGATAAAATCCGGAAAGCGCAGATGGCCAGAGGGGCGGATTTTGATGAGGGCGGTCTGCTGAAAAAGGCGAAGGGGCTGATCCCGATCTTAGTGCCGCTGTTTGTATCGGCTTTCCGCCGCGCCAACGACCTGTCGCAGGCCATGGAAGCCAGGTGCTACCACGGCGGGGAGGGCAGGACGAAGATGAAGCCGCTGAAGTACCGGGGGGCGGATTACAGAGCCTATGCGGTTGTGTTTGCTTTCCTGACAGTGGTGATCCTGATCCGGATTTTCCTGTAAGCTCCACAGATACGGAACAGGGCGGATTGACCCTGCTGCCGCAGACCGTTATGCGTCAGGCGGCGGCAAGGGAAGAGGAAGGATGACAGTTGATGGGAGAGAAGGCGGATGAAGCGGATAAAACTGATTGTAGCTTATGACGGTACAAATTATTGCGGCTGGCAGCTGCAGCCCAATGGGATCACGGTGGAGGGCGTTTTGAATGAAGCGCTTTCCGGGCTTTTGGGTGAAGAAATCAGAGTGACCGGAGCCAGCAGGACGGATTCCGGCGTCCACTCACTGGGGAATGTGGCGGTGTTTGATACCGGTACCCGGATCCCGCCGGAGAAAATTTCCTATGCGCTGAACCAGCGGCTGCCGGATGATATTGTAGTGCAGGATTCAGCTGAGGTTCCGGCAGACTGGCATCCGCGCCGCTGCGACAGCAGAAAGACGTATGAGTACCGGATCCTGAACCGCAGGTTCCCGCTTCCCACCCGGCGTCTGGATACGTATTTTACGTACCGCAGCCTGGATGTATCCAGGATGCGGGAGGCTGCAGGATATCTGGTGGGAACCCATGATTTTAAGAGTTTCTGTTCTTCCCATACAGCGGTGGAGGATACGGTACGCACAGTCTATCGCTGTTCTGTGGAAAAGGAGGGGGATATCATTACGATCCGCGTGACCGGCAGCGGTTTCCTCTACAATATGGTCCGTATCATTGCGGGCACCCTGCTGCAGGTGGGGATCGGAGAGATCGCACCGGAACAGATGCCGGCTATCTTAGAGGCGAAAAACCGCGCCGCAGCCGGCCCCACTGCGCCGGCTCATGGGCTGACGATGATCGGGATTGAGTATCTGAAAGAACCGCAAATTTATGAAAAAAGTGATTGACATGAAAAAACACCTGTAATATAATGAATTGGTCTGACAAAGAGTGTTTTTTGTGTGCAAAAAAGCATTTCATATAGAGGCAGCCGGGTGGGAACCGGCTGTGGGATTTTCTCTGGAAGATTCTCTCCACAAGTTCTGAAAGGGAAAAGCCCGATGATGCAGACATATGATTTTATGATGACAGATCTGCAGCGAAGAAGTCCGGACATCTTCTTTTGCCAAAGGATCACCAATCTGTGCAAGGAGGAACTATTCATGAACAAAACATTTATGGCCAACCCGGATAAGGTTGAGAGAAAATGGTATGTAGTTGACGCTACAGGATATACATTAGGTCGTTTAGCTTCTGAGGTTGCTAAGGTCTTAAGAGGCAAAAACAAACCAGTTTTTACACCTCACATTGATACTGGTGATTATGTGATCGTTGTAAATGCGGATAAGATTAACGTAACAGGCAAAAAGATGACCCAGAAGATTTACTATCATCACTCCGATTATGTGGGCGGCATGAAAGAGACCCAGTTAAAGGATATGCTGGCAAAGCATCCTGAGAGAGTTGTTGAGTATGCAGTAAAGGGTATGCTCCCGAAGGGACCTCTCGGAAGACAGATGTACAGAAAGTTATTTGTATATGCTGGTCCTGACCACAAGCATGCGGCTCAGAAACCTGAAGTTTTGACATTTTAATCGGTGAGGAGGGAAAGAAAGATCATGGCAAATACAAAATATTACGGAACAGGAAGAAGAAAAAAATCCATCGCCAGAGTATACCTGGTACCGGGTACCGGCAAGATCACTATCAATAAAAGAGATATCGATGAGTACCTTGGCTTGGAGACTCTGAAGGTTATCGTTCGTCAGCCTCTGGTAGCTACCGAGACCGTTGATAAGTTCGATGTATTAGTAAATGTAAAAGGCGGCGGCTACACTGGCCAGGCTGGTGCGATCCGTCACGGTATTGCCCGTGCCCTGCTCACTGTTGATGCAGACTACAGACCGACCTTAAAGAAAGCAGGTTACCTGACACGTGACCCGAGAATGAAAGAGCGTAAAAAATATGGCCTCAAGGCTGCCCGTCGCGCTCCGCAGTTCAGCAAGCGCTAAACTTTATCAAAAGTGGTCAAAAACCCCGGAACTACGCGGTTTCCGGGGTTTTTCCTTTTCAAATGGTTTGACGCA
>CALWGM010000072.1 GCA_944380065.1 uncultured Lachnospiraceae bacterium
ATGGCCTTCTTGGTCTTTGCAGTCTTGCCGAAGGTCATTCCTCTTCTCTTGGTCTTGCCCTCTAAGTTCATGGTGCTTACGGAAGCTACCTTGGTTCCGGGGAACATCTTCTCTACTGCTTCCTTGATCATGCTTTTGTTGGCCTCGGTGTGTACCAGGAAGGTATACTTCTTTTCAGCCATAGCATTCATGCTCTTCTCCGTAATCACGGGCTTTAAGATTACGTCATAGTATCTAATATCTGCCATTATGCGTACACCTCCTCGATGGATGCCACAGCTGCCTTGGTAGCAACTACGGTGTTGTACTTCAGAATGTCGTATACGTTGATGGTTCCTACGGAAGCCGTCTTAACGTCTGCAATGTTTCTTGCGGATAATACGGTGTTCTGATCATTGTCAGCCAGTACCACTAACGCCTTGGATACCTTTAAGTTATCCATTACATTGCGGAACTTCTTGGTCTTGATCTCATCGAACTTTAACTCATCAACTACGATGAACTTGTTCTCATTTACACGGCTGGTCAGAGCGGACTTAAGAGCTGCTCTCTTCTCCTTCTTGTTCAGACGGATGGTGTAATCTCTTGGGGTGGGAGCGAATACTACGCCGCCGCCGGTCCACTGGGGAGATCTGGTGGAACCCTGTCTTGCGTGGCCGGTTCCTTTCTGTCTCCAGGGTTTTCTTCCGCCGCCGGAAACTTCAGAACGTGTTTTTGCTTTCTGTGTTCCCTGACGATTATTTGCAAGCTGCTGTACAACTGCCATGTGTACCAGATGCTCATTTACCTCTACACCGAAAACGGCATCATTTAATTCCATGGAGCCGACTTCGTTGCCTTCCATATTAAAAACAGATACGTTAGCCATCTGTGTGTCCTCCTTTCCTGATCAATTAAGCTTTCACAGCTTCTTTGATCGTTACTAAAGATTTCTTCGGTCCCGGTACAGAACCCTTGATCAAAAGCAGATTATTCTCAGCATCCACACGAACAACCTCAAGATTCTGAACTGTAACCTTTACGCTGCCCATGTGACCCGGCATGCCTTTGCCCTTGAATACCTTGCTCGGGGAAGAGCAGGCGCCGTTGGAACCCTGATGGCGGTGGAATTTGGAACCGTGAGCCATAGGTCCTCTGTGCTGGCCGAATCTCTTGATCGCGCCCTGGAAACCTTTACCTTTGGAAATTGCTGTTGCGTCGATCTTGTCGCCTTCCGCAAAAATGTCAGCCTTGATCTCATCCGCCAATTTGTAATCAGCCGCGTTCTCGAACGCAAACTCGCGGACATATCTCTTGCCGGATACGCCGGCCTTGTCAAAGTGACCTTTTTCCGGTTTGTTCACACCATGTCTGTTTCTGATTTCTTTCTTGCCGCTGGCGTCCTTGCTGACTGCTTTCTCTTTCTTGTCAACAAAGCCAACCTGTACAGCGCTGTACCCGTCGTTTTCCACAGTCTTGATCTGTGTCACGTAGCAGGGACCAGCCTGTAATACAGTAACCGGAACTAATACTCCGTCTGCATTGAAGATTTGAGTCATTCCGACTTTTGTAGCTAAGATAGCTTTCTTCATTCTTATTACCTCCTGTTTTCTCTACAGCGGAGCGCTTCATGCGCTCATCCTAGAACAAGTGATATATAAGTGGAACACTATCGGTTCGCCCTGAGTTCCCTTCGATGAAAGAGCGAACATGGTGATCATATTTCCCTGAGGGAAAATGAAGAATGTGTTGCTTCTATATATAACCTATTAGGATTTTACCAAGTTGTCTGTCGGCATTATTTGTTTTTCATCTTGATATCGATGCTCACACCTGCCGGCATTTCGAGTCTGCTCAGTGCATCAACGGTCTTCTGGGTCGGTGCAATGATGTCGATCAGTCTCTTGTGTGTTCTCTGCTCGAACTGCTCACGGGAATCTTTGTACTTATGAACGGCTCTCAAAATGGTAACAACCTCTTTTTTGGTAGGAAGGGGTACCGGTCCGCTCACCTGTGATCCGTTTTTCTTTACAGTTTCGATGATTTTCTTGGCTGATGCATCCACCATCTCGTGGTCATAAGCCTTCAGAATGATTCTCATGACTTGATTTGCCATAAAAAAAGTCGCCTCCTTTTCGCACTTTTGTTCAGTACGACAAGCGGTGACTGTACACTCTCCCGTGTGTTTCATCTCATCTCCACACGTTGTTTCGGCCTTTCGGCTTCAGTTTCGTACAGTGACTTGTCGTCAGTTTCCTAACTTGACATTCGCTCCACGGAAAAACCTGCCGCGGGGGCAGCAACCTCACGCTTCATCGCTATCATGTCACAGCATCAACAAGTATAGTCGAAATGCCATCTTTCTGCAAGTTCTTTTTTTCTTTTTTTGATTTCAGATTGTATTTTTTTTAATACAATCCATATCCGGACATATCTTGCAATGCCGCTGCACTTCTTCTATAATGATACAAAGCCTGCGGCAGAACATGCTGCGGCAGGGTATATTTACATTATGATATATTTTAGGAAGGAATTCTATTCATGTGGATTGCAGATCACTGGAACGATTATGAAGTCATCGACTGCTCGAAAGGGGAGAAGTTAGAGCGATGGGGAGACTATATCCTGGTGCGTCCCGATCCCCAGGTCATCTGGGACACGCCCAAAAAGGAAAAAGGCTGGCACAGGATGAACGCCCACTATCACCGCAGCAAAAAAGGCGGCGGCGAATGGGAGTTTTTTGACCTGCCCGAGCAGTGGACGATCCGGTATGAACGGCTGGGGCTGAAGTTCCACTTAAAGCCCTTCAGTTTCAAGCACACCGGGCTGTTCCCGGAACAGGCCGCCAACTGGGACTGGTTCTCCGAAAAAATCAGGAAGGCCGGGCGCCCCATCAAGGTTCTGAACCTGTTTGCCTACACCGGCGGCGCCACGCTGGCTGCCGCTTCCGCAGGGGCCGCCGTGACCCACGTGGACGCGTCCAAAGGGATGGTTCAGTGGGCGAAGGAAAACGCCGCTGCCTCCGGTCTGGCAGACGCCCCCATCCGCTGGCTGGTGGACGACTGTGTCAAATTCGTCGAGCGGGAGATCCGCAGGGGCAACCACTACGACGCCATCATTATGGATCCGCCCTCCTACGGCCGCGGCCCCAAGGGGGAAATCTGGAAGATCGAGGACGCAATCCATCCGCTGGTCAGACTGTGCACACAGATTTTATCAGAACAGCCGCTTTTCTTCCTGATCAACTCCTACACCACCGGGCTGCAGCCTGCAGTCCTGGCCTACATGCTGGGGACGGAGATGCGGCCATACGGCGGAACCGTCCGCGCGGAGGAGATCGGTCTGCCGGTTACCTCCAACGGACTGGTCCTTCCCTGCGGCGCCTCCGGACGCTGGGAGGCCGACTGACAAAAACGGCAAAGGCTGCCGGGTCTGCGAAATGATTCCTGCATCGCAGATCCGGCAGCCTCTCTGTCCTGTCAGTCCTCCTGCAGGAACTGGATCTCCACCCCGTTGGGGTCTTTCACTGTAAAGAACTTCGCATGGGGATTCGGCGTCACCATGGGACCCGGGCACAGCCCGGCCTTTTCTTTTTCCTGCCATTCCTTTTCCGCGTCCGCCACCGCAAAACCGATCAGCAGCCCGGAGCCGCAATAAGCCGCGTCCCGGCTCTCCACTAATTCGATGCAGGTCTCCCCCTCCTCCGGGCCAAGAAATACAACCGGATGCTCCGTTCCCCGCATATCCCGCCGGATCTTTAACCCGGCCATTTTTTCATAAAACGCCACCGATGCTTCCATACATTTTGTAAAAACCGTCACATGCGCAATCTTCATTTTCCTCTCACGTTTCCTTTCCTTTTCCGCTTTTTACAGATACCGGCACCCGGGCTGCGCCCGGATGCGCGGAGGATCCCCCACGCAAAACCATTTACGTGGAATCACCCCCCCGTTTCATGGATTTCTTATATTCCATGGGGCTCATGGCATAGATCTGCTTAAAGGCGTCCACAAATCTTCTTACATTATTATAACCCACTTTTTCACCGATCTCATAGGTCTTCAGATCTGTCTCCTGCAAAAGCCGCAGCGCCTCCTCCATCCGGATGGAGGTCAGGTACGCCTTGTAATTCTGCCCGGTCTCCTTTTTGAACATGGCCGAAAAATAATTCTGGCTGACGCAGGCCACCTCCGCTAACTCCCGGATGGAAAGATCCTCCATATAATGCTCCCGGATATAATTTTTCACATCCTCGATCAGCACCTTGTCCTGGGAACGGCCCTTGGCATACACCTGCTGGATCAGATCCGCATAATGCTCATGAATGCATCTGCGCAGCCCCGACATGGTGTGCTGGGACTCCACCTGTTTCTGCAGACAGTCCTGCATCCGATAAAAATCCACATCCAGCAGCCGGTACTGACTGAGCTTCATCCCCAGATCCCCGGTGAAAATCATCGTCCTCATGACCACAGCCTTCCAGTTCCCGTAATGAATGTTTTCCACGTTCTCCATCACCTGGTCGATTTTATCCAGCACCTGCGGATCCTTGCTGATGATCGCCCGGAACGCAGCCTCCACGCTTCCGGTGAAGTCCTCAAAGGAAACCGAATAGTCATGATGAATGTCCGCGAAATCGATCACCGGCTGTTCCTCAAAGGGGTACAGACCGAAGGCGAACCGGGCTTCCTTATAGGACTGCAGGATCCCCGACGGCTCCTGCACCGCCCCGCCGACGCCCATACAGAGTCTGACTCCGCACTCCTCTTCCACCTCCCGGCGGATCGGATTCACATACTTATCCATAAAAACATCCCGGTCACGGTTGGGAAACACCCCCACAATGTGGATGCAGTCCTGATCCTTACGGATCACAAATCCCAGCCTGCGCATGCCAAAAGCGCCGTTCAGTTTATTAAAAACGGAAAAACGCAGCAGGTTGAAATGCCCGAAGGACTCCCCGGCCAGCCGGGCCGCCTCATCCGGGCAGATTCCCGCGCAGACCCCCACAAAGAAACAGTCCTCAAAGGTCATGTGGGCCGACCGGAACACCCGGTACAGCTCCTCATTCTCATAATTTCTTCCATTATTAATGCCTTCAAACAGCGTCTGGAACTCATCCTTCTTCTCATCGAAGATCTCCACCGTATTCTGGCGCTCGATGGCGCAGATGGTCTTCCTGACCGCCTCCTCTAATTCCTTCTCGCCCACAGGCTTCAGCAGGTAATCCACCGCGCCGTTTTTCAGCGCCTCCTGCACATAGGAAAATTCCTGATAGCCGCTGACAAAAATGAATTTTGCCTTCCCGCCTCTGGCGTTATACCAGTGCAGCAATTCCAGCCCGGTCATATAGGGCATCATGATATCCGTCAGCACAATATCCGGATCCGCATATTCTATGGTTCTTTTCAGCTGCTCCCCGTCATACGCGACCCCGGCGATCTCCACATTCAGGCTTTCCCAGTCAATCATCTTCGATAAGCCCTTGACGATCAGACGCTCGTCATCCGCTATGACTAATTTCCACATATCCTACAACTCCTTCCAGACCGGCAGCCGGAACGTCACGCTGGTTCCCAGCCCCGGAGCGCTCTGCACCGTAAACCCGTATTCCGACCCGCAGTTCAGCCTGATCCGGTCATAGACATTCTTCATGCCCACGCTGATCCCGCCTTCTTTATCCACGACGCCGATCTCCTGGTTTTCCAGGGCGTCCCGGATCTGCTCCACCTGCTCTTCTGACATGCCGACGCCGTCGTCCATCACCACGATTTCCAGGGCGTCATCCAGCCGCTCCACATGGATGCCCACCGCCCCGTTTCCCGTTTTTTCCCGCAGTCCATGGCGGATCGCATTTTCCACCACCGGCTGCAAGATCAGCTTGGGGATCACCAGCATCTGATCCTCATCATTGATATCGATCATCAGGGAAATCCGCCCCTCATAGCGCTCCTGCATCAGGACGAAATATTCCCGGATGGCGTCCAGTTCCTCCCGCAGATATACCCGGTCGGACTGGCTGCCGATCACGTAACGCAGCTGGTGCGCCAGGCTCTCCAGCAGCCTGGCGGTTTTCCTGTCATTCTGCTCCAGCGCCGTCATCCGGATCACATCCAGCGTATTGTATAAATAGTGGGGCTGGATCTGCATTTTCAGGGCGTTTAATTCCGCGTCCTTCCTGCTGATCTGCGCCACATATACCTGTTTTATATATTCTTCCAATTTCTCCACCATCCGGTTAAATCCGTCCGCCACATACTCCATCTCATCCCGGGTATTCAGATTCACCCGCACATCTAAGTTGCCGCTCTCCACCTGCTCCATCGCCGCCTTCAGCTTCTGTGTGGGCTCGCTCATACGGATGGAGAAGGCCAGGTACAGAAGCAGCAAAAACGCACAGGCAAAGCAAAGGATCAGCACCATCATCACGCGGACCTGGAAAAATCCGCCCATCATCTCCGTCTCATCCAGCACCAGCACCGTGCAGGCATCCATACCGGGGATCGTTTCGTAAAACACCCACTGGCTCCCGACCTTCTCGTAGCCGCTGCCGCCGTCCAGAAGATGCGCACAGAATTTCAGCGGATCCGCCCCGTTCCGGTAATCCCCGGGGCTGTCACTGTAAATATAGCGCTGGGGCAGAGAGCCGTACACATAAAACTTTCCCTCCGCGGCGCCTGCGCTGCGGATAATCTTTCCGATCTCGTCTGTACTGATATCCGCAAATAACGTGGCCAGCGGCACGCTGGACGCAGTTTCCACCGACGAGGTATCCATGCAGTTGCGCACCATGCCAAACACATAATCCTCCGAGTTGACACAGATCTCCTCCTCGGGAACCGTCCCCAGCAGCTTCAGCTGCGTGGGATCTTCCGTCTCCCCGAACACCTCCATGGTGGTCCGTTCATAGCCGGTTTCATTCAATGTTTTGTCCTGATTATAATACAGGCTGAACACATTCCCCTGCG
>CALWGM010000073.1 GCA_944380065.1 uncultured Lachnospiraceae bacterium
CGGTCAAAAAGGAGGTCAAGGCCACCGTGGCGGGCATCTATATTTCCGAGGTACGGGGCTTGCGCGGACCGCTGGCAAAACCGGAAAAGAAAAAGAATTTCCTCAGCCGCCTGATGGGGCAGAAATAATTAGGATATCGGAAAAAGGCCTGTGAAAACGTCAATCCGTTTTTCACAGGCCTTCTTTTTGTCCATGGACAATCCCCGTACTCTTTCTAATAATCCTCGATATGGATCAGCCAGGTATCCTCCACTCCAATAGGCAGGATCGTGTTGGCAAAACGCCGGAACTTGTTGGCGGCGTCGCTGACATAGAACTGATATTTTCCTTTGGCGGGAATATCCTGGCTGTCGTTGGCCAGGCCCTTTTCCTCTAAAAGCGCTTTCAGTTCCAGCGCAGTCTCGTAGGCCGGATTCACCAGGTTCACCTTGTCCCCCATAATCTCCCGCAGGGTGGAGCGCAGCAGCGGGTAATGGGTGCAGCCCATCACCAGCGTGTCGATCCCGGTGGCCAGAAGCGGCTCCAGATAGCGGTTTGCCACTTCCACCGTCACCGGATCCTTCAGCCAGCCCTCCTCCACCAGCGGGCAGAACAGCGGACAGGCTTTCCCGAACACCTCCGCCTGGGGATTGTGTGCCTGGATCACCCGGTTATACAGATGGCTCTCGATGGTGCTCTCGGTGGCGATCACGCCGATCTTTCCATTCTTCGTGGTCTCTGCCGCCACCTTCGCCCCGGGAAGCACCACGCCGATCACCGGGATGTCCATCTCCGGCTGCAGAGTCTCCAAAGCCAGGGCGCTGGCCGTATTGCAGGCCACCACCACTGCCTTCACTCCCTTGGTCTTTAAAAAATGGACGATCTGCCTGGAAAACCGGATGATGGTATCCTTTGATTTGCTGCCGTAAGGCACCCTGGCCGTGTCTCCAAAATATACGATTTTCTCATTGGGAATCTGTCTCATAATCTCCCGGGCTACCGTAAGCCCGCCCACGCCGGAGTCAAAAACCCCGATGGGAGCCTGTCTGATATCCTCCATTTACAAACCCTCGCTTTATCTTTTATCAAATATTTACAGTCCCCCGCGGAGTCACTTCCATCGTCAGGGAGCAGGCGGACAGCCGTTCGCCCTCCACCTCCAGATCATATTCCAGCCGCACATCCAGCCGGTCCTCCCGCTCATCAATCTGGACCGCATGGGTCTGCATCCCCAGCAGCAGCGGGCCGTAAGGCGTCTGGTAGCTGGCCAGATGTTTTTTCCCGGGGCGGAAATCCATATGTACATTGTTTACGCCCCGTTTGATGATCTCCACGCCGCCGTCGTCCACCCGGATCTGGCTCTTTATCTTTTCCCGAAATCCCTCTACAGCCTCTTCATACAGAATATAATGCTTCCCGTTCCGGAAATAGTATTTCCCGGGAACAATCAGTTCCGTGGGATCCTGCCCGTCGTCTGTAAAATGAAGGCCGCAGATCGATACAAATACATCCTTTGTCATCTGTCTTTTATCCTCTTGCGCTCCGCGTTATTATGCTTTATCATACACGTATCGCCGCGATTATTCAAGCACACGATTCAGAAACTTCAAAATTCCAAACTGCACCTGATAATCCCCGCTCCGGATCACGGCCGCATACTCCTCCCCGGTCAGCTCTGCCTGCAGCTTTTCACCGGACTGTTCGTCCACCTCATACATACTGCCTGAAAAACAGAGATTGGGATACATGACGCACCACCAGTTATGCCCCTTCCCTTCCCCGATCACCACCCGCAGCGCCTGGTACTCCCCGGCCGGAAATGTATAAGCCCCGTAAGACTTTTCCGGGAACGCGCACTGCTCCAAGGAAGCGTCCACACGGTAAGCATAGCCCTCCTCCGCCACTACCTGCCCGGCCACACGCTCGATCTCCGGTATCTGCTCCTCCACAATTCGTTCGCTGTCCGCCATGGAGTCCGCCTGCGCCAGCGGTTCTGCCAGGAAACTCCCCACCGCGTCCCGCACCTTCAGTTTCAGCGCCTGATCCTGCCCGGAATCACTGTTGGCCAGCACATGGAAGCGCAGGATCTTCCCGGCAATCTTCTGCTGCAGTATTTCTGTATGGATCGTACTCAGGAGCATCACACAGCCTGCCGCAGCAGCCAGCGCCCCCGCAATATATCGTTTCATCATGATTGTCCCATCCTTTCCGGCGGGAAATCCCCCGCCTGATGAGATTCTTGCCCATTGCAGGGAATTTTATACAAAACAGGAGCCCCACACAGCAGCCTCCGCAGTTTCCGTCAGAAAACAATCTCACGTCACATCCGCTTCCAGCACCTTCAGTTTTGTATACTGGTCAAACACCTCCTCCATAGAGATCTCCTCCCGATATTGCAGATCCTCCACCGCCGCAAATTTCTTTACCACAGGCTTTTTTTCTTCCACACTGACCACCGGGATCAGCAGGATCTCATCGGCATTGTAGTACTGGCTCATCAGATCTCCCACCGTGATCAGCGTATCCCGCTCCAGATGTGTCCAGCCCTCGATCAGATCCTCCAAGTAGATGCCCAGGCAGCTGTTCAGCTCCAGTTCCCCGGAAAAAATTCCGTCCAGGCCGCCGTCGCAGAGCAGCACATAGCTGTTCCAGGCCGCGTCTCTTTTCTCCTGAAAAAATGTTACCAGCTCTTCTTTTTTCTCCCCGCTTTCCAGGATGTCCCGCTCCAGGATCAGCACCTTCAGATGGTTCAGGTTCACATTCCGGCTGCTTCCCTCGGACATCTGCACCGTCCCCTCCAAAAGATCGTCCATGGCGCCGTCCCAGTACAGATCCTTCGCCAGGACATTCTCCTTCGCATCTTTGCCCTGCAGATCCGGATAAGCCGCGTACATATGAAAAGACCGGCTCTCATCCGTCCCGATCCCCAGCGCCAGCGGAAAAGCATTGTGTTCCAGTTCATGCCTGCCGCAGCCGGAACACCAGAGGCAGCCTGCCGCCAGAGTCAGGCACGTCAGGCGCACCGCTGCGCTCCGGAATCTTCCATATATTTTTTTCCATCTTTGTTTTTTCCCTTTCATTCTGCGCCGCCCCCTTCCTTCGCCCTCTGTTTTCGGGCGCAGAGATAATAAAGAAACGGCAGCGCCAAAAGCACCGGCCCCACGCCGCCGAAAATTCCCCGCAGGAACATCTCCGGCATTCCCTGCACATGCAGCAGGACAGCGGCCGCAGCAAACACCGCCCCGCCGCAGGCAGTGCTCCACCAGAATTCCGGCGAAGCCGCCGTCTGCCTGGGCTTTTCTTTGGGTTTCCTGTCTTTTTTGTGCGAGAACCCGCCGCGCAGCAGCTCTTTCCCGTAAAAAAGCAGGGAGGCAAACAGCGCAAACAGACAGAAAAACCAGATCCCGGTCATCAGCGCATCCTGGCGCTCAAAGAATTCCCCCGGCAGCCTCACTACCGCCATCAGCAGTATCACAGGATAGTTGAGCTGTGCCAGCAGCTTCTGCTGAAAGATCCCCAGAAGAATCAGATAAATCACGATGTTCAGCCCCACAGCCGTCACGATCCCGCTCCCCACACTGCGCGCCGCCTGTTCCGGGCGGCTGCAGTGGGGACGGAAAAACAGGAACAGGGCCGAAAGCGCAAAAAAGAAAAAGCTGGCATAACAGCTCCGGAAAAACCCCAGCCCGGTGGTCTCCGTAAGTTTCCAGTAAACAGGCGTCACACTGACCGAGGCGATGATCAGGATCACCGCCAACGGAATCAGCAGGAACCAGAATAAAATCTCATAAATCCGGATCCTGGACTCCAGCCCCTTCCACAATCCCAGCACCCCCGCCAATGTAAGGGTGATCAGGATCGCCGGCTCATACCTCGCATCTAACAGCTGCTCCCGGACCAGGATTGCCAGAAGATACAGTACATAGGCCGCGATTCCCACCACGCCCACACCGGCAATGACCTGCAGGATCCTGCGCAGCCAGAGCGTACCTGCGGCTCCGTCGCCGTCCCCGCTGTGCTTTATCTCCTCCTGCACAGAAAAATCACATTTTGCCGCCAGACGATCCCACACCGCCAGCAGAGCCAGGGCGGCGGCTCCGCCGGTCAGAAGCGCCGCCACCCCGGCCGTCCCGCTCATTTCCGCCAGATATCCCGGCAGCAGCAGTGAGCTGGCCCCAAACAGTTCCAGAGTCACTGCCCTGCGGATCTGGCGGGGAGAAATTTTATAATTATTGGAAAAGATCCGGTGCTCCCGGTCAAATACCAGCGGCTCTCCCGCTGTTTTCTGGTCTTTCATTCCTGCATCGCTCCTGTCTGTTTTTTCCTGCTTTCCCGGAGAACCGCCGCGCGGCGTCCCTCACAGTTTTTTTTGCTTCCGGATCCGCAGCCGTGTCCGGTTCTTTTCACTGGCATATACCGGTCTGCGCTTCAGAAGCGCCGACGGCGGCCGCACAAAGGAATCCTCCTCATCGGCATTCCGGTTCATATCTGCCCCCACAAAGGGCGTAAAATACGGCATACCAAAGCTTTCCAGCTGCGATAAATGTACCAGCAAGAACAGGAGTCCCACTAAGAAGCCATAAAATCCCCAGGCAGCGCACAGTCCGATAAACGCAAATTTCAGAAGACGGAACGCAGTGGAAAACTCCTCATTGGGAATGGCAAACGAGCAGAGCGCTGTAAACGCCACAATGATCACCACCATAGGGCTGACAATATTGGCGTCCACCGCCGCCTGTCCGATGATCAGACCGCCCACAATACCGATGGTGTTCCCCATTACCCCCGGCAGGCGGATACCCGCCTCCCGCAAAAGCTCAAAGGACAGCTCCATCAGAAGCAGCTCCACCACCCCCGGGAACGGTACGCCCTGCCGGGCAGCCGCAAAAGACAGCAGCAGGTTGGTCGGCAAAATCTGCGTATGAAAATTGGTCACCGCCAGATACAGCCCCGGGAGAACCATCGCCAGGAAGGACGCCGCATACCGCAGCACCCTGGTAAAAGAAGCAATCTCCCACCGGTTATAGTAATCATCTGCCGTCTTGATGAAAGAATTATAATCCGTGGGAAAAATCAGTGCCTCCGGGGAATTATCCACCAGCACCACCATCCGTCCTTCCAGGAGCGCCATGGCCGCCCGGTCCGGACGTCTGGTAGACTGGAACTGCGGAAACGGCGAATACCAGTATTTTTCCGACAGCTGCTGGATCACCCCGATATCCTGCACGCCGTCCACCGTAAAACGGTCCAGCCTGCGCTCCATCTCCTGCAAAAATTCCGGGTAAACCAGACCGTCCACATACATAATATCCACGTTGGTTTTGGTGCGGACGCCCACCTTTTTCTCCCAGACCTTTACATCCGGCGAGCGCAGACGCTTGCGCACCAGCGCCGTATTCTGCTTGATGGAATTGCCAAACCCCTCGTTGCTTCCGTGAATGGATTTCTCCGAATCCACGTCCTTCAGCGTCATGGCCGGGTATCCTTTATCCGGGATCTTCACCGCCCGGTCAAAACCATCCACAAAAAGCACCGTATCCCCGGTCAGCATGGCGTCCGCGGCCTCCATCATGGAGGCAAACGGCACCGCGTCTGAAACGCCCATCCCGTTTTCCCGGATTTTCTCCAGCACCTCGTCCTTCGGCAGCCGGTTCAGCCCTGCCAGCAGGTTCCCCAGCGTACTTTTCTCGATCATAAAGCTTCCGCCCGTGATCTCCACATAAGTGAGGAATGCCCGCACGTCCATATCCTTTCCCAGGCACATGCCCAGCATTTTGATATCCGCGCAGCCGGAAAACTGCTGTTTCCACCAGGTAATATTTTCATCCAGATTCTTTGAAACCGCCTGATTGTCCATCGATCCTTTTCCTTTCCGTACCTGTCGCTGTGATTTGCGGCGCCGCCGGTCTTTCTTCTGCAGCTGCGGACGGAGGGATTTCCTCTCCGGTTTCTGCACAAAAAAAGAGAGCAGGCCGTTTTTTCTTGCCTTACTCCCTTATTATGCGGTTCCTTCCTGATTTTATTCCTGCCTGCGGATAATCTCCTTTACGGCTTCCGCCTGATTCTGCAGATGCTTCCGGGTATAAGCCGCCGCCTTGTCCGCATCCTTTTCCCGCAGCGCTTCATACATGTGGTGATGCTCCTCAATCAGCTGGGGATAGATCGACCGGTCTTTCAGATATTCCACACGGTAACGGTACATCTGTTCCCGCAGGTTATTCAGAAGACCCAGAAGCTTCGGGTTATCAGACGCTTTGTACAGTACGTCATGGAAATTCACATCGGCGCTGGCCACCTCCGCGATATCGTCCGATCTGGACATTTCCACAAACTGTTCCATGGCTCCCTGCAGCTCTGTCAGCTCTGCCGCCGTGATCTTCTGACAGGAAAGCCGGACTGCCAGCTCTTCCAGTACGGCGCGGATCTGGAGCACATCCTCCATATCCTTCTCCGTCATCCTGGCTACCTCCGCCCCTTTTCTGGGAATGGTGATTGCCAGCCCTTCCTGCTCCAGCATCCGGATCGCCTCGCGAATCGGCGTCCGGCTGACCCCTAACTTTGCCGCCAGCTGCAGCTCCATCAGACGTTCTCCCGGTTTCAGATCACCTTTTAAGATGGCTGCCCGAAGCGTATGGAACACCACATCCCGCAGAGGCAGGTAGGCGTCCATCTGAAGTTCCAAATTCTCTGTCATCGTCGATTCCCCTTTCCTTCGTATTTCCTGTTCTGTCAACTGCTGCACTCAGCGCCTGTTATTATGGATGTCCGATGTATAGACATTCTTTGCCAGACCAGACTGCTTCAGTGCGTCATATGCCTTGCGGATTTCCTTCTCATTGTGGTAAATTCCGAATACTGCAGGCCCGCTGCCGGTCATCATGGCGCCCAATGCGCCGTTTTCCTTCATCAGCCTCTTAATCTCACGGATCACCGGGAATTCCTTTTCTGTCACTGTCTCCAGAATATTTCCCATATTTTCCGCAATCCCCTTCAGATTTTTCTTTTTCAGGTTCTCGATCAGCAGATCGATCCGGGGATGCTCCGTCATCTCTGTCAGCCGGAGCTGTTCATAAACACGTTTTGTAGAAACCGAAATCGCCGGTTTCGCAATCAGAATCGGGCACTTCGGCATCGGCGGCAGCGCAGTCAGTTTCTCCCCGATCCCTTCCGCCAGAGCCGTGCCGCGCATCACGCAGAACGGCACATCCGCCCCCAACTTTAAGCCCAGCTCCATCAGCCGGCTCTGTTTGAGGCCAAGATTGAACATACGGTTCATCCCCACCAGCACAGCGGCTGCATCGGAACTCCCCCCGGCCATCCCGGCCGCTACCGGAATGAACTTCTGCAGGGTGATCCGCACGCCCTCCTTGATCTTAAACTCCGTCTTCATCAGCTTTGCTGCTTTATAAACCAGATTATTCTCATCCGACGGCAGATAGAAAAGATTCGTCTCCACATGGATATGGGGGGATTTCGTCTTTTTGATCTCCACCCGGTCATACAGATGGATCGTCTGCATGATCATACGGACCTCATGATAACCGTCTTCCCGTTTTCCCAGGACATCCAGCCCCAGATTAATCTTCGCCAGTGCTTTTAAACTAATTTCATCCATACTCTTTCCCTCATTGATGTCAGCTGTACTGCTCTGCCCCGCTCTCCTGCCCGGGTCAGGGGCGCTGCGCAAAATGTACCATATGTATTATGTATACAGCTTATGTATTATTTTAAATACAATCCCGGCTTCTGTCAATGACAGATTTCTTCTATTTTTCCAGCTTTGCATCCGCTTTTTTCTGGAACTTCTCATTATTCACCAGAAAACGCTCATGGGTTCCCTCGCCGATCAGCCCGGCGTCATCATAAGCTTTTACCATGAACTCCAGCCTGCGCCCGTCCACCAGCGTCAGCTCACTCTCGCAGCGAACCGTCATACCGATGGGTGTAGCCGCCACATGGCTGATCTCCACCTTCGTACCCACAGTGCCCCAGCCCTCTTCCAGATAAGGGATCACGCTGTCGCATGCCGTCTTCTCCATCAGCGCCAGCATACAGGGGGTGGCGAACACCTCCAGCACGCCGCTGCCTACCGCTGTGGCTGTATTCTCATAAACAACTTCTACCTTCTGTTCTCCTCTGATTCCTGCTTCCAGCATCTGTTCTTTCCTCCATGTATCTTTTTGATCATACCCTTCCCGCCAGCCTCAGCATTCGTCTCCACGTTCTGCCCACGGATGGTCAGGGATCTGCTTTTACCAAGCGCATGCCGCATTTCACCTGCATTCACTAAGTGTTCACATTATACACAATATACCGTTGGGAAAAAAGGGCTATTTTCTCATTTTTCTCTCATTATCTGCTATTTCACAGGGATTTGACGAAAACTGCCGGTCTGTGCTATACTCATTTTAATCATGTGAAAAGGAGCGGCAGGAAATGAGCCAGGCAAAAGTTGACCGATACAAAGCAGAAAAAAAGAACCGCAAAAAGGAAATCCAGAAGACGAAACGGCAGAAACGGCTGACCCGGCTGGTGGCGGCCGTGATTATCATTGCGATTGCCGCATGGATCGCCTACTCCGGCATTTCTTTCTATCAGGAGCAGCAGCCGGTGAAGGAGATCTCCGTGGATCTCTCCCCCATCAACGATTATTTGGGCGGGCTGTAAGCCGATGGCTCCAGACGCAGTTCAGGCAGGAATCTGTTTCATCAGACTCCTGCCTTTTCATTTTCTCTCTGATTCTTCCGGCTGCTGTCCTGTCTTCCTTCCGGCCGCTTCACTCAGACGGTTCCCCGTCTTCTGCAATCTCCGCCTTTTCCAGCGCCTGCTCCACCGCATCGACAAGGATCGTGGCTGTATATTGATTCTCCGCCGAGTAGGAAATGTGTTCCAGAGACTGATCCTCGCAGATCTGCTGACTGATACTGTCCATGGAGCTCTGCAGCAGCGGATACATGGTGGCCACCGTCTCGTCTAAGTTCACCAGCGAAACCCCGTTGATGTGATCCTCATCCACCGCCACCTGCACATCCAGGGTCTGCCCGCCCAGCTGGATCGACGCGGTATAGACGCCGGGGTTATAGACAGCCGTTTCTTCTGCCTGCCTGTTTTTCTTTCCCGGGCCGAACATGAAAATCAGCAGGCCAATCAGTACGATCGCCAGCACGATAAAAATCATGGTATATATGACTTCCTTCATATGAAGGACTACGATTTTCGTCTTTGAACTCATGCACACTTTCCCCTTTTCCCTGTTTGTAAAGGATATGCGGTATTCCGGAAAATATGCATCCGTTTTGATCCGACGCTCACTTTGCCGGCAGCGTCACCGTAAAGCAGCTGCCCTTTCCCGGTTCGCTCTCTACACGAATGGTGCAGCCGCAAAGCTCTGCGATTCTTTTGCAGATGGAAAGCCCCAGGCCAAGTCCCTGCCTTGCGCGGGAAGTATCTCCCTGGAAATATGGTTCAAAAAGATGCTCCCGCGTCTTTCTGTCCATGCCTTCGCCGGTATCGGAAACCGCCACTGAGATCACTTCCTTCTCCGGCATTACCTCAACAGAAATTCTCCCGCCCTCCGGCGTATACTTTACCGCGTTATTCAGCCTGGACAGCAGGATCGTATTCGTCGCCAGCTGAGAAAGTCTGGCGGATTCCTCCACAATAATTTCCAGATATTGCCGCCGTTCCTCCTCCGGCAGCTCCCGCTCCAGCAGGAGCGAGGCAAACCCGTTGATGGATGTGATGGGCGTTTTGAATTCGTGGGAATAATTGTTGATAAAATCATTGCGCAGGATCTGTACGCTTTCCAGTTCCCCGCACATTTTATTAAAATCCTCATAAATAGGCGTCAGGCTGGACTTTTCATCCGCCGCAATGCGGTAACTGTAATCCCCTTCCGACACTTTATGAATTGCCGTGGAAAGTATCTCCAGTTCTTTTTTCCGGCTCCGGTATAAACTGAGGTTCACAGGAATCAGGACAATCAGAAGTGTCACAAAGGTTGCCTGAATCGTATAGAGGGCTGATTCGTAAGTCTCTGTCACATGGAAAACATCGTTCACGATCCAGGTAAAAAACAAAAAAGAACTCAGCGCCACAGCGCTGACCAGGACAGACAGCGACAGACAGCATAGCCGCCCGCCCCTGCGCAGAAGGAGGGAGCTGCTGTAACCAGTAAGGTTCAGACTGCCAGCAGATCCTCCACCACCTGATGCACTGTGGAGATCTCCCGGATTTCCCCGGTACGCTGGCCGCAGAAAATCAGTCCTTCATCCAAATTTCCCTCCACCGCGTTGATCAGCGCCTGGGAAATACAGTATTCTGCCGTCGCCGGGTTGCAGGCTTTCAGGCAATTATAA
>CALWGM010000074.1 GCA_944380065.1 uncultured Lachnospiraceae bacterium
CCTTGCGGGTGCTGGAATGTGTCGTGCAGAAAGATTATAAGAATCTGCAGGGACGTTCCGCAGTTCTGGACTGTGTGATCCGTGATACCAGAGGGAAATTATTTGACCTGGAGATCCAGCAGGAGAGTGAGGGAGCGTCGCCGCGAAGGACGCGCTATCACAGTGGCCTGCTGGATATGAACACCCTGGAGGCCGGACAGGATTTTGAAGAACTGCCGGAAAGCTGTGTGATTTTTATTACCAGGGATGACGCTTTAGGCTATGATCTTCCAATCTGTCACATTCAGAAACAGGTCTGTGAAAAAAATGCAGCTTTTGATGATGGGGCTTACGTGATCTATGTGAATTCGCGGATCCAGGATGACACAGAATTAGGACGGCTGATGCACGACATGCACTGCAGCCATGCAGGTGAGATGTACAGTGAGATCCTGGCCGCGCGAATGCGCGAATTGAAAGAAACACAGGAGGGAGTGGACGCTATGTGCAGAGAAATGGATGCGTTATATCAGGAAGGAATTGAATTTGGGGAAGAGCGCGGGAAAAAAGAAATGGTGCAGTCTTTGTTTGCCATGGGGATCCCCCTGGAAAAGATCGCGCAGGCTGCGAAAGAGAGCGTCAGCTGCGTCAGGCAGTGGATTGCAGAGGGGACAACTGCGGTAAAATAAACAATACAGCCTGAATATTCACAGGAAAAGAAGAGGACAGGAAACCGTCGGCATGACGCTCCCTGTCCTTTTGTGATATCTTTACAGTTCAGCATTCTCATCATCCGCTGCAGATACCTTCAGAAAAAACTCCGCAACCTGCAGCGCCTGGCATACTTTTTTCTCCGGGTAATGATTCCGCATGGCGTCAAACGCAAGCTGCACAGAATCCATAGATCTCTCATCTCCAAAAACAAGATAATCCAGCGAAACCTGTCCGACACGGGCCAGCTGGATCAGAACTTCAAGCTTGGGAATACGTTTACCGTCTTCGATCAATGACAAATACGATGGGGAAATAAACAGCATATCTGCCCAGTAGGACTGGGTCTTATTCTGCTTCAGGCGCAGCCTGCGGATACGTTCACCGATCGCCGCAGGATTCACAGTATAGTCGACCATATAACAAACTCCTTTATACCTTATACTACTTCAAAACCTTCAAAATATGCAGATACATATGAAAATAATAGAGAGATTCTTTTCGTTGGAATTGCCAGTAGTAAAATAATATTTGACTATCTGTAAAATAGAGTATAAAATAAAACAGAATTTTTGCAGAAAGCTGTCGACAGAACAGGGTCTGACAGGTTTTCAGCAGATTTTCGGAAATTCCGGTTCGGAACAAATCGTCGCCTCGCCGCGTTTGTCCCTGCCGGATGCTATAGAGTGCAGAGTATGGTTCTGTCTGCAACAGGACAGAATGGGAAAATCTGCGCTTTTTTTCATGCAAAAAACAGAGTGCGGAAAGGACAGGAAATGAATCTACTAATTACAGGAACAGACAGTTTCCCGGGAAAGGAGCTGGCCGAAGGGCTTGCAGAAGCCTGGAACAGACAAAACAGCACGGCCGCGGACCGGACGGACTCTGTAAAGCCATCTGCCGTCCGCTGCATAGACAAAAACCGGTTCCCGGATCGCCTTAGCGAGCTTTGCAGGGAAGCGGATATGATCTTTTATTTTCTCTGGATCAGGCAATCGGATCATCCGGAGGAAACGACAGATCTTTATTTCGGATCGCCCCTGAAGTTCATAGACCAGCTGAGACGATGCCGCAGTCTCTGCCCTGTTGTGCTGATTTCCGTATTTGCGGAGCCGGAAAGGAAAGTATACGAATCACATTCCGGCGGCGGGGAACAGGAAGAAAGATCTCCGTATCTCAGAACCAGACAGACTGTGGAAGAACTGTTTCTGGAATACAGCGAGAGAACTGGCGTGCCGGTCTCGGTCCGTCGTTTTCCGGATACCGGCCGGATGGGTTGCCATGGGCCAGAAAGGGGACAGTTTCTGCCCGCGCTGATCCGGGAAATATCGGGATTTCTCAACCGATAATGGGAAAATCCTGTGATCACGGCGGTTTTTCAACCGCAATCCCCGGAAAAAGAGGGATAAAAAGTCAGATACTGGGATATCCGGTATGATTATGGAAAAGAGAATCAAGTATAATAGGAAAGAGGTGGAACGAGTGAACTTTGCGGTCTGTGATTTCAACAGCAAAGATTCCTTAAAGCTGAAAAACGATCTGTCCGGGCTGTGGCCGGATGTGGAGATTGACCTGTTTCATGACTGCGGCCGTCTGGCGGAGCAGATCCGGAACGGAGCAAAATACGACCTGCTCTTTTTGGATGTGTTCGTCCTGTATATGAAGCTGCCGGACGGTTCCGGGGCGATCGACATGATCCGTCAGAGACTTCCCCGGAGCGAGGTGGTCTTCACCAGCACCCGGCGGGATTACGGGCAGGAGGCGTTCGATCACAACGCTCTGTATTATTTTTCCAAGCCCTACAGCCAGGAGCAGCTTTTGGAGGTGCGGCGCCGGTTCCGCGCCAGACACATGCCCGGCGTGGAGGTGTACGACTGTGAGATCCGGCAGGAGCGCAGGATTCCCTATGAGAGGATCGTCTATGTGGAGAGCGTGAAAAATTACCTGCATATCCATCTGACTGACGGCACTTTCGTAAATATGCGCGGAAGCCTGACGGACTTCATGGAGGAGCTGGACGGACGGTTTTTGAAAATCAACCGGGGCATCATCGCCAATATGGACGCTGTGGAACAGATGAAAGCGGATTCCTGCAAGGTCAGCGGGCTCACCTTTATGCTCAGCAGAAACCGGAAGGCGGAGCTGAGGAAACAGTACTATGAATATATCTTGGATCCTTATGTGGGCGGCGGAGTGATATAGTTCACGTATAGCGAAAGGGAGATATAGAATCATAGGGGTGATTATGAGTATGAGAGGGTGATAGACAGGTCATGAGACTCAAAGATCAGTTAATCCTGCGGGAGGTTGCCGGTCAGTATGTGATTGTCCCCACCGGAAAGCGGGTACAGGAGATCCCGAATATTGTATACATATCCGCATCGGCAGCTTATCTCTGGGAATATATGAAGGATCATTCCTTTACCAGGGAGAAGTTAGTAGATCTGATCCTGGAGAAATATACCGGCGTTACAAAGGATGAGGCACTGGAAGACATTGAGGAGTTTATGTCTGTCCTGCAGAGAAACAATATTCTGGAACGGGAGCCGGGAGATCCAGTCCCGGAGGGTGGTTCCGTCAGAATCGTGGTGAGAAAAGATGCCAAATCATGATTGCGATAACTTCCCGACGGGCAATCAGTTCATGACTCAGATGCAGGAATACGCCAGAGAACATGCTGTTCCCATATCCGGCATCTTTGAATTGACGCCGCGCTGTAATTTTAACTGCAAAATGTGTTACGTGCATCTGGCGGAAGAACGGATCCCGCTGTTTGGCAGGGAAATGGATGCTGCAGAATGGATCCGGCTGGCCGAGGAGGCACGGGACGCCGGTATGCTGTCTCTCTGTATAACAGGCGGGGAGCCGATCCTGCATCCGGAATTTGCAGCCATCTATTCTGCCTTGTCGCAGATGGGTTTTTATATCACACTGCAGACCAATGCGTCCACCCTATCCGGAAAAATACTGGATCTGCTGGAACAATATCCGCCTTATCAGGTGAAAACCACCATCTATGGCTCGGATAATCAGATTTACGAGGATGTCTGCGGGGTGAAAGATGGATTTACCAGAACAGACGCGGGGATCCGGGCGTTGCAGTCCCTGCAGATTCCAGTGATTGCGGTGACGACGGTGATCAAACAGAATATGCATGATCTTGCGAACATTCATCGCTACACACTGGGCAGGCAGATTCCATGGATTTATTCGACTGCGGTACACCCATCCATCCGCGGCGCAGATACTCAGGCTGCGAAAGTTGCGATTGATGAAGAAACAGCTACAGACTTCCGCGCAGATGTGCGGCGCATGATGGCCTTGCCGCCCCGGCCGGAGAATGACAAACCCTGTGATTACTGTAAGGGATACCGCACCAGCTTCTGGATTACCTGGGATGGGAAGATGCGGTTTTGTTCTTTTATGAATGAACCAGATCTGGACATTAGGAGGACAAAATTTTCCGATGTATGGCAGCAACTGGTGGATTATGAGGAGCATCTTCGCTGGCCGGAGGAATGTCAGAAATGCGAAGTCCGGACGGTTTGTCGTATGTGTGCAGGAGCACTTGCAGCACGGAGTGGCAGCATAAGCAAAGTAGATACGAAGTTTTGTGATAGATTTAGAAATTATATAAAGGAAGAACGGGAGGAATTATAAAATGGCAGATGGTCAGGTTTATGTACGAGTAAAGGCAGATGAAAATTCGCCTATGTTAATGAATGCAGGTTCATCTGGAGGAGTAGTAAGTGACATATCATTTGGAGCTACCGTCAGTTGGGAAAGTTCTGGTGGTATTACTGGACGATATGGATGGATTGTTTATAATGGTGGCATACCAGTTAACGTTTCCTATGTACCAGGTGATATAGAAGCTACTAATAGAGCTTTAGCTCAGGCTTTGCAAAATGCGGATATGTTAGATTTAATGGAGATAGGAAGATGTGTAAGATTCCATACTACTAATTAGAAATGAGATTTTATAGAATAGTAGATTGTGTCATCGCAATAAGAGGAATTAAATATAATAATAAATTTTTTTTGAATGCTTTTATGTGTCAAAATGAAATAAAATACGCTAAACTCCAAGTTGAATGGATGGTGTCCCCATCCTTCTATTACGGTATATATCAATTAAAGGCAACATTTACCAATTATATATTAAGACGAGGTACAAGCATTTTATTTTCAAATAGTAATTGGACAAAAGCAACCCTTTATTCTGATGATTCGGAAGCAACCAGTTCGCTTTTGATTCTTATGCTTTATTCCTACCTCGTCACCCGCCGAACTCTGCTGATGCACAGTTCCCTGATCGATTACCAGGGAAACGGCATTATGTTCCTTGGGCCTTCCGGGATCGGTAAGACGACGCAGGCAGAGCTCTGGAATCAGTTTGCAGGCGCAGATATCCTGAACGGAGACATGGTGTTTGTCCGGGAAAATCCGGATGGGTTTTACGGCTATGGTTCGCCGTGGCACGGATCTTCTCCCTATTGCATGAATGCAAAGGTGAAACTGAGAGCGCTGATTACTTTGGAACAGGCGTCTGAGAATTCGATCCGAAGACTGTCGGGATTCGATGTGTTGCAGGGAATTATGGATCAGGTGTTTCTGCCGCACTGGTATCCGGAAGGGATGACGCCCTGTCTGGATACCCTGAACGATTTGCTGGCGCAGATTCCGGTCTACCATCTGGCCTGCAGGCCGGATGAGGATGCGGTACAGTTGTTAAAAAATGAATTACAGATTTGATGAATCAGGGAAATACCGGCTCGCCGAGCATCGGGTTTCCCTCTTTTTCTGCCGTGTACCGTGTGTGGGCACAGCAGAAATCACTCTATCAGAAAAAAGGAATCAACAAAAAATATGCTGCGATTTGCATTGCAATTATTGAAAAAACTGATGGCCAGGGACTGGGATAAGATCTGGGCTTCCTGGCGCTGGATTTATAGCTATGTGAAGAAATACTGGCTTCAGATTGTGATCTATACCCTGTTAGGCCTGTTTGGCACCGTATTCGGTCTGGCGGGAACCGTGGTTTCCAAGAATCTGATCGACGCAGTCACCGGATTTAATTCCGATTCCATCGGCTGGGCGTTCGCTCTCTATATCGGCTTTGGCGTAAGCCGGATTTTTATCAATATCCTCACCGGGAAGATTTCCCTGCTGATCCGGACGAAAGTGCAGAATGAGATCCAGGCCAATATTTTTGACCAGGTAATGTTCACCGACTGGGAGTCTCTGTCGGAGTATTCCACCGGCGATCTCCTGATGCGAAGCTCGGGGGATTCCGGGGCGATCTCCAGCAGCGTCCTGAATTTTATCCCCAGCGCAGTGACCACCATCGCCAATTTTGTGGGAGCGTTTGTGATCGTCTGTTATCATGATCCGATCATGGCGCTGATCGCCCTGGCAGGGGCTCCGGTGACCTTTCTCACGTCCCGTTACCGTCTGTCCAAAATGACAGAATTCCAGAGGGAAAACCAGCAGATGGGAAGTACGCGCATGAGCTTCAACCAGGAGACCTACCAGAATATCCAGTCCATCAAAGCCTTTGGCCTGATTGAACAGTTTTCGGAGCGGATGCGCCAGATCCAGAGCGATATTCTATCCCTGTCCCTGCGCCAGTATCGGTATCAGTCCTTTTCTACGATCATTATGTCCATAACAGCCCTGGCGGTCAGCTACGGCTGTTACGGCTTTGCGGTTTTCCGGCTCTGGCAGGGAGATATTTCCTATGGAACCATGACGCTCTTTGTGTCCATGTCTTCCTCCCTGACCGGATCTTTCAGTTCCATTGTCAGCCTGGTGCCCACAGCCATCAGCGCAGCCACCAGCGCGGAACGGATCATGGAGATCATTACATTGCCCCGGGAATCCTATGCAGATGAGAAAAAAGCGCAGAAGATCCGGGAGAAAGCACATACGTCCGGCGTCTATGTGAAACTGTCCGACGTGGGATTCTCCTACAAGGACGGCAGAAATGTCTATGAACATGCCAGTCTGGAAGCGAATCCCGGCGAAATCGTCGCCTTAGTGGGGCCTTCCGGACAGGGAAAAACAACCACGCTGCGTCTTCTTTTGGGACTGCTCGGACGCAAAGAGGGGCAGATGCGGATCGGAAACCCGGGCGGCGCTTCCCTGGAGATTTCCCCGTCCACCAGATGTCTGTTCAGCTATGTGCCCCAGGGGAACACCATGTTTTCCGGGACGATCGCGGACAACCTGCGGATGGTAAAGCCCCAGGCGACAGATGAGGAAATCACGGAAGCCCTGAAAGCGGCCTGCGCCTGGTCTTTTGTCAGCAAACTGGAACAGGGAATAAATACGAAGATCGGGGAGCGCGGTCTGGGCTTTTCCGAGGGACAGAATCAGAGGCTGTCCATTGCCCGCGCGCTGCTGGCAGACGCCCCGGTACTTCTTTTGGATGAGGCCACCAGCGCGCTGGATATGGAGACCGAGGAAGCGGTTCTGAAGAATATTATCCGCAGGGATCCTCACCGCACCGTCATCGTTGCGGCGCACCGGCCCAGCGTGTTCTCCATGTGCACCAGAGTGTACCGGATTGCCGGTCATGGCGTGGCGCTGTGTGAAAAGCTGCCGGAGGTGGCTGCGGAGGCGTAAAACCGACCGTGATTTTTTTGAATTTTAATGAACTGGAAAGAAAGGAAACCCCATGAAATTTGTGCGAACCATTGTGATCATTCTGTTTATCCTGGCGGCCGCGGCTTTCGGGATATCGAAAGCCGTGGAGCTGAAGAACCGGGACACGTCCATCCCGGAGATCACCAGCGACCGGGAAGTGCTGGAAATCCCCTGCGATTATACGGAGGAGCAGCTGATGGAAGGGCTGACGGCCTGTGATGCGAAGGACGGCGACCTGACGGCGGAGATCGTGGCAGGGAATTTTTCCCGCTTTCTCTCTCCGGGGCTCTGCGACCTGACCTACGTGGTGTTTGATTCCTCCAACCAGCCCGGATCCCTGACCCGGAGAGTGCGTTTCACCGATTATCACTCGCCGGATTTTACCCTGACGGATCCGCTGGTGTTTGAGGAGAGCGAGGGCAGCTACACCACGGTGATGGATCAGATCGGCGCGTCCGACATGCTGGAAGGCGATCTGAGCGACTGGGTGATCCAGACCGATTCGGACGCCAATTACCAGAAGAGCGGGGATTATCATGTCCAGATGGAGGTTACCAACAGCTACGGCGACACCTCATCCTTAAGCCTGCCGGTGCATGTGGTAAAAAGCGGATCCCAGAGTATGGAGATCGTGCTTTCCTCCTGGATCGTTTATCTGGATCCCGGCAGTGAGATCCGCCCGGCAGATTATGTGACGGCGCTCTATAACGGGAACGGGGAGAGCATCGGCGCAGAGGCGGTTTCCTGGGAGTCCGGTGTGGATACTCAGACGCCCGGGGTATATGAGATCCATTATACGGTCTCAGACGGGCAGGGACACAGCGGGGAGACCTGGATGACCGTAGTCGTGAGAGAGCAGGAGGAACAGCCTTGAGAAGAGAATCCATCCATTTTGATGAAATCAGTATCCGCGGGATCTGCGGTGATCTGGCACACAGCATTCTGTATATTATCCTGGCGGCCGCTGCCCTGTGGCTGGGCGCCACGGGCGTGGGGAATCTGACCTATACGCCGCAGTATACCTCGTCGGCCACGGTGGTGGTCACGGCCAGAAATGAGTACAGTACCTATTCCTCCCTGTCTATGGCCAATGAAATGGCCGGCGTTTTCAGCGAAGTGTTCCAGAGCGACGCCCTGCGGGAAAAAATCTTAGAGGATACCGGGGAGACCATCCAGGGAACCATCACCTGCTCGGCCATCGAGGAGACCAACCTGCTGGTCTTAAACGCTTCCTCACCGGATCCCCGGCAGGCGTACCTGCTGATGAATTCCGCGCTGAAAAATTATGAGGATGTTTCGGAATATGTATTTTCCAATGCTTCCCTGGAGATCGTCCAGGAGCCTGAGGTACCGGAAGCGCCCTCCAGCGAATCCCGCCTGATAGCCATGCGGGAGCTTTTGGCAGCCGCCGGGGCGGCAGGGATGATCCTGATTATTCTTTTGTTTTATGTCTTCCGGTTTACCGTGAAGAACGAGATTTCTGCCGCCAGACAGTTGGACGGCAAAGTCCGCGGGGTGATTCCCTATGAGAAAAAGACGGCGTTTGGGAAAAAGAACCGCAGCAAACAGGCGCTGCTTCTTTCTTCTCCGCTGGTCAGCATGCCCGTCGCGGAGGCCAGCCGCAAGATGGGGGCACAGGTGGAGCAGCATATGAATCAGAAAAACCTGAAGGTACTCTTAGTGGCCAGTATCAGTGAGAATGAGGGAAAATCTACTGTGGCTGCCAACCTGGCCCTGGCGCTGGCGGAAAAGCATAAAAAAGTCCTGTTAGTGGACAGCGACCTGCACAAACCGGCTCTGTATAAGATTTTTTCCCGCAAACAGCAGGGACACCATTCGCTGGATGAGATCCTGAAGGGGGAGATAAACTGGAGGGACGCGCTGATCACGGAACGGAAGCATGCACTGTATAGTCTGCTGCAGTTCCGTCCGGTTGCAGATCCGGCGAAGGTGACAGATCTGCCCCGGCTGGAGGAACTGATCCGGACATGGCGGGAGGAGATGGATTATGTGATCATCGACAGCTCGCCCATTGCCGTATCCACCAATGCGGAATTGTGGATGCAGTTAGCGGACACGGCGCTGCTGGTGATCCGTCAGGACTGGTCGGACGTGCGGGTGATCAACGACGCTGTGGATCTGATCTGGCAGAGCGGCGTCGATTTCAGCGGCTTTGTCCTCAATGCGTTTCAGAGTGAGTGGACGCAGCCGCAGCGGGAATACCGGTACAAAGATTATGCGTCCTACAAATCGTATGCATCAGAAAGGAAGTAAGAGGATGGCAGACAATAGCATGGAACATACCTCTGCGCGTGAGCCGGAAGAGATGGAAATCGACCTTGTGGAGCTGGCGCGGGATTTTTTCCGTATTTTCAAAAAGATGTGGTGGCTGTTTCTGATTTTCGTCGTTGCCGTTACCGGCGGCTACGGACTGTACAGCTATCTTACTTACACGCCGCTGTATCAGTGCAGCGCCACCTTTACGGTTTCCACGGGAGACGGAGACAGCGGCCTGTATGGATTTTACTATGACCAGGATTCCGCCGACCAGCTGTCGAAAACCTTCCCCTATATCTTAGAGAGCAATTATTTTAAAAGTGTATTGCTGGAAAATTTAGGGGAGGATTCGCTGAACGGGACGATCACGGCGGAGACGGTGGAGAATTCCAATATGGTGACCATGACGGCGGAAAGCGTGGACGCGCAGGATGCGCTTAAAATCCTGGAAACGGCGCTGGAGATTTATCCGGAGACGGCGCGGTTTGTCCTGGGATCGATCACATTTAACCTGTTGGATACGCCGGAACTGCCGGCAGCTCCCTATAATCAGCCGGATCCTGTGCGGATCGCGGGAATCGGGATCCTGGCCGGGGCGGCGGCAGGCGTGGTGGTACTGGGACTGATGGCCTTTTTCCGCAGAACAGCCAAGGATCCGGAGGATCTGAAACGCTTTACCAGCCTGAAATGTCTGGCGGTGATCCCTTATGTGAAAACAAAAGCCCGCAACCGGAAGGTGCAGACGGATCTTTCCGTTTTAAACAAACGGCTTCCCTATGGATACCGCGAGAATATCCGGGCGCTGCAGATGCGGCTGGAGCGGGAAATGGAAAAGAACGGGGAAAAGATCCTGATGGTTACCAGCACCATGCCGGATGAGGGCAAATCTACGGTCGCTGTGGCGCTGGCGGAAATGTTTGCCTCTATGGGAAAGCATGTGCTCCTCATCGACGGAGATCTGAGAAAACAGCGGGACGCGCAGCTTCTGGACTGCGGAGACGGCGTCGGTCTGCAGGACATTTTCCAGGAAGGGAAGGATCCGGAGGCAAAGATTCGGATCCGCCGGCTGAAAAAACAGAAGTTCTGGTTTATCGGAAGCAGCAGGGCGATGGAACATCCGGCCGGCGTCCTGAGTCATCCGCAGTTCGGGGAGATCATGCGCCGTCTGGCTGGCAAAATGGATTATATCATCCTGGATACGCCGCCCTGCGGGATCTTCCAGGACGCGGCGCTGATGGAGGAATATGTGGACGCTGTGCTGTATGTGATCAAATATGATATGGTGCCGCAGCAGAAGATCATGGAGAGCCTGTCCTTCCTGAAAGGGAACGGGCCGCATTTCTTAGGCTATATCTTCAATTCCTATCCCCAGGGAATGAACGAGTATGGTTATGGACGTTATGGCTACGGACGCTATGGCTACGGGCGTTACGGCTACAGCCGTTATGGAAGTTATCACCATTATGGAGACACTGCGGACACAGCGGACGAGGATGACCTGAAACTGGATGATGAGGAAATCTGATCCTGCGAACCGTTTCCGGCAGGTGGAGACCGAGAATAATTCACAAAAGATTAAGAATCATTTTCTGCTCCCCGTGTTACAATCAGTGTTACCATTTGATGAAAAAGGATGTGATAACATTGAGACAAAAAGAAAGCCGCGGCGACAGTCGCCGCACATACCGGAATACAGATCGGGCTCCTAAAAGACCGGAAAAGCAGCAAAAGAAACGCAGGCGTACAGAGAAAATCAGAGAAAAACAGTCGCCTGTCAGGCGGATTCTGTCCCCGAAGGGACTGCTTGCCACAGCTGTTCTATCAGTCTGTTTCGGTTTCCCGGCAGGCGTCACGGCGGAGAGCTGGCCCATGCAGAATAACCTGATGCTGTGTGTACGGCTGGCGGCCTGTACAGGCGCTGTGGTTTTCGCCGCGCTGGCCGTTCTGTTTGCTTATGATAAAAAACGGCTGCCTGTGTGTCTCGGCATCCTGTTCGCGATCTGTTTCGCGCTGGAACAGCTGCCGGTTCCCATCGGCGCGGCGGGAGAAATCCTGCGGGTGATCCGCATGGCTGACGCCGTGCTCTGTGTGGCCTGCGGGATCCTTCCGGCCTTTCTGGTGTATCTGCTTTTGCAGCTGTTCGGCGGGAGAATGCCCAATGGCACGGCTTACCAGATCCTTCGCTGGATTCTGATCGCAGTCATTGGATTCCTGTTTGGATGCCTGCTGTATCGTTTTGTATTCTGCCGCCAGGGCTCTCCCTCCGGCCGTGAAAAGCGAAGGAAACGCCAGAGCCGGAGAGAAAAGCAAAAGAAGAAGAAGGGGCGCAAAGAGAAAAAGAAAGCAGAAAAGCAGGAGAGAAAGAAAGCAACAGATCCGTATGGAAATTCTCCTGACAACCAGGAAAAACTTCCTGCCAGAGAGGAACATACGTCAACACCAGCAAATCCCATGCAGAAAGAACAGGATCTCTCCGGCAGGGTTGTCATCCGGCGAGACGGATGCGCTGGCTTTGTACGCAATTTCCACGGCGCGCCGGTGATACTTTTTGAGGATGGCAGCACGGCGCCGGTGCAGTTCCGGGACGGACAGTATTTTTATGAAGCAGAACCGGGAGCGTGGAAGAAAATAGATTGAGTAAAATAAGTCAGGACAGGTCATCCGGCATTCCAAATAGCACACCGTGTTTCATTCTTAAGCAGAAAACCGGGCATACGCATCTGATCAGCGTATGCCCGGCAACTAAAAGGAGTAAATATGAAAAGAAATTATAGCGTTGTAGCTTTTTCTATG